>NZ_CP120717.1:4305000-4605000 GCF_032883915.1 Endozoicomonas sp. 8E | reverse complement strand
TAAGGACGGAACCTGCTCCACCGCTGGTCAGGTAGCCTGGTTATTGGCGGGAAAGCAAAACCTGGAGCATTTCTTTGATTTCACTGATTTCAGAGCCTTGCCGGTCAACTTTCTGTTCGAGGCCGTCAAAACGGACTTTAACCTCATGGACCTCATGTTCGAGGCCGCCAAACCGCTCATTAACTTCTTGTCTGAATTGACTATGTTCTTTCTCTTGCTGGTCAAACCTTTGGTGCATTTCACCACGGGTTTGACCCAAACCATCAACGACATCAGCCAAGGTGTTTCTAATATGATCAATCTCTGTCGGCTGAGGCTTTGCTTTTGTATTCACTGGCATAACTCCAATCAATATGAGTGAATGGCACAGACTAGCAGAGGTTTACGGCAAGACATCTGACAGCGGCTTATCGAATGTTGCGTTGATGATTTTCGGAAACAGGGGTTGTGAGCCTCCAGAGATCCACAACCCTGAGAATATTACAGCTGGTTCAGCAGATATTGAATCAACATGGGTACAGGGCGACCGGTAGCACCTTTGGCTTTACCGGAGTTCCAGGCCGTTCCGGCGATGTCCAGATGAGCCCATGGGTAGCTTTCTGTAAAGCGTGCCAGGAAGCAGGCCGCAGTGATGGTGCCAGCCGCACGGCCACCGATGTTGGCCATATCAGCAAAGTTGGAATCCAGCTGAGCCTGATACTCTTCACCCATTGGCAGCTGCCACGCCAGATCGGAAGCGTCTTTGGAAGCTTTCAGCAGTGCTTCGGTAAGCTCGTCATTGTTGCCAAGAAGACCGGTGGTGTGGTGACCCAGGGCAATAACGCAGGCACCTGTGAGAGTGGCAACATCGATCACTGCTTTTGGCTTGTAACGCTCGGCGTAAGTCAGAGCATCGCAGAGTACCAGACGGCCTTCGGCGTCAGTATTAAGAATTTCAATGGTCTGGCCTGACATTGAAGTTACGATGTCTCCCGGGCGGGTAGCGTTGCCACTGGGCATATTCTCGGCGGCGGCAACCATACCCACAACGTTGATGGGCAGGTTCAATGCCAGGATGGTTTGCATGGCGCCAAAAATGCTGGCTGCACCGCACATGTCGAATTTCATCTCGTCCATGGCTGCGCCGGGCTTCAGGGAAATGCCACCGGTATCGAAGGTGATGCCTTTACCCAGAAGGACAATGGGCTTCTCGCCACGCTTGCCACCTTTGTAGTCCATCAGAATCAATTTGGATTCCTGGTCTGAACCCTGGCCTACAGAAAGCAGGGAGTTCATACCCAAATCGGACATCTGTTTTTCACCCAGAATCTTGGCGGTCATCCTGGCATGGGATTTTGCCAAAGCTTTAGCCTGGTCTGCCAGATAAGTCGGGTGGCAGATATTGCCCGGCAGGTTGCCCAGAGTGCGAGCCAGGTTACGACCTTCACCAATGGCCTGACCTTCAGCAATAGCTTGATTCAGAGATTTTGCCTGCTTGCGATCAGCCAGAAAGGTGACTTTCTTCAGTACCAGTGTATCGGCACTTTTACTCTTGAATTCGTCGAACTGGTAGAACGCATACACAATGGCTTCTACCAGCTGACGTACTTTCCAGCTGTGGTCCTTGCCGTCTACATTGATATCTTCCAGGGACACCAGGGCGTCTTTGACAGAGGCAGCTTTCAGTTCACCAGCAACGGCTTTGGCCAGTTTGATGAATTCACTTTCCTGGAGGGCGGTTTTTCCTTCGCCGGTCGCACAGAGCAGAATCCGCTCAGAGGGCATTTCCGGAACATGCTGGAGCAACAGGGTCTGACCTGCCTTGTACTTGAGGTCGCCTCGTTTGAGGATGCTGTTGATGGCACCCTTGCTGGCTTCGTTTACGGCTGCGGCTGCGGCGGTAAGCTCTTTCTTCTGCACACCCAGTACCAGGCAGGCAGTTTTCTGCTTCTCTACCGCTCCGCTTTTTACGATAAATTGCATGGTTGCTCCCATAGGACACTTGTCCGGTTCTAACTCTCGGGGATGACCCGATTTCCTGTTAATCTTTCTGACAAATTCCTGATAAATACTCTTAATCGGGCTTGTGGCTCTGGTAACCAGAAGTCGGGATTTCGATTGAACCGACGGACACCTGAGTCAACCCTGAATGCCTCTCAGGTACACACCCTTTTTTTGCAAAAGGCATGTAAATGATGAGACTTCTTTCATCCGGGCTATAAACTCGAAGAGGTTTGTTGGATAATTGTCAGATCGGGTATTTGAACAGAGCTTGCACGAGAAGTGAATTCCCGCAAGGCTTTCAGAGATAGATTTTAGTCCGTTTATTGTCTCAATGTGTCGACAACTGATTTTTCGGGCAGAAAAATCATGTTTTGATGGTCGACAAATGGCCAGGATTACTCTCTATCCTGAAGCGTCACACTTACCGGACCTGTCGGGTAAGTGAGTTTTACTTTTATGAACTATCGGAAACAGTAACTCAAGATCATGCCTTCGATCCTTTTTCGATATCTGGCCAAAGAAATGCTCAAGGTCACATTTGCTGTGACCGGCGTTGTGCTCCTGATTATCATGAGTGGCCGTTTTGTGAACTATCTTGCGCAGGCCGCTAATGGCACGCTGAACGCCGATATCCTTTTTGCCATTATGGGTTACAGAATGCCCGAATTCCTGGTAATGATTATTCCCCTGGGGCTGTTTCTGGGCATTATCATGGCTTATGGCAGGCTCTATGTAGAGAATGAAATGACGGTTATGGGGGCCTGTGGTGTCAGTCAGGGTCAGCTGCTGCGCATGACCATGATTCCGGCGCTGGGCGTTATGCTATTGGTAGCTCTTCTGAGTATTCTGGTCGCCCCCTGGGGGATAAAGAAAGTAGAAACCATTCTTCATCAGCAGGATTCCATGACTGAGTTCGATACCTTGGTACCGGGTCGTTTTCAAAAGTTTGAGGGGGCAAACCGGGTTACTTACACCGAATCGCTGACGGATGACAATCAACAGATGGAGAAGGTGTTTATTGCTCACCAGTCATCCGGGCGGGGTAGCTCAGAGATGTCTCTGGTGCTGGCAGAGCGTGGTCGTATATCTACCACAGAGGAGGCCGGTCAGCGCTATCTGATCCTGAGTGATGGTTATCGCTACGATCTGACACCCGGCGGCAAAAAAGTCAGGGTGACCCAGTATGGAACCTATGGCGTCCGAATGGAAGAGAATGCAGTCGCTGATGAGATCAGTAAAGAGCAGGCGTTGCCGACTTCTGCATTGTTAGGCTCTGATAATCTCACCTATATAGCGGAGTTGCAGTGGCGTATCTCACTGCCATTATTGATCCCAATTATTGTGTTGCTGGCTGTACCGCTCTCAAAAGTAAACCCCAGACAGGGGCGCTTCGTCAAACTCTTGCCCGGTGTATTACTCTATTTACTTTATCTGGCGTTACTGATTTCAACCCGGGGAATGGTTGATGATGGTCGCCTTTCTCCACAGGTCGGTGTCTGGTCGGTGCATGGGGTTTATCTGCTGCTTGCATTGGTCGTTTATTTTCAGGAGCCTTTGCGGGTCATGATTGCCAAAAGGAAAGTTGCTCATGCGTAAACTGGACCGTTACATCGCATGGAACGTATTGGCTTCCATGGTCGTGGTGCTTTTGATTCTGGTGGCGCTGGAATCCATGTTCGCGTTTCTGGGTGAGCTGGATAATATTCGTGGCAATTATCAGATGGCGGATGCAGTCGTCTATATTTTGCTTCTCATCCCCAAGAAGATTTATGAGTTCATCCCGGTGTCAGCCTTGATTGGATGTCTTGCCGGCCTTGGCAGTATGGCCTCAAACAGCGAGCTGGTGGTCATGAGAGCCGCAGGTGTTTCGCTGTGGCGGATGGTCTGGTCTGTGATGAAGCCGGCCCTGGTGCTGATTTTCATAGGCATCGTATTGGGAGAATATGTGGCGCCTGCCACAGAGCAGATTGCCGAAAGCCGGAAGAATATCGCCCGATCCTACAATGGCGAGTATTCCGGAGAAGGGGTCTGGCACCGTGAAGGCAATGAATTTATGTATTTTAATGCCGTTGAGCCTAATGGTGTGCTCTATGGTGTGAGTCGGTACGTCTTTGATGATGATATGAAGCTCAAGGAGAGTTCGTTTGCCAGAAGGGCGATCTATCAACAGGATCACTGGCTACTTGAAGATGTCACTCTTAGTCGTATGGAAGGCGATAAAGTCGTTTCAGAAAAAGTGAATACAGAGCCCTGGGATACCAACCTGACAACAACGCTATTGAAAGTGGTGGTGGTTAAGCCCGATGGCCTGTCTATATCAGGCCTGAATACTTACACCCGTTATCTGGAAGAGCAGGGGCTGGATACGGGGGAATATGCGCTGGCGTTCTGGACAAAAGCACTGCAACCCTTGTCTATTTTCTCCCTGGTACTGGTGGGGATCTCCTTTGTCTTTGGTCCTCTGCGCTCGGTCAGTATGGGGTTGAGAATCTTTTCGGGTGTGATTACCGGGGTGGTATTTATGATTGTGCAGAACCTGCTGGGGCCTTCCAGCCTGGTGTTTGGTTTTCCGCCAGTCTTCTCTGTTCTGCTGCCGGTTCTAATCTGTATTGGTATAGGATCATTGTTGCTATACCGGGCTGCCTGATGACAGAGCGCAGTCTTATTTCGGAAGATGGCTGGCTATTTTGAAAGGGTAGGAATGGTGTTGAAGCCAGATACCAAGGCAGTCATTTAGCTGACATAGGCTGACTGCCTGTTATTTATCCGGTCAGGACTTTTGTTTAGGAATATAAAGCGTTCTGGACCGCGATAACCGATCTTGCCAGCTCAGACGTTCCCGATCCCAGAGACACCAGAAGACTCCCAGTCCGCAAAGTAACAGGGCAGGAATAGCGGTCAGTGTGCGAATCAGACATTGGCCGATAGAAATATAACCCCCTTGCCGATCCAAAATCTGAATATTCCAGGCCTGCATGCCCAGTGTCTGGCCTCGACGAGACCAGAAAAAGGCGAAGAAGCTGAAAATGCTCAGAAAAAGCGCAGCATAAAAGAAAGGTCCGCCAATGGATTGCCCGCTCTCTGTCATGGCCTTGAGTTCTTCAGCTCCATGCACCTTCATCTGAATACCCAGGTTGATAAAACCCACCAGAAACATAATGGCCAAAACCAGAAAACTGTCGTAGATCATGGCAGCCAGTCGCCGCCAAACGGGTGCGGGTTGAGCCTGCTTCTTTTGAGATGTGCCTGACATAAAAACTCCTGTAACAGGCTGCGGAGTTTATCAGTTTCTATCTTGTTGGGCAGCTATGGCATAAAGGCACCCATAAAAAGTAAGGCTGTTAATGATCCGCAGGGTTGATTCTGGATGTCAGAATATGATCCTGCCACTTTCCGGCAATCTTGAGGTAAGACCGGGCTCTGCCTTCTACTTCAAAGCCCAGCTTTTCGAGTAATGCAGCACTTCGATGGTTGTCAGGAATATAGTTGGCCATGATGCGATGAAGCTTTGCTTCCTGAAAGATATAGTCCATGCCCGCAGAAACAATCTCGAACATTAATCCCTGACCCTGGTATTTTTTCGAAATAGAGTAGCCCAGGTGACAGGCTTGAAATGCACCATGGACGACATTGTTAAAATTACACAGGCCAATGATTTCTTTTCGGTCAGGTGTCATTGCTGTGAGCTGGAAACCTGAACCTTCCTCGAAGCTTTTGTACTGTTCAGTGAGCTGGTGCTCACACTGTTCCAGTGTATAAAAACCTCTGCTTCGCACAGGTTCCCAGGGGGTAAGGTGATCCCGGTTAGTCAGTCTGTACTCCAGAAGCAGTCCGGCGTGTTCGGAATCAAGCAGGGTTAATTGAGTTCTGGGTGTTTTTATATTGATCATATTTTTATGGTGAGTCGGAGGGGGAGGGTATGTTAATCAAACAGCGAACCCTGTTGAGCAGGTAAGCCACCTTCCAGATTAAGTAGCTTTTCTTTAGCCGGTTTACCACCGGCATAACCCTGAAGTTCACCGTTGCTGGCAATAACTCGGTGGCAGGGAATCAGTATTGAAATGCCGTTTGCACCATTGGCATTGGCTACGGCTCTCAGGGCGTTTCTGTCTCCCATGGACTCTGCCAGTCCGGCATAGGTGGTGGTCTCTCCATAGGGAATATCCATAAGAGCCTGCCAAACCTGCTTTTGAAAGGCAGTGCCAACCAGAAGCAGGGGTACTGAAAAGCTATTCCGCTCTTTACGAAAATACGCTTCCAACTGCTGTCGGGTGAGGGCCATAACTTCGTTGTCTTGCTCGACATACTCTGCTTTGAGCCCATTTCTGACACGCGCGTCAACTTGCAATCTTTTCTTTCGATAGCGCCAGTCACACAGGCAGAGCTGCTGGTCATAGGTGCCCAGCATCAGCTCGCCAACGGGTGATTTGTAGTATTGGATGTTGATGGTGTTCATAGTGAAGGTTTATAACATATTTTGAGCTGAGGTTGTTTGGTTGAGGTGGAAAATATGTTACAGGCTTGCTCCCATGCTACGGATTGGAGTGTATGCATCCCGATAAGCGGACCCCGAAACTCAAGACAAAGTACTGGTTTCCTGGTCTGAACCCAAAGGGCCTGAAAGCGAGGAAACCAGGATTTTGTGGTAGCCTCCATACCATGGGAACAAGCTAAAAAACTGGGTGCCTGATATTCGCCACCTGATATTCGCCAAGAAAATTAATTCCCTGGAAGTTACTGCTAGAATGGTGAGGCTGTGTAGCATTGTGTTTTAAGTATATAGAGGAAATACACGCTACTGGCCCGTTGTAGAATGTTTACGGGCTTATTCGGGAGAGAATTATGAATAAAGAAGGTTATTTAAAGCATATTGAAGTTGATCAGGCAAAACGTTTTGGAAAACCTTGTATAAAAGAGACCCGAATAACGGTTACGGACATACTGGAAATGCTGGCAAGTGGTATGACGCAAGCAGAAATACTTGATGAACACCCTAATCTTCTGGCTGAGCATATTAAGGCTGCATTGCTCTATGCAGCCAATCAGCTATCTGGTGCCGCCTGATGTTATTGTTGGATGAAAACCTTTCACCAAAACTTGTTGTCAGAATCAATAATACATACCCCGGAAGCTTGCATGTTTTGCATTCAAAGCCGGATAACTCACCTGATATTGAAATCTGGTGTTATGCAAAAAAACAACAGTTAACCATTGTCAGCAAAGACAAAGATTTTCTTCGCTATGCAATTCAGTACGGCCATCCACCAAAATTGGTTTATCTGACAACAGGAAATGCAAAACTGGCTGTTGTAGAAGCCATTCTTTTAGAAAATGAAGCGATCATAAAATCATTTGTCACATTGGACAAAAAAGGTGTCTTGAAAATGGGCTAGTTATACAAAAGTTTGTAGCCACTACCTTACAGGTGGATTATCATGCAGCATAGATTCTGCTTTAGCTCCCACTTCAGAACGACTCAGTGTAGGTCTGTCGTGCGCAGGACTGACTTTGTCATGCCACTGGTCATATCCACCTGAAGCAGAATCTTTGACTGCACCTTAACCTTCATATCTTCTCTATGTTTTGGCCCGTATCCACGCTCCTGTCTGAGAGTGTATTTGGGACTGAGAGAGTGAAAAATATAAGATCGTCCTCAACTTGCTGAATTTATTAATTACCAGACAGCTCTCAATTATTTGAAGTCAGTCTTATCATGTCGTTCAGGCAACTGTTCCTCGGGTTCTCCCCAGGTTCTGTTGACCATCTTGCCGCGTTCAACTGCGGGTCGTGAAGCCATCTGTTCTGCCCAGCGTTTAACATTTTTATAAGAGTCCACACTCAAAAACTCTGCCGCGTTGTATAGATGACCCAAGACCAAAGTACCGTACCAGGGCCAGATAGCGATATCGGCGATGGAGTATTCATTGCCTGCGATATAATTGTTTTTCGCTAGTTGTTTATCCAGTACGTCCAGCTGGCGTTTTACTTCCATGGTGTAACGATTAATCGGGTATTCAAATTTCTCGGGTGCATAGGCATAAAAATGGCCAAAGCCTCCACCTAAAAAAGGTGCACTGCCCATCTGCCAGAATAGCCAGGACATGACTTCTGCACGGCCCTCTTTTTGCGGCAAAAATTCGCCAAACTTTTCTGCCAGGTGAACCAGAATGGCACCGGATTCAAAAATACGAACCGGTTTCTCGCCACTGTTATCGATCAATGCCGGAATCTTCGAATTGGGGTTGATATCGACAAACCCGCTACCGAATTGCTCTCCTTCCATGATCTTGATTGGATAAGCATCATATTCGGCGTTATCAATGCCTTTCTCTAACAACTCTTCGAACATGATAGTGACTTTTACTCCGTTGGGAGTGGCTAGTGAGTACAGCTGGAAAGGATGCTCTCCCTTGGGCAGTTTTTTATCGTGTGTTTTACCTGATACCGGGCGATTGATATTGGCAAACTGTCCGCCGGATTCATCGTCCCAGGTCCAGACCGCCGGAGGGGCGTATTTGTCTTGTTCGCTCATGTTCTAAGTCCTCAGATTAGTGGACCCATACTAGCTTTGAATGCTTTTCTTGAACAGATAATGAAATGGAAAAGTATTTGACAGATGGAAGACTCAAGCAGGGGTTATATCGCAATTGTCGGTTGCGGCTCGGGAATTGGAATTTTTTTTCGTTCTCATTGTCAAAAGGTAAAAAGGACATTTTGATAAGGGTGCGCATATATGGATGTAACAGGCAAAAATACCAATACCATGACCGGATCTGGCCTAATTTCCAAAGCCAGTGATAGTGAAGGAATAGGGAATTATAAATCGCTGTCGGTAAGATCCACCGAAGGCAAGGAGAGACTCTTCAATCCTGCCAATGTTGTATCTGGCAACATCGGAGTATCTGGAACCCGATTTCAACGGCTAGACAGTTCGTTTACTCTTACCGACTGCAATGTCAGCCATTCCAGACTTTACAGTCCGAAAACCATCGGTATAGAAGGTGGGGCAGAAGGCAACCAGAAAGTAGCCCCCAGTTCTGGCCACGGTCAGGTAGAGCAAAAAAAGTTGCTGGAATTACTTACTTCAGAAAATGTTAGAGAACAATGTGTAAAAGAAGAATTAGAGAAACTTGTCCAACAAATTGATAAATTACATGTCGGTATCAGTTTAATGGATAAAGTCAATGAGCTGAAAAAAGAGATTAAGGAATACATTGATACGGGTACTTACAGCTACACAGGGAAAGAATTTGAAAGTATAAATGGTGCTCAATCAAGAAAAAAAATAGCGGATAATATTAAAAAAATAGTACGGGATATCGCTATTTGGGCGGGGGTTGAAAAAGACAATCTGAAAGTGCTCACCTATATTATTGAACAAGGGGTTCCTATCGAAAGGAAAGCTGGCCGTATTGATCTTGATTCTGAGTCTACTGTATACCTTCCTTTTGACACGATGAGAAAGCTGGTAGATAACTGCAAACCAGACTTTCCGGACCTGTTATTTGTCAAGGGTATTTTTGCTGATGCTGATCCTCGCTTTGACGTTCTTTCCGAGGAGATTTTAACTTCCAGATACATTAAAGATGAATTATTTCAGCAGGCAATCGCACAATCAATACCAACAGTTTCATTTAGAAGGTTAATGATTTTTTTTAACTACCTTCGTCGTAAATGTAATGCCAGAGACATGATTAAAGACCTTAATAGGCATAGCTTCGAAAATCACCGCATTGCCAATCGTCACAGGATGGAAAGATACAGTAAAAGCATAATAATGGTATTTGTTTTGGAAGCTATGGCTCAACAATCACAAAAAGAAGCACAGGAAGAAGTCTGTAATCTTATTGGATCATTTTATCAGGATGAGCAGCAGATGATTGCAATGATTGCACTTTTGGGAGGACTGCACCAATGCTCCGAACTATTGACTGAAATGGGTATTACCGTCTCCAGGCAGGCGTTTAAAAAAGCCTCGGTTAATCTTGAAAATTCTCCTTTTCTTATGGCTAAAGAGGCGGGTCTGACGAATGAACGACTGTTTGCCAATACAGTGAATCGAATAGCTCCGTTTTTATGGTCCTTGCCCAATAAATTCGGGCTATATCTGCACCAGGAACACTGGCTTTTAGATAAAAAATCGCTGTCGTTTATTCATCTTGTCATGGATCAATTGTCGATTTGTCAGGAGGGGAGTTATGAATCGAAAAATGGTTTAGCGCCGAAGCATGGAGCAACATTGGTTCCGGGAGATGTTAGCCTGTGGGCAGCAAAAATTTTTAAGGGAATGAGTGATGCTACTTTGACAAACAGTGCAGGTCTTTTACAGGAAGATGCCCGCTATAGTGAGACATGGAACATCCTGATCAGCCAGGTTAAATGCTGCAATGGGCTGGCCCGTTCCGATGATTTCAAGAAATTCGTGGAATGGCTTTTGATGGATGGTCTGTCATGGGTACGAGGGGAATCGAAATACCGTGAGAAAGAGGCAGCTTTTACAACCAGACTGAAAAGTTACCGGCCGGACTTGTGGCCGGACCCGGGTAGTGAGGATTCGACAACATCACCGACATTATGTGATCAACTTGAAACATATAGCAATCGTGTCACTAACTTACATTTTAACTTCATTGAATCATTTCTACGGCTTGCCCCTCCAGGCCATCGAATTTATGTGCTAAATAACTGGTTAAACAATCCTGATTGCGCAAAGCAGCGGGAAACCCTGTTTTGCAGATCTGTTCATCCCCTCAATACTATGGGAAGTCCTAACATTTGGCAGGTGTTGTTATCACTGGATAAGGATTATCAGCCACAGGAAAATCAGTTTGATAATGATTGGCAAAAACTGGACAATCCGCAGCAGTGGTCAGACCCTCCCCCGACAGCATCATTGATGGGTCAATCTATCGAGGTGTGCGGGCGAACGCTGGTCATTCAGAGAACGGACGGTGGCTGGGATTATCTGAAATTTCTCAGCGATACAGAAAAACCGGAAGAACTGGCAAAAGAGGGTAATAAAATCAGCCTGATGGCAACCATAGCCAGCCAGCATGGCTTGAAAAGCTCAATTCCTGAAGTGGTCGGCAGATATCGCTGGGAAAATGTGCAGACTGATCTGAAGACATTAATATCTCCCACCATAAAGGCAAAACTGGAGGAAAAGTGTTGCTACATTGATGGCAAGACAGGTTATTGTCTTCATCTGAAATCAACCAAAGATGCGCCTTATCATTTATACCCTTATTTACTTGATCCAGTAACAAAGGCGGATCAGATTTTCGAGGGACTCTGTAAGTATGCCCATGATTGCGGTGTTTTATTCAGTTGCGGATTATATGCTCCTGCGGTAATGGCGGCTGATCATGATTCTGTGACGAACCGAAAGCACCATGTGCTTTCGTCTTATGTGAATGCCTCTAGCGAGGGGAGGATGCTTCAGTGGAAAAAAGCCTCAGAACATCCCAATGTGGGTCCCGTAGGCATGCGGGACTCCGGTGATACGAAAAGTATGTATGAGCTGGGTGAAGATTATTTTTTTTCCGGCAGATGTCAGAAATTTCTTGATTTTGAAAAATCAGAGGATCGAGCCAAGGTAGCCTTTTCTGAACTGGCAAAAAATGCCCAGGGGCTGGTATTGCAATATGCTCTCTGTTTTCAAAAACAGTTCGACTCTGGCAATAGGGAATCCACAGTCAATCATGAGCATAAAATAAAGGCCATTCTGGCTACTCTGTTTCACAAGGCGTTTCCCCGATTCACAGAAGAGCGCGCGGTTCAGGCCATGGACGAAGATGGGCTGCTGTCACAGGCTGTTAGAGAGATTGTCTACTGGTGTAGTCATGACGCCAGATTCGTTAACGATATTAAACAGAATGTTATACCGAAGATGACCTACCCAGACTGTCCAGAAACGACCAATATCTTTGATTATTGCACATTGGAACCTCGTGAGCTGGTCCCCGGCGTTGGTTTTGTTACACGGGATAACCAGCCAAACCTTGGCGTTTCTTTCGGTGTCAATCCATTGGTTACGTTGAATGCAGTGCTTGTAAAGCTACTGGCCAGGGGCGCTCTGACCTCTCTGTGAGTTTAATCTTTTCAGGATAAACTCATCACTGGATTTACCGCAATTGTCCGTTGTGGCCCGGGAATTGGAATTTTTTTTCGTTCTCATTGTCAAAAGGTAAAAAGAACATTTTGATAAGGGTGCGCATATATGGATGTAACAGGTAAAAATACCAATACCATGACCGGATCTGGCTTAATTTCTGAGGTCAGTGATAGTGAAGGAACAGGGAACTATAAATCGCTGACAGTAAGATCCACTGAAGGCAAAGAGATATACCTCAATCCTGCCAATGTTGTATCTGGCAACACCGGAGTATCTGGGCCCCGATTTCAACGTGTTGACAACTCACCTGATCTTACCGACTACAGTGTCAGTCATTCCACACTTTACAGTCCGAAAAATATCGATATAGAAGTTGGGGCCGAAGGCAACCAGAAAGTAGCCCCCAGCTCTGGTCATGGTCAGCCAGAGCAAACAAAGTTGCTGGAATTACTGACTTCAGAACATGATAAAGAAGAATGTATAAAAGAAGAATTTGAGAAACTTTTCCAACAATTTGATAAATTACATGTCAATATCAGTCTAATGGATAAAGTTAATGAGCTGAAAAGAGAGGTTAAAGAATATTTTGATAATGATACTTACATCGTTAGCAGGTATAAATCGGAAATTACAAGCGGTATCGAATCAAGGAAAAAAATAGCGGTTGATGTTCAAAAAATAGCACGGGATATTGCTATTTGGGCCGGGGTCGAAAAAAACAATCTGAAAGTACTTACCTATATTATTGAGCAAGGGTTCCCCATCAATCCTCTATCCAGCGGTCTTGATTTTGACCTTGAAACTACCGTATACCTCCCTTTTGATACGATGAGAAAGCTGGTCGATAACTGCGAAGATCATTGCCCGGACCTGTTATTTGTCAAGGGTGTTTTTTCTGATCCGGACTCTCGCTTTGAACTTCTTTCCGAGGAGATTCTAAATTCCCGATCCATTGATGGTATGTTATTTCAGGAAGTAATTGCACAATCAATACCAAAGGTTTCATTGGCCAGGTTAATGATTTTCTTTAATTACCTCCGCCGTGGATGCAATAGCAGAAACATAATCAGAGACTTGAATGAGCATCAATTTCGATACCACCGATTTACTAATAGAAGAGAGATTCACAGATACAAAAAAAACATAATAATGGTGTTTGTTATTGAAGCTATTGCACAACAATCACAAAAAGAAGCCCGCAAACTTATTGTTTCATTTTGTCAGGAAGAACAGAAGCTGATTGCAATGATTGCTGTATTGGGAGGACTTCACCAATGCTCCGAATTATTGACTGAAATGGGTGTTACCATCTCCAGACAGGCGTTTAAAGACGCATCGGTTAATCTTAATAAATCTCCTTTTCTTATGGCCAAAGAGGCTGGTTTGACCAATGAACGATTGTTTGTCAATACAGTCAATCGAATAGCTCCGTTTTTATGGACCTTGCCCGACCAATTTGGAATGCAGATGCACGAGGAACACCTGTATTCAGAGAAGGATGAGCTGCCATTTATCCATCTTGTCATGGAACAGATGTCCATTTGCCATAAGGGGAGTTATGGATCGGAAAATGGGTTATGGGCGTATCATGGGAAATATTTGGATCTGAGAGATATAAGCTTGTGGGCAGCAAAAATTTTTAAGGGAATTAATGATACTATTTTGGCAAACAGTGCAGGTCTTTTACAGGAAGATGTCCAGTATAGTGAGACATGGAACACCCTTATCAGTCAGGTCAAATGCTGCAATGGCCTCACCCATCCTGATGATTTCAGGAAATTCATGGACTGGCTTTTGCTGGATGGCCTGTCATGGGTTCGATCGGAATCGCGCTACCGTGAGGTTGAGGCAACGTTTACAACCAGGCTGAAAAGTTACCGTCCGGACCTGTGGCCGGACCCGGGCAATGAGGCATCGGCAACACCACCAGGATCATATGCATATTCTCAACTTGTAACGTACACCACTGGCGTCACTAACTTACATTTTGACATCATTGAATCATTTCTGCGGCTTGCTCCTCCAGGCCATCGAATCCATGTGCTAAATACCTGGTTAAACAATCCTGATTGTGCAAAACAGCGGGAAGCCTTGTTTTGCAGAACTGCTTATCCCCTCAATATTGTGGGAAGTCCTAACATTTGGCAGTTACTGTTATCACTTGATAAAGATTATCAACCACAGGGAAATCAGTTTGATAATGATTGGCAAAAACTGGACAATCCGCAGCAGTGGACTGCCCCTCCCCCGACAGCATCATTGATGGGCAAATCTATCGAGGTGTGCGGGCGAACGCTGGTCATTCAGCGAACGGATGGCGGCTGGGATTATTTGAAATTTCTCAGTGATACGGAAAAGCCTGAAGAACTGGCTAAAGAGGGTAATAAAACCAGCCTGATGGCAACCATAGCCAGCCAGCATGGCTTGAAAAGTTCGATACCTGAAGTAGTCGGCAGTTATTGCTGGGAAAATGTGCAGACTGACCTGACGAGATTAATACCTCCCACCATAAAGACCAAACTGGAGGAAAAGTGTCGCTACATTGATGGCAAGACAGGTTATTCTCTGCATCTGAAATCAACCAAAGATGCGCCTTATCATTTATACCCTTACGTTCTTGATCCAGTAACAAAGGCGGATCAGATTTTCGAGGGACTCTATAAGTATGCCCATGATTGCGGTGTTTTATTCAGTTGCGGATTATATGCCCCAGAGTTAATGGCGGCTGACCATGATTCTGTGACGAACCGGAAGCACCATGTGCTTTCGTCTTATGTGGATGCTTCTAGCGAGGGGAGGATGCTCCAGTGGAAAAAAGCCTCAGAACATCCCAATGTAGGTCCCATTGGCATGCGGGATTCCGGAGATACGAAAAGTATGAATGAGCTGGGTGAAGATTATTTTTTCTCCAGCAGGTGTCAGAAATTTCTTGATTTTGAAAAGTCAGAGGATCGGGCCAAGGTGGCCTTTTCAGAACTGGCAAAAAATGCCCAGGGGCTGGTATTGCAATATGCTCTCTGTTTTCAAAAACAGTTCGACTCTGGCAATAGGGAGTCCACAGTCAATCATGAGCATAAAATAAAGGCAATTCTGGCTACCCTGTTTCACAAGGCGTTTCCTCAATTCACAGAAGAGTCCATAGGGCAGTCCATGGATGAGAATGGGTTGCTGTCACAGGCTGTTAGAGAGCTTATCTACTGGTGTGGTCATGACGCCAGATTCGTTAACGATATAAAACAGAACGTTATACCGAAGTTGACTTATCCAGACTGTCCTGAAACGACCAATATCTTTGATTTCTTCATATTTGAACCTCGTGAGCTGGTCTCCGATGTTGGTTTTGTTACGCGGGATAACCAGCCAAACCTTGGCATTTCTTTTGGTGTCAATCCATTGGTTACGCTGAATGCAGTGATTGTAAAGCTGCTGGTCAAAGGAGCCCTGAGTTCTCTGTGAGTTCAATCTTTCAGGATAAACTCATTAGTGCATTACAGAGTACTCCTATCAGTACAGAAGCCCCACACCAGCTTTGAATATCTTTCGCGAATAGATAATAAAGCAGATGAAACTACTGCATAGACCGAATGCCCAAACGGAAACTATCTTCAGCTGCCGGTATCATTCCCGTCTTTGATGATCGTCAGAGTAATATAGCCCAAGTCGATACCGAACTTGGTCATGATGGATTCATTGATGATGACTTTATCGCTGACCAGGTACATTTTGTCGTCTATTGACACTTCGAGAGGTTTACCCTTGTAGAGGATGTTCAGTACATACGCCATAAATAAGGCATTGCCAGATGTTTTCACAGGCACGGCTTCTTTAACATCTCCTGCACTGGCCAGGTAGCTGCCTTTGCCATCCGGAGTGAATGTCCAGATACGTTTTTGTTTTTCACCGTCGTCAAAAATAAAATCCTCATCCAGAGTGCCAATCCCCTCTTCGTCCCAGCTCCCTGTCATGGTGGCGTTAAAGTAGCGTATTACCTCGCCGCTTCGATTCTTCAGAATCCCATGGGCTGTCAGAGGACCATTGAAAAACTCCGGTAATGAGAGAGTGGGTTGGTTATCTTGATATTGACTGATATCGACGGAGCTGCAGCCAAATAAAAACAGAACCATCAGTAGGGCGCTAATTCGCAACATAACTAATCTCTTGGTTTTTAATAGGTGTATGGAATTGATAGCGAATAGTGACGTCCTGATAATCACCATTCTTACCGCTGATATTAGAGCGGCCAGAGAAAATCATCAGCTTTTGACTTTGCTTGTCATAGCTGAGTGTAAGTGACGACGAGAGCATGCGGTATAACCAGCTGTCTGGGGCAATATTGAAGCAAATATGAGTCTCTTTCAGGTCTTTCTTGCATTCAACTGTTTTTATGCGGAGATCGATTTCCCGTTGGTGGCTTGGTATCAGGTATTGAATCACTGTTTCTTTTTCTGCTAAAAGTTCGTCCCAGTTTAAACGAATGTAATGATCGAAGCCGGCATCGATTACCAGGTCAGGTGATAAGGTGATGTCTGATAGTTGAGTGTCTGCACCGAAGCTTGCTCTGTAAGAAACTTTGACTGCACCGTCCACGAACTCGGTTTTGATCAGTTCTCCATTACGCTGATTTGTCTGGATGATATCAGGGGCAATAAAGCTATCGCTGTAGTCGATGGTTTTGTTGGCGAAAATACTTCCGTCAGTCTCTTTATAAACAACATGATGAGACAGGGAGTCCGGGAATCTGTGCTCTTCAGTGTATGCCAGTTGTTGTGTTCCCAAATGATATGCATACCCGATAATTGCCGGATGATCTGCTTGAGTGAGCGGAGAGAGTAGTAGAGCCGGGCTGAACATCATGATCGATTTTGGGGTTAAAGACGCTAGCATAAGGATTGTTCCTGTTTTCTTTTTGTATAGCCAATCAGAGTCAATAAAACAGCCCAGATCAGGCCTTCCAGCAGCAATAGCCTCTCCATGGGGATCAAAAGCTGAGCCCCTGATAATTTAATGCCTGCCCAATAACTGAATGGCACAACCAGTAAGCCCACCAATGGAGGTAACCAGAAGGTCTTAAATACCCAACTCATCGAATGTTTAAGAGTAGTTGCGAACGCAACCCACAAAACGCATAGCCAGATTGGAATAAGAAAATGATCAGTACGCTGATATGCAATCCATCCTGCATTCATAATTAAAGTGTCAGCGAAGATACCAACGGCTGGCACGAAAAAGATCAATCGTAACTCTTGTGCATCGGGTTTCATTAGCGTGAAGTGCACAAAAAGCAAGAAGAGTAATGCCAAGAGCGCATACAGGTTGTTACCTTGCACAGCAATAAACCAAACCAGCTGAAATAACACGGCGTTAAGGACTAATAAACGCTTGCTTTCTTTAACCATAATGTATTGACTCTGCCTGCACCAGTTGCCACCCCGGTAACCCATGTAACTTCGTTCCTTATCATGCCTGCCAGCCAATATGTTGTTATGTCTTTTTCTACGTATAGCCGTGATGAATGGATCACGAAAAATATAAGACAGCCATAAATAAGCACTACTACCTACCCTTCAATAGAGAATACTGGCACAATGTCGCTCAATAGAATCTATTCACTCAGGCAGTCAGGAAGCTATTGAGCCAAAGGGATAAGCGCTCTTCAGCAGTCTCGGGGAACTCCCCGGGCGGTAGCGTGCCAGTTATATTTTGCACAGAGGGCTCTTTACTGCATGACCACCACGATTTAGCACATGAGTGTAGATCTGGGTTGTCTTGAGGTCTTTGTGGCCAAGAAGCTCCTGAACAGTTCGAATATCGTAACCATCATCCAGCAAATGAGTAGCAAAAGAATGTCGGAAAGTATGGCAGCTTCCTTTCTTTTCTATACCGGATAGCTTAATGGCTCGTTTTACCGCTCTTTGCAAAGTGCTGTTATCAATATGATGGCGTCGCTCGCGGCCATCTCTGGGGTCAGTTGAACGTTTGTGAGAACAAAATAAATACTGCCAATGCAGGCTTTTTGCTTCAGATGGGTATTTTTTTGCAAGAGAATCCGGCATCCATACTTCACCAAAACCGGCTTCTTTATCCATAGTATGGAGAAAACGAACCTCGCTTATTCGGGCTTTTAGCCCAGGAATAAGTGGGTCAGGCAAGACAGTTACCCGGTCTTTATTGCCTTTACCACTGCGAACAAGAATAGCCTTACGGTTGAAGTCAATATCCTTTATACGCAGACGAAGGCACTCCATTAGCCGCAGCCCGGAGCCATACATCAGTTGAACCGGTAACTTGTGTGTAGGGTTAAAAACAGTTCGCAGAAATCTATTATAATCTAAAACTATCTTATAAAATCTCGAGCATGGATAAGTGATTAGTGAAGATAGGTGAGGCAGCTCGTTTACATGGTACAGACCCAATAACACTACGAAAATCGGAAAGCACAGGTGAGCTGCTTCCTGCCAGAAAGACCAAAGTTGGAACTTGTTACTACGACGTGTCTGAATTGATGGGCTACAGTAACGAAGCTGCGCCTACGCTTTGCTATTGCAGAGTATCCAGTCACGACCAAAAGCCAGACTTAGACAGGCAGCAAGAGTTACTGGAAGCCTACTGTTCTATAGAAGGTTGGCGAACTCAGGTTATACGAAAAAATGCTTGAGACTTTGCGAGATGTTGTTAGCTCACAAGATTGAACTCAGACCGACAAAACAACAAGCCGATTATCTTGATAGGGCTTGTGGTTCTCGTCGTCATGCGTTCAATCAACTGTTAGCCCATTTCAATCAAGAAGGCGTTAAATGGTCAAAGAAGGCTGCCAATGAAAAATACCAAGAACTCAGGCTTGAGTTTCCCTGGTATGCCGAAGTCAGCCAACGTGTCACCAGGAATACAATCGACGATCTTCATGACGCCTTTACTCACTTCTTCCGTCGGGTGAAGAAAGGAGAAAAAGCAGGTTATCCAAGATTCAAGAAGCGAGGACTACACGACAGTTTTTCTCTCAGAGAAAAACCCAAGTTCGATGTTGATGGCAGAACACTTCGCATTGAGAAATTGAAAACCCGCATCAAGATGCGCCAGAAACTGAGGTTCACAGGAACACCCTGTCAGGTGACGATCACTAAGCGAGCCGGAAAGTATTTCGCTTCTATTTTGGTAGACACTCAGGATTACGACCCAAAAGCACAAAGCAATGAGTCTGTAGGCGTTGATTTTGGCATCAAAGATTTAGCTATTTGTTCGAATGGCAAAACCTTTGCTGCTAATCAGAAACTGAAAGGCTCTCTGAAACGCCTTAACAGGAAACAGAGGGCGTTAAGCTGCAAAACAAAGGGAAGCAACCGCTATGTGAAAGCCAAGCGAGCGGTTGCCAAACTGCATTACCGGATAAGTAACCAGCGAACAGCCGTACTACATGAGGTAAGTGATTATCTGACGTCAAGATTCAAAATAATCACCCTCGAAAATCTGAATGTCAAAGGCATGGTAAAAAACCGCAAACTGGCAAGAGCAATCAGTGACGCAGGTTTCGGTAAGCTGAGAGAACTGGTTGAATACAAGGCAGAGCTGCGAGGATGTCAGGTTGTGATTGCAGATCGGTTCTTTCCCAGCTCGAAGAAGTGTGCGGTTCATACTTGCGACTACGTAAATGACAATCTTACTCTGTCTGATCGTGAGTGGCGGTGTCCAAAATGTAAAACTCTGCATGATAGGGATTACAGTGCGAGTTTTAACCTTGATAATTATGGTCGAGACAGGTTACAGCTCGACCCTAAACCCTACGCAAGAGTGGAGTCAGACACGATTCGTCGTGCATCCATGTCGACGGCGTAGATAAGTCTACATAATTACAGATTATGTTAGATTTTTAGTAGCGGCTGATCACTGTGAAAATTGCATTTATTTCATGCCTTTCAAACACCACAGGAATCCTTGTGGGCTTCTTTGCTCTGACCAGGTTGCTGACATCGCCCAGGGTTCTGCCTAAAACTTGTTTGTATAAAAAGTTCAGAGCATTCAATGCCTGGTTTTGTGTTGAAGTAGCAACCCGACGCTGAACGGCAAGATAAGTCAAAAATTGTCTGACATGATCAGGCCCTAAATTCTTTGGATGTTTCATGTTTTGATAACGAATGAAGTACTTGATCCAATAACAATACGACTGTTCAGTTTTATAGCTATAGCGCCTCACTCTGAGGGTGTTGCGTACTTCAGTCATAAAAGGAGATGGCATGGTAAACTCAACAACTGTTATTTTGTACAGTATTATTGAAGAAAATACCAAAAATGCAAATAACTCACTAGCGGCCTATTCTGGACGGTAGGTAGAATAGACTCATAGTCTGTTGATAATTAATGACTTTTTGACAGATTGAAAAAACGGGATATATCTCTAGTGAGTTAATTTTCCCTGATTTGGGGGGGTATAATGCGTGTGAGTGTAATATCTGATATCACTCGCTTGAGTTCTAATAGCTGTTATAAGCCTCAAGGAAAATTCGTGGAAACTGATAGAATTAAGTTATCCCCTCCTTCTATGGAGTTAGTATCTAAAGTTCATGATGCTATAAATGAAAGTGAAGAGAGTCTAAGCGTATATTTGCCATGGGTTCAAAATGGCTTATCTCACCCTGAAGAAAATATGAAACATGCAATAACAAACTATGAATCATTTAATGGTGAGCTAAGATTTTTTATCATTGAAAAATCCAGCGATGACCTACTTGGTGCAATTGGCTTGATAATAAGAGACAAAAATGTACCATTTTTCGAAATTGGCTATTGGCTGAGAAATTCAAAATCAGGTAAAGGCTTTGTCACAGAAGCTCTAAAAGTTCTTGAGACCTATTCATTCAAAGAGCTTGGGGCAAAACGCATAGAAATCAGAGCAGCTGAATGTAACAAAAAAAGTCGTTCTGTTGCAGAGAGAAATGGCTATCAACTCGAAGCAACATTCATAAACGAGCGCCGACTTCCATCCGGTAAATTATCAAATACTGTTGTTTACGGGAAAACCGGCTTATAACAAGCACATGGTGTCGCCAGCAAGCTGGCTGGGACGCCTACGGCGCCCCACATGTGGGCGTTAACCAGACGAATATAACTTATGCATCTCAAGAATCATATAATTTTTTCAGGAGGCCCGGGAGCTGGAAAGACAAGCTTACTTGAACAATTAAAATTGAAAGGATTCAATGTAAAAGAAGAAGTTGGTAGGAAGGTTATTCAAGAGGAAAAAAAAGAGAATTCAGAATGCTTACCTTGGAGAGATAAGTGTCGGTTTGCTGATGAAATGGAAAGATTGGAAAATGAAGCCCTAAAAGCAACAAAAACTACTGAGAGTTTAATCTTTCTGGATAGATCAATTGTCGATGTGTATGGGTATAGGCAGTTGGAAGGGTTGGAAATACCAAAAGCATTAGAAAAAAGTTGTTCTGAGATTAGGCATTCAAAAGAAGTGTTTATGTTCCCCCCTTGGGAATCAATTTATCAAAATGACAGCGAAAGAAAGCAAACATTTAGTGAGGCTGTAAATACGTATCAAGTTATGGTAAGTTGCTATTTAAAATTTGGTTACAGTGTTACGGAAATGCCACTGGATACTGTTAAAAATAGGCTTCAGTTCATTTTAAAGGCTGTGTCTGGTTAACAAGTGTGTCCACGGGATCGTCGCTGCGCTCCTCCCCGTGACACGTGCGTTATGCCTCTTAACCAGGATCGTGTTTTATTTATAGGAATATCATGAATAATAAAGATCTTCGTACACCAGCTAAAGTGATTTTATTTACAATTTTAAGCATCCCTTTGTGTTTGATATTTCCCAAAATGCCCATAACAATGCTTTGGCTTATTGGTTATATCACTGTGATGTTTTTTATCTTTAAGTTCAACTTTAATCACCTAGAGCAAGGGGCTTTGGTAATTTACTTTGGTGCAGCTATTGCCGTTTTGGGTAAGTACTACATTTTAAATTTTCTAATGGAGTCATTAGCTGCCGGAGAAGATGTAAATGTAATTGAAACATTCTTTCAAATAATCTTAATGGCAAGTTCTGGTCTGGGTGGTGGGCTTATTTCACATTACGTAATTTCAAAACCTGGGAGCAAAACAAAATAAAAAGGTATAATTCTCAAAAGTTAAATGTATAAGTTATAAGCTTAAGGTTGTTCTGTGAAATTCTATGATTTAATGGATGTTCCTCACAATAAAGATACTCGCTGTATTGATATTGCTTTTCTTCAAGAAAAGCTTCCGAATACTCCTTTAACTATTTTAAAACAGGTCTATTCAGATCATGGTCGAAATATCGATTTTCAAGATCAGTATGCGGACTTAGATCTATCAGTGATTGAATGGAGCTTAGAAGAAATTCCTGCTACAGAAATAACGGGCAGTAGTTTCTATCCGGGTTTTTCTACTTGGTTTCAGGGTGTTTCACAAAGAACACTACAGTTTGTCTCTAAAGGCTGGAATTGCATTGATGTTCGTCCTCAAGTAATAGAGCACTGGAAAGAGAATAGCACATGGGTAGAACCTCCCGTCATATTTAGCAACTCTGTCTATACCATTGGCTCTAATTTTCATTTGGTTGAAGGACACACAAGAGTTGCTTTACTTAAAGGCTTAGTAGAGTCTGCTATCTTGCCAGAAAACAGTGGGCACAAAATTTGGGTAGGAAGAGCATCAAGTTCACAACTAACCGAGGCATAACAAGTGCGTGGTGTCGCCAGCAAGCTGGCTGGGACGCCGCCTGCGGCGGCGCCCCACACGCAGGCGTTATGCGCTTAGTAAAAAAATAATCATGAGTAGCTTATGAGTGCAAAAACAAATTATATATTATTTATATCTTTATTTTGGGGTGTAAGCTCATTCATGATTACCCACTATGTTATGGACAAAATTCCCGTTAGTTTTCCCATCAATCAAAATGACTTTGATTCAATTTTCTTTATTGCTCCTATATGTACGTTTTTATCATCTTGTTTAATATGTCATGAGCTGATTTCAATCGATGCAAATAAAGTGGTTTCAAGTAGTTGTAAATCAGGAGCGATTGTAGGCTTGTTAAGTCATTTGCCAACATGGTTCATCTTTACTCTTTATAATTCTTTTCTAGGTGATACTTTTGAAATCCAAAAATTTTGGTTTTTATATATTGGGAGTACAATTTTGATAGGGTGGATCACAGTTCCATATGGATTGATTTCAGGAGTATTAGTTGCATCAGCGTACACAGGTATAAAGTATCCAGATCATGATGAATAAAAATCATAATAAAAGAGAACTTACTAGCACTAGCTCAAATCTAAAATTTCTCTCGGTTGAACTTATTATATCAATCCAGCACTTCGCTGGGTATCGTAACCCTCCATGCCGCGCATAACGAATAAGGATAGATTGCGCCCAGCCGCAATCTATCCTGTTGTTGCACAAGCCCGGGTTGAATTCTGGTAAGAAAGATCTATTGAAGTTTACTTTTCTGGCGGACCTTGAATCAAAACGTTTTTTCTGAACGCTATTTATTCAGGATGAGTGTCTCCAGACCACTGCATTACGGTAGTCTTGGATATGACGGATCTGTCTGGCTGAGCTTACATTTCCTCCTTGCTTGTGAATGGCGGTGTTTGTTGCTGTGGCAATACTCAGGTCGGTTTCAGGAAACTGAACGCAATGTGTTTCATAGACTCACCGCAATGCCTGCATGTGAATTTCGGGCGAATGACAGGTTCGACTGCTTTCACCATCACGTTTAAAACCAGTTGCACCAGTGATAATTGTTTTTTGCGTTGCTGTGTAAAAATCCGTAATCCCGCGATCGTCGAAGTCGTCTGGGTAATACATGTTTCAGTACCAGCCACAGGAAGTCTTCTCCTGGCAGGGTTCGCTTCTCCTTTTTGCCGGTTTCACTGTTGAGGTAAGAAAAGGTCACCTTTCCTCGTTTGCTGGCCAGGATATTGTTGTCACTGATCACGCCTCGGTACAGATAGCGGGATAGATATTCAAGTGCTGGTAATCCTTTGCCTACCCGTTTGCAATTGACGACCCACTCTTTGGGCAGCCTTGTTTTCAGGCTCGGAGATAGTAGTCCCTGTTCGTCCAGGGCGCGAAGGAGTTTGGCTCGAAAGACCATGGCCAGGTTCTTGCCATTGAACAGGTAGTTGCCTGTGAGTTTGCGCCACTCTTTTCGTCGGGTATTGATGCCGCCACCTGGCACGACAAAGTGTATATGGGGATGGTAATCCAGTCGTCGGCTATGAGTGTGCAGGACGCCGGTCATTCCCAGGCCTGCATCCAGTTTTTTGGAATTGCTGCCGAATTCTTTTAGGGTGTCAGCTGCCGTTCTGAACAGTAAATCGTACACCTGTCGTTGATGTTGCCACGCCAGGTTTCGAAGTTGCGCTGGCAAGGTGAAGGTCACCATAAAGTATTCAACGGGCAGTAGTTTTTGTCTTTGCCGCTGCAGCCACTCGCTGGTATCGGTGTTCTGGCAGCGGTTGCAGTGGCGATGCCCGCAGGACATGGGCTTTTGATCCCGTGTCCGGCAGCTGTTGCATTCCAGCAAGGTCATACCGGCTGCCGACGTTCGACAGTGCTGTATCGCTTGCAGTGCTTTGATATGGCCAGGTAAAAGACATTGACTGTATTTTTCCAGAAACCGATCACCGTATTGCGCTGCTATATCGGAAAGCTTCATTGATCATCTCCTTTCAGCTTGAGTTCATTGATCAGATGATTCATCACTTTCCTGGTATTAAGTTGGGCGGTTTCTGTTAACTGGGTATAGATAGCGGTGGTTTTTGGGCACATGTGCCCGAGCAGCGTCTGAATAGCCCTGAGACTTAAACCCTGTTCAAGAAGGTGCGTGGCAAAGCTGTGTCGTAAACTGTGAGGGCTGACCTTTTTATTAATCCTGCATTCTTCAACCAGCTGTCTCATGGCTTTCTGGGTGCAGGAACGGCTCATGGGCTGAGTCGCCCGGTGCCGTTGCTGTGCGCTCTGGCCTTCAGGAAAAAGAAACTTTGGGTTTCGGTGAGTGGCCCAATAGCGGCGCAGGGCCTTAAGTGTTCGACTGGGAAGATCAACATAGCGATCCTTGCCGCCTTTGCAGTTGCGCAAATGGACTCTCATGAGTTCGGAATCAATGTCGGCAATGGTCAGGTTCAGGCCTTCGGCCAGCCTTAAGCCCATGCTGTAAAGTGTCAACAGAATGGTGTAATAGCGTAGTTTCCGTGCAGTATTAAGCAGTCGTTCTACCTCTGCAGGCGTCAGGATAACGGGCAGTCGCTTGACGGTCGGTGGTTTGATGATTTCAACAAAGTCCCAGTGTTTGCCCAGAACATGTTTCCAGAAAAACTGCAGGCCATTACGATCGGTTTTGACCGTGCTCCAGGAATGGCTTTCCACCAGGGCGGCAAAATAGGTTTTTAAATCCTCAGGGCTGAGTCTGTCAGGACAATGATCAAAGAAGGTTGCCAGCCGCCGCAGCGGCCTGCTGTATAGATCAATGGTTGATTTTCTTTTGCCCTGAAGCTTCAGGGTGGTGATGTGTTTTTGATACAGTTTGTCAAACCGGATTTGCTCAGAACGTTCCATGTTGCTTCCTTATATAAGCCGCGCCGGAGTGGTGCGGATATCAGGAAGTATTGGCAATGCCGGGGTGGCTGGGATGAACGGTATTTTTTTGCCGCGTTAGCGGCTTGGTTCAACAAGTGCATTGTGTCGGCAGCGAGCTGCCTGGGACGCCGCTTGCGGCGGCGCCCCACACGCAGGCGTTAGCCGGCAGCAGTATGAAAGTTTTTTCTATTTTTCCAATGGATGAGTCACGAACCAAAATCTACGCCAGCAACCAGTCTGGTCAATTCCAGTTCTGAGTAATTCTCAGTAATGCATGTCTGTAGATTCTCTGTCAGTCGATGAAAAATCTGCGGTGTCTTGTTGGGCATGTCAGCGTGGGTTCACGGTGTTTATGAGTATTTGGTCCGGCGCACTAAACCAGTTAAAAGTTGTATCAGCATTGGCGTTGCCTGCAAGTTTTCCAGCGGTAACTTTTATGCACTTCAATCGGTGTAGCAGGTGCAGGTTTTACTGAAGCTCCTCTGCAATAATCAACATTGTCCCAGGCGGCAGGGCTGCCGGGCTAACAAATACAGGCAAAGGGATGGCTCACTGTGTTCGCCACCCTTGCTGTCAGCGTTACATTCGCTCAAATAATCCGTTATTTATCCGTACATCTTGCTTATAGGAACTCTCAGGTCTAAACTCTGCCTATACGGAAGATATCTGTACAAATGGAGAGTGGAAAATGGCTACTGCACGATTAGACCTAAGGCTTGATGAGGAAATCAAGGCTAAAGCAGAAAAGGCTTCAGCCTTACTAGGGCTGAAGAGTTTGACCGAATACGTTGTCAGGCTCATGGATGAAGACTCTACTCAGGTCATTTCTGAGTATGAGAGCATTACAGTCGAAAACGATGTGTTTGATCGCTTTACAGAGGCCTGCGAAAAGGCAAAGGCTCCAAATAAAGCGTTGCTAGATGCCTTAGCATTTACCGAGGAGAAAGGTGTCAAGTGAGCTGGTCAAAGGAGTTTGTGGAACTCGGTAAAGGTATCCACGATAGAGCATCATTTGATTGTGGTGAAACTGAACTTAATTTGTTCATCCAGACTGAAGCTGCAAAACATATGCAGGCTGGTATCAGTCGCACAATGGTTCTGCCTGCATCAAATCCTTTGCCAAATCAAAAAATACCAATCTGTGCATTTTACAGCATCACACCAAGCTCTATCTGCCGTGATACCTTACCTAAAGCTTTAGCAAAAAAACTTCCACGATACCCTATTCCTGTATTTTTGATCGCACAGCTTGCGGTTCATCGAGAATTTCATGGTGAGGGGCTGGGCAAAATCTGTCTCATAAATGCCTTAAAGTACCTATGGGAAATCAACTCTCATATGCGTGCATACGCCATTATTGTTGACTGCTTAACAGATGCCGCAGAGAAGTTTTATGCAAAATATGGGTTTGAAGTTCTGTGTGAACATAATGGTAGGGTTCGCATGTTCCTGCCCATGAAAACAGTAGCCCAGCTTTTTGGTTCGTAGCCAACCGCAAATGTAACGAATGGTTCCAGTTCGTTCCGGGGCTGCGCCCCTCCACCCGTCGGCGGCGCGGCTGAACCAGGCGTTATGCGCAAATCTCAGAAATTCTCTTTTTAGCCAAACCTTGAAGAAAGGAATCTCTCATGACTTTAGAAACTTGGGTTTACTACCTTATTGCTGTATTGATTCTTACTGCATCACCGGGGCCAAGCTCCCTGCTTTGCTTATCAAAAGGTGTAACAAACGGGATCAAACAATCATTTTTCACAGCAGTTGGTAGTCTTACCGCAATCACGGGAATTTTGACTCTATCATTTGCTGGGTTAGGCGTTTTAATTACAAGCTCAGAACTTGCATTCAACTCTATCAAATGGACTGGTGCAGCTTATTTAATTTATCTTGGTATAAACGCTCTGCTGTCCAAACAAGAAAAATTTGAATCTCATCAAAATGCATCAACCACACAAACAGGATGCATTTCTCACTTTTTAAGTGGCTTCATTGTGGGCGCAAGCAACCCTAAGGCTATATTATTTTTCAGTGCACTATTTCCACAGTTCATCGATTCCAGTGCGCCGCTCATGCTTCAGTACATCATTTTTGCATCGACGTTCATCGTTCTTGAGTTATCTTGGCTACTTATATACGGCTATCTAGGTACAAAATCTTCAAACTGGATCTTCAAAAATGGTCGCGCAAAGCTTTTCAATCGTTTAACTGGCGGTGTATTTATAACTGCTGGTACTTTTCTATCAGTGACAAATCGATCGTAAAGCGTAAGCGCATAACGCCCAGCTTTGCGGAAAAAACGATGGAGCCGTTTTTCCGAAAAGCTGGGCGTTATGCATCCATTAAGCAACGAGACGTAAAATGAAACGAATCGGTCATAGATATATAGATTGCGAGACAGGAAACACCATCGATACATGGTTTCCAAAAAGCAATAGGCGGATTGAAAGAAGTTGCCTAGCTCAGAAAGTTGGAATTATTAGGAGTGACTTTGTCGAAGTGGAGCTCGAATCATATTCCTCAACGCCTCTATCAACAGAAGACGCATATCTAAGATTACATTTGTTATCTGAATGCGAAGTTCGTCCAAATGAAATTAACCTAGAAGGTATATTTGGACTTTTACCCAATATCGCGTGGACAACAGCTGGACCAGTGTTTCCATCAAAAGTTGAAGAACTCCGGGAACTGATTGTAAATGAAGACTATCAATTAGGCGTTCCTTCAATAGATAAATTCCCAAGAATGACTGATTATGTAGTCCCGCAAGGAGTCCGAATAGCGGATGCTGACAGAGTCCGACTGGGAGCTCACCTATCACCAGGTACTACGGTAATGCATGAGGGTTTTGTAAATTTTAATGCGGGTACTTTAGGCGAGTCTATGATTGAAGGCCGAGTAACTCCAGGGGTTATTGTTGGTAAAAACTCAGATGTTGGGGCCGGAGCATCAATCATGGGCACCTTGTCTGGAGGAGGAAAGCAAGTCAACTCGATTGGAGAAAGGAGCCTCCTTGGCGCCAATGCCGGTATTGGTATATCACTTGGAGATGAGTGTATTGTAGAAGCCGGCTTATATGTTACTGCTGGAACTAAAGTAAAAGCTCCTGATGGCAGCGTCGTCTCAGCACGTGAGCTTTCTGGAGAATCGGGACTCTTATTTCGGCGAAATAGCCAAACAGGAGCCGTAGAAGCTATACCTACTGACTCCTCTCGCTGGGGAGGCCTTAATTCAAATCTACATAGCAACGACTAGCAATGCATAACAAAGCCAGCCAGAGGGACCTCCGCACTGCGTGCTCCGGCCCCAGCTGGCGGCGTTATGCTGCTATACCTATCATCAAAATGGCATATAATTGACACCTAATTGCTGCATTTATAGGTGTCAAAATTAAGTGTTTGAATATGATTCGAATAAAAGTATGACTAATTTTGACAAACATGGTATTGACTTCGATGAAGCTCAAAACTTATGGGAGGATGAGTCAAAAATCGTCTTTCCTGCAAGTCTTGAGGGAGAAGAGCGATTCCTCGTGGTTGCAAGGTATAAAGGTAAACACTGGACAGCAGTTTATACACTACGAGGAGATAACATCAGAATTATTTCAGTTCGCCGTTCGAGAACAAAGGAGATTACTTGCTATGAAAACTGAAGATTTCGACAAAGCCTTTGATGAAGGCAGTGAGCTAATTGATGATGTGGTTCAGTGGGACAAGGGGCATCGTCCTGATCTTGATACAAAGCGTGTCAATATTGACTTTCCAATATGGATGATCAATGCCCTTGATAAAGAAGCAGCCAGGCTTGGAGTCACTCGTCAAGCAATAGTAAAAACATGGATGGCTGAAAAATTAGATCAAACCCGCAGATGAGAGCGCAGCATAACGAATAAGGATAGATTGCGCCCAGCCGCAATCTTATCCTGTTGTTGCACAAGCCCGGGTTGAATTCTGGTAAGAAAGGTCTATTGAAGTTTACTTTTCTGGCGGACCTTGAATCAAAACGTTTTTTCTGAACGCTATTTATTCAGGATGAGTGTCTCCAGACCACTGCATTACGGTAGTCTTGGATATGACGGATCTGTCTGGCTGAGCTTACATTTCCTCCTTGCTTGTGAATGGCGGTGTTTGTATGTGGCAATAGCTCAGGTCGGTTTCAGGAAACCGAACGCAATGTGTTTCATAGACTCACCGCAACGCCTGCATGTGAATTTCGGGCGAATGACCGGTTCGACTGCTTTCACCATCACATTTAAAACCAGTTGCACCAGTGATAATTGTTTTTTTGCGTTGCTGTGTAAAAATCCATAATCCCGCGATCGTCGAAGTCGCCTGGGTAATACATGTTTCAGTACCAGCCACAGGAAGTCTTCTCCTGTGTCAACAGAATGGTGTAATAGCGCAGTTTCCGTGCAGTATTGAGCAGTCGTTCTATCTCTACAGGCGTCAGGATAACAGGCAGTCGCTTGACGGTCGGTGGTTTGATGATTTCAACAAAGTCCCAGTGTTTGCCCAGAACATGTTTCCAGAAAAACTGCAGGCCATTACGATCGGTTTTGACCGTGCTCCAGGAATGGCTTTCCACCAGGGCGGCAAAACAGGTTTTTAAATCCTCAGGGCTGAGTCTGTCAGGACAAGGATCAAAGGAGGTTGCCAGCCGCCGAATTGGCCTGCTGTATAGATCAATGGTTGATTTTCTTTTGCCCTGAAGTTTCAGGGCGGTGATGTGTTTTTGATACAGTTTGTCAAACCGGATTTGCTCAGAACGTTCCATGTTGCTTCCTTATATAAGCCGCGCCGGAGTGGTACGGATATCAGGAAGTATTGGCAATGCTGGGGTGGCTGGGATGAACGGTATTTTTTTGCCGCGTTAGCGGCTTGGTTCAACAAATCCTTCAAGCCGACACGCAGGCGTGCGGCTTAAGGGGGCGTTAGCACTCAGTATGGAGCAAGGATGAATATCGCAATTGTATTAAACACCATCGTATTGATAGCTTCTCTATTATGGCTTGCTTTCGAGCCAGGGTTTGAGCCATTTATTGTTGCGATTACAGCTATTTTGACGCTGATAGGGCTTTCGATTAAGTCATCTAAATCAAATAAAAAAGAAATTGTAGTTGAAAGTGACTATCAAAAAATCGTAGACGCTGAACCTGATGTCAAAAAGCCTACTGAAGTTGAGTTAGTCGCCTCTAGATTTAGAAAATCACTAGAGCTAATGAATGAAGGAAACTTGTATTCTCCGTTCACGATTGCAAAGCTTGCTCAACTAATGAAGCTACATAAAATCGGTGAGCTTGAGAGGGTGTTCAATGCGGAAGAGGAGCCTTCATTTGAGTTTATTGCCCATTTCTGTAATACGTTTGGAATAAGTAAGAACTGGTTAATTCACGGTCAAGGAACGCCCTATAACAATCCAGAACAAACAAACTTTGACCCTCTTGAATATTATTCGGAGATAGAGAAAGAAAACCCAAATAGAATCTATTTCATCATGAATAACTCCGAAGTCGGGGAGGTTTTTATCCTGCTAGAACTATCGGATTTTAAATACAAGATATTACAAAGAACTTGGCATGTTAGTAGTCATGTTGGCGGTGGTGGGCGCCGCCAGATATATGGCCTTTATAAATTAATAAGAAAGCTTAAGAAAAATGATCACAGCTTAAAATGTGGTGGCCGTATACTAGAGCCAGTGGTATTTAAAAAACTACTCTCTGGTAGGGTTTTTCCTGAATCTGTACTGTCAAGACCCTCATTTGAAAACCCTTGGTGGGATGACTTTACTGATGTCTATGGAAAGTACCCGATTTCTTCAAACTACGAAGAATGGTATGGAAAAGGGTTCATATATGCACAATCAGTGGTGAGGGAAAAACTACAGGCTGAGAGTGCTACCAAGTCAATGCAGCAGACCGCTAACGCGGCAGCTGATTGAAGCGTTAGCCGGCAGCAGTATGAAAGTTTTTTCTATTTTTCCAATCGATGAATCACGAACTAAAATCTACGCCAGCAACCAGTCTGGTCAATTCCAGTTCTGAGTGATTCTCAGTAATGCATGTCTGTAGATTCTCTGTCAGTCGATGAAAAATCTGCGGTGTCTTGCTGGGCATGTCAGCGTGGGTTCACGGTGTTTATGAGTATTTGGTCCGGCGCACTAAACCAGTTAAAAGTTGTATCAGCATTGGGGTTGCCTGCAAGTTTTCCAGCGGTAACTTTTATGCACTTCAATCGGTGCAGCAGGTGCAGGTTTTACTGAAGCTCCTCTGCAATAATCAACATTGTCCCAGGCGGCAGGGCTGCCGGGCTAACAAATACAGGCAATGGGATGGCTCACTGCGTTCGCCACCCTTGCTGCCAGCGTTAAAGTCCAGCTTTACCCATAGCCTAACCGTCGAAACTCTAGTTTCCAGCTCTGGAGGTTCGTAGAGTAATGTAGGAGCAGATGCCTACTTTTTATTTGAAGGTGACGTTTTCTTGCACAATTTTTGATATCTTAAGTACGAAATTTAGTAAGCGCTGTGGGTAGTCGCAAGAAATGGCAAGAAAAGAATTATTAGTTTGTGGGAAGCTTTACCGCAGCGTGGAAAGCGCTTGCGACGCATTTAACATTCCAAGTTATGTTTATCGCTCTCGAGTCGCGAAGGGAATGAGCACTGAAGAGGCTTTATCAGCACCATATAGTGGACGTAGTAAACCCCTTTGTGTCGATGGAATGGAATTTTCGACAATTACTGAAGCATGTGAGTATTTTGATGTCAGCCGAACGGTCTACTGTGAGAGGATAAAAAATGGATTGTCTGTAGAGCAGGCGCTTATGCCAGTGGATAAGAGGTTTGTTCGCAATAGTAAAGATTCCGTTGTGATTGAAGGCAGCTCTTACTCTTCTGTAAAAGAAGCTTGTTCTGTTTATGGAATATCAACGACTTCGGTTAGGAAACGGATGAAGGGCGGGATGACACTTGAGCAAGCGCTAGTTACTCCCAAGAATGAGAGCAACGGTATCGTTTTTAGAGGGGAGCATTTCGAATCGCAAAAAAGCTTTATCGATTCGGTACTGGATTCTTCTCCTTTTTCAAGAGCGACCTTAAATGTCAGGATCGCTAACTTAAGGTCTGGTGGGGCTCTTGATGATATTGCACTTGAAGAAATTGTATACGGTAAAAAGACTATCGTTGACAGAGGTGGATGGCTTTATCGGTTAACCGATAGTGTAACAAAGCTTTCCTATATAGGTATTACTACTCGTACTGTTAGGGAAAGGTGGGCCAGCCATATATCCGAGGCGAACCAGGCGGAGGCGGCCTCTCCATTAAAGAGGGCAATTCGGGAAAATGGAGCGGAGTCATTTAAGGTTGAAGAGCTGTTTTTTGCATTCTGCAATAAGGACTTAAAGCAGATTGAAAAAACATTTATAGAAGAAGAGGGGACGGCTTACCCGAACGGATTAAACTCGATTGTGGGAGGTAGCCTTGGTGCGCTTGATTCCAGTCTTATTTCATATAAAGGTCAGGATTTTAAGAGCGTTGCTGATCTTGCTCGCAATAATGGAAGGTCGCCTATTACGGTGCGTCAACGAATCAGGGCAGGCATGTCTATAGAGGAGGCGGTCGACCGGCCGGCAGATCACTCAATTGTCTTCAGAGGCGTTATCTATCGAGACCAAAGTGATTTGGCAGCTTCTTTTGGTCTGTCAGCGACTACATTGCGAGGCAGGTTGAGTAATGGTTTATCCTTAGACGAAGCGCTTGAAGAATGGAGGACGGGCACCTGTAAAATCTGTGGTGTTGAATTTACTCGAAAAAGGCGAGTTCATATTTATTGCTCTGATAAATGCAAATGGAAGGCTAAGAATGATGGATATAAATCTGGTATCAAATCAAAGATAAGCATTGTCTATGATGGTGTTGTCTATGAAAGTGTTTCCCAATTTGCTAAGGAATATGGTATCGAAAGGACTAGCTTTAAAAACTTCCTCTCAAGAGGGCTGAGCATTGAAGAGGCTCTAAATAAATGCCGTCTAAAAGACCATCTGAAAAGCTTCTCGGCTGAGATTATTTGCTCTAGGAAGGGTGGCAAGATTACTAAGAGTGATATGTTCAAGTCTTTCGAGAGCTGGGCTTCCGAAAATTCCATTACTGTTTCATATCAGAAACAGGCCTTCACAAAGGGGATGGTTTCGTTAGGATGGAGGCATGGTAGGATTCTATCAGAACATTATTGGTTAGATGTAGAATTCGTTTAATGGCGCAAGGTTTAACGAATAAGGATAGATTGCGCCCAGCCGCAATCTTATCCTGTTGTTGCACAAGCCCGGGTTGAATTCTGGTAAGAAAGGTCTATTGAAGTTTACTTTTCTGGCGGACCTTGAATCAAAACGTTTTTTCTGAACGCTATTTATTCAGGATGAGTGTCTCCAGACCACTGCATTACGATAGTCTTGGATATGACGGATCTGTCTGGCTGAGCTTACATTTCCTCCTTGCTTGTGAATGGCGGTGTTTGTTGCTGTGGCAATACTCAGGTCGGTTTCACGAAACTGAACGCAATGTGTTTCATCTGCCTTTCACCACCCCGATTGATATTTGCCTAAAATCTGTTGTCAAAGAAATAAACAGACATTCAGGTGCACCAACATGCCTACAGCTCAATACCAGTCTAAGAACCTCAACCACCTTGGCTTGGTTGCCGCTATGTGTCGGGAGTTAAAGATAGCCGAATACATTGATGCCCGTATCACAAATGACTCCGATGTTCGTAATGTCACTATTGGGCAAGCTGTAGTCGCAATGATCATCAATGGCTTGGGCTTTACGAGGCAAACTCTGTACATGCTCCCTGAGTTTTTTGAGGATAAGCCGATTGACCGCCTTATCGGGGAAGATATACAGGCCGAACACTTGAACGACAAGGTACTTGGTCGGGCTCTCGACAGTTTGTACGACGCTGGTGTTAGCGACTTGTATCTCAATCTGGCCGTCAAGGTCGTCAATCATCTGAAACTTCCTTGCAAGGCATTAAATCTGGATGGCACCAGCTTTCATGTGGATGGAGTCTATAACAGTCATGACAATCCAGACGACTTGAACTGTATCCATATCTGCCAAGGTTACAGCCGTGATCACCGGCCTGAACTGAATCAGGTGGTCTTGCAGTTAATGACTGAAAATGAGGCGGGCATCCCTGTGTTTATGGCCCCTGCCAGTGGTAATGTAAACGACAAAACCTGTTTTCAGGAAATTATCAAAAATCATTTGTCATGTTTTAAGGCCGCTTTGAATAGCCGCTATCTGGTTGCTGATGCTGCCATGTATGTTACAGAAACCCTTCAGTCGCTTGATGAGCAAAAGCAGCTGTTTATCTCCCGGGTGCCCCTGAACATCAAGAAGGCAAAGGAGCTGGTCTGCAAAGCGCCAACCATGTCGCTGGAGCCTGTTGAAGGCTATGAAGATTACTACTCAGCTGAAGTGCCTTCCTGCTATGGAGGGGTTGAACAACGATGGTTCCTGTTTCTCAACAAAAAGCGCGGGCTTAGTGAACTGAAAACACTGACCCGAAAGATGCAAAAGCAGTCGCTGAAAGAGGCCCGTGATCTGGAAAAACTGCACAAAAAGGCCTTTCTGTGCCGGGACGATGCATTGAAGGCTTTTGCCTTGTGGCAGAAACAATCGAAACTTTGCCAAAGCGAAACAGAGCCTGAGGTTATCTGTAAACCCCGCTATTCGGGCAAAGGAAGACCATCGCCGGATAGCAAGCCTGATCACTTCGAGTACTTTGTGCAGGCTGAATGCTTTGTTTCCTGCGAGAAAAGGGAGCATGCACAGGCCTCACTGGGTTGTTTTATCCTAAGCACCAATGAACTGGATAAAAATAGTTTGAATGCCTCTGAGCTGCTGTCTATCTACAAGTCGCAACAAAAAGTTGAAGGCGGCTTTCGGTTCCTGAAGAGCCCGGACTTTCTGGTCTCTTCGCTCTATCTGAAGAAAGCGGAACGTATTGAAGCCCTGTTAATGGTGATGACTCTATGCCTGATGGTCTATGCTGCTATCCAGCACAGAATCAGGCAGGAACTGAAAAAGCAAAGTCGTGTATTTCCAGACCAGAAAAAAAAGCCCTGCCAGAACCCAACAGCGAGATGGGTATTTTTCTGTTTCCAGGGGCTTAGTGTATTAACGGTCAATAATCAGGAGAAACATGTGGTTGGCTTGAAGGAAAGGCAGTGGACGATCATTCAAATTTTAGGCATTTTTTACGAGTCCATGTATTCCTGATAGGGGTGGTGAAAGGCGGTTTCATAGACTCACCGCAATGCCTGCATGTGAATTTCGGGCGAATGACAGGTTCGACTGCTTTCACCATCACATTTAAAACCAGTTGTACCAGTGATAATTGTTTTTTTGCATTGCTGTGTAAAAATCCGTAATCCCGCGATCGTCGAAGTCGTCTGGGTAATACATGTTTCAGTACCAGCCACAGGAAGTCTTCTCCTGGCAGGGTCCGCTTCTCCTTTTTGCCGGTTTCACTGTTGAGGTAAGAAAAGGTCACCTTTCCTCGTTTGCTGGCCAGGATATTGTTGTCACTGATCACGCCTCGGTACAGATAGCGGGATAGATATTCAAGTGCTGGTAATCCTTTGCCTACCCGTTTGCAATTGACGATCCACTCTTTGGGCAGCCTTGTTTTCAGGCTCGGAGATAGTAGTCCCTGTTCGTCCAGGGCGCGAAGGAGTTTGGCTCGAAAGACCATGGCCAGGTTCTTGCCATTGAACAGGTAGTTGCCTGTGAGTTTGCGCCACTCTTTTCGTCGGGTATTGATGCCGCCACCTGGAACGACAAAGTGTATATGGGGATGGTAATCCAGTCGTCGGCTATGAGTGTGCAGGACGCCGGTCATTCCCAGGCCTGCATCCAGTTTTTTGGAATTGCTGCCGAATTCTTTTAGGGTGTCAGCTGCCGTTCTGAACAGTAAATCGTACACCTGTCGTTGATGTTGCCACGCCAGGTTTCGAAGTTGCGCTGGCAAGGTGAAGGTCACCATAAAGTATTCAACGGGCAGTAGTTTTTGTCTTTGCCGCTGCAGCCACTCGCTGGTATCGGTGTTCTGGCAGCGTTTGCAGTGGCGATGCCCGCAGGACATGAGCTTTTGATCCCGTGTCCCGCAGCTGTTGCATTCCAGCAAGGTCATACCGGCTGCCGACGTTCGACAGTGCTGTATCGCTTGCAGTGCTTTGATATGGCCAGGTAAAAGACATTGACTGTATTTTTCCAGAAACCGATCACCGTATTGCGCTGCTATATCGGAAAGCTTCATTGATCATCTCCTTTCAGCTTGAGTTCATTGATCAGATGATTCATCACTTTCCTGGTATTAAGTTGGGCGGTTTCTGTTAACTGGGTATGGATAGCGGTGGTTTTTGGGCACATGTGCCCGAGCAGCGTCTGAATAGCCCTGAGACTTAAACCCTGTTCAAGAAGGTGCGTGGCAAAGCTGTGTCGTAAACTGTGAGGGCTGACCTTTTTATTAATCCTGCATTCTTCAACCAGCTGTCTCATGGCTTTCTGGGTGCAGGAACGGCTCATGGGCTGAGTCGCTCGGTGCCGTTGCTGTGCGCTCTGGCCTTCAGGAAAAAGAAACTTTGGGTTTCGGTGAGTGGCCCAATAGCGGCGCAGGGCCTTAAGTGTTCGACTGGGAAGATCAACATAGCGATCCTTGCCGCCTTTGCAGTTGCGCAAATGGACTCTCATGAGTTCGGAATCAATGTCGGCAATGGTCAGGTTCAGGCCTTCGGCCAGCCTTAAGCCCATGCTGTAAAGTGTCAACAGAATGGTGTAATAGCGTAGTTTCCGTACAGTATTAAGCAGTCGTTCTACCTCTGCAGGCGTCAGGATAACGGGCAGTCGCTTGACGGTCGGTGGTTTGATGATTTCAACAAAGTCCCAGTGTTTGCCCAGAACATGTTTCCAGAAAAACTGCAGGCCATTACGATCGGTTTTGACCGTGCTCCAGGAATGGCTTTCCACCAGGGCGGCAAAATAGGTTTTTAAATCCTCAGGGCTGAGTCGTCAGGACAACGATCAAAGAAGGTTGCCAGCCGCCGCAGTGGCCTGCTGTATAGATCAATGGTTGATTTTCTTTTGCCCTGAAGCTTCAGGGTGGTGATGTGTTTTTGATACAGTTTGTCAAACCGGACTTGCTCAGAACGTTCCATGTTGCTTCCTTATATAAGCCGCGCCGGAGTGGTACGGATATCAGGAAGTATTGGCAATGTTGGGTTGGCTGGGATGAACGGTATTTTTTTGCCGCGTTAGCGGCTTGGTTCAACAAGTTGCTGGTGTCGCCCCTGTAGGGGCTGGGACGCCGCTGTGTGGCGCCCCACAGCATGGCGTTATGTTGCAGCAACAAATATGTCATAAATCTCAGGTAAATACATTCTTGCAAAAGTTATCTTTTATGATAACCTTGGTGATATGAAGTGGCTAATAACGTTTTACAGCAAGAAGGTAGAAGAAGAGACTCTAAGATTTCCTGAAGGAATCTTGGCTAATTTCATCCATATAGCTGAAATGATTGAAGAATATGGCCCAGCATTAGGTAAGCCATATACAGCTCCGATGGGCGATGGTCTCTTCGAAATCAGGGCTAAAGGCAAAGAAGGTATAGGTCGTTCTCTGTTTTGTCAGGTTAAAGGACAAGAAATTATTATTCTCAACTCCTTTATCAAGAAAACACAGAAAACGCCAAATAAGGAGCTGATACTTGCCAGAAAGCGGATGAAGGAGATCAAAAAATGACTAGGCCAACATTTTCAAATTTTAAGAAAAAGGCTCTTGATAACCCAAAAGTGAGAGCAGAGTACGAAGAGTTAGAGCTTGCTTACGAATTACGCAAGCAACTTATTGCACTACGTAAAGAGGCAGGGCTAACCCAAGAAGAATTAGCCGAGATCTTACATACACAAAAAAGTAATATTTCACGGCTGGAGAATGTTAATTCAAAAACTTCTCCCAAGCTTTCTACGATAGAAGACTATGCAAAAGCTATTGGCTACAAAGTAAAAATAAGCTTTGTGCCACAAGCCGCAACATAACGAATAAGGATAGATTGCGCCCAGCCGCAATCTTATCCTGTTGTTGCACAAGCCCGGGTTGAATTCTGGTGAGGAAGGTCTATTGAAGTTTACTTTTGTACATTGGGCTTAATGTAAAAAAATATCGTGATGGTACTTGGGGTTATGCAGCTGTCAATGTTGCCCCTGGCATCAATAACTCATGTGACGGAACATTAATGCAGATGATGATGTTTCCAAATAAATCATGCAATGCAATTCGTGAAACTACTTGCAAAGACTATAAATATATGGGTGAACTAGCTGGTAAAGCAATTTACGAATCTGGTTCAACAAAAGCAGTTTTAGAGGATCTTACCGGAAGCTGTATTGTGCTTAGGTACGAGGCTTTATACCCGGTGCCAAAATAGATACTTAAATCGGGTACGGACTGGTCTTTCTCCAGCCCTTCCCAAACCACACCGGCATGCGGGGCCGCATGAAAATAAAATAAAAAGGACATCCAAAATGCATTGAAATGGTGACAGCCATGAAAATGCTCATCGCAATCAGAGTAAACGTCAGTGTGGATAGAATCATTATGTCGGTATCCGCCTGCATAATGGACCTTCACGAAATCGGTTTACTCTAACTCCGAGTCCTCGGTGGGCATCCACCGGGGCATTCAAATAATCGAAAACCTAACAAAAGCGTTGTGTCGGCAGCAAGCTGCCTGGGATGCCGCTTGTGGCGGCACCCCACACGCAGGCATTAGGCGCTAAACAAACATCGTCAAAATTGAACTAATCAGCTATCTTATGACTCATAGTTATATGATTCCAGATGAATATCAATAACTTATTATCTAAATGATCTATCTATGGGAGTGCTCAGATTGCCAACTATTTTAAGAATCGGGCCATACAGGTTTTTCTTTTACTCTAATGAGAATGGAGAACCTGCCCATATTCATATTCAACGAGACAAAGCTCTCGCGAAGTTCTGGTTAAAGCCTGTCATGCTTGCAAGCTCAACAAGATTCTCTGCTAAAGAGATCAGAGAGCTTCAAAAGCATGTAGAGAAAAATCGAAATCAATTCTTGGAGGCATGGAATGAATACTTTAAAGGTTGAAGCCCACCCCTTGGCTCAGGATGTGAAATTTTCTGAATCTGAGTTAATTGTTAGCTTGGTTGATGGTAGGGTTATACTCGTACCTATTTCTTGGTTTCCATCTCTTTCAAATGGAACCAAACAACAGCTAAGCAACTGGGAGTTGCTTGGCGAAGGTGATGGTATTCATTGGCCTGATCTTGATGAAGATTTGAGCGTTAAAGGTCTCTTGCTCGGTGTTCACTAAAAACCCCAAGTGCCAATCGCGCCTAATCGGGTAAGAGCTGGTCTTTCTCCAGCTCTCCCCACACCACCCGGCATGCGGGTCCGCACCGGGCGGTTCACCGAGGATAGTGAAACCTAATCCATAAGTCTTTCAGCGAAACAAGCCCAAGTTTTGCGAGGTGACTGTCGTTGAGTGCCTGCTGTGTTGCAAAGGTTTTGCTTAACCGGTAATACCCTTTGCTACTGATTGCGATCCCGGCGGCTTTGATGTGATCAACGCCCAACCTGACCAAATTTCGATAGCGGGTTTTCGGTTTACGCCACTGCTTGATAAAACAGCAGCGGATACGCCGACGTATCCATTGATCCAGTAGCGGTATAGGACGGTAATATTCGGTTATTCTGAAATAACCCATCCAGCCCCTGATATATTCGGTAAGCTTTCGCAAACGGTAGCCCATTGATACACCCCAGCTGCGGCTGGTGAGTTTAAGGACTTGCCGCCTGAAACAGCGCAGGCTCTTCTCTGTCCACCGGATTTTCTTACCTGTAAAGGTGAAACTCAGGAACTCTGCTTTGGTGGCTTTCACCACCTTGCTTTTGGTCGGATTTACCGTTAATTTCAGCCTTCGTTCAAGGTAACGGGTAATGCTATCCATCACTCGCTCCCCTGATCGTTGACTGCCAACGAGTATCACAAAATCATCACAGTAACGTGCGAAGCAATGACCCCGGTATTCCAGTTCCTTGTCCAGATCGTCGAGAAGTACATTTGACAGTAGCGGCGAAAGAGGGCCGCCTTGTGGCATACCTACCCGAGTCGGGTAGCATTGCCCATCAATCATGACGCCAGCACGAAGGTAGCGGCCTATCAGTTTTAATAGGCACTTGTCGTTAATCTTGCGAGAGACTCTCGACATAAGGACATCATGGCTGACGGTATCAAAGAATTTACTCAGATCAACGTCAACCGCCTGATGCAACCCCTGTTTGATATAGCGTTTAACCTGTTGCACGGCATCTTGTGCAGATCTTCCCGGTCTGTAACCAAAGCTGCTGTTTGAAAATCCGGGATCAAAGATAGGGGTTAACACCTGCACTATGGCCTGTTGTATGACCCTATCCTGAACGGTAGGAATTCCAGGCAACCTTTCTCCTCCATCGGGTTTCTCAATGACGGCCCGAAGTACCGGAGACGGTTTATATGTTCCATCCAGTAAGGCTTGGCGCACTGAAGGCCAATGCTGTTTAGCAAAGTCAGGGTAGGCCTCAATGGTGACTCCATCAATGCCGGGAGCACCCTTGTTGCTTCTGACCTGTTTCTCGGCTCTGGCTCCTGCTTCGCCCTACCTCCTGCATCCTTGCAGTCGCATGCCTTCAGTAAGTTGGCAGGTTCCAGTGCATAACTTAGTAGATTGTGGTTCAAAGCTGGTTAAAGATTCTGTCGCCAGATACAGTGTTTCGCCGTTCGGCTGCACTGTTCCGAGGGAATCAGTCTCCTCTTTGTCTTCGGTGTTCAGTCCTTCGCTGACGACTTTCGGTCAGTTAATGACTTCTGTCGAACAGCTACGCGGTAACTGCTCCTGCGTTACTCTAGCTCCTGCATCCATGCAGTCGTATGACGTCTGCTGACTTCTACCCAAACACAGACAGGATTACTCCTGAATGCGCTACCGTGTTTCATCGAGTTCGCTCATTCCGGTTGATGAAGCCAGAATGCCAGACCTGTTGAACCAGTGGTCAAACTGGATATTATTCACGGTCGCCGGTTGGGCAGACCTCCCCGAATAAGAGCATGAACTGTCAGTACACAAAGCTTCCGCGTCCTGCTCACGCTCCTCACCTGCATCCATGCAGGCGACCGCTGCATTTACCGTATCTCTCAAACCAGAGGGCTTTGTGATCTTGTGCTCACTCGCCCACAAGACTCGGCCTTGTATACAGTTTCTGTCCGTCGGCTCGCACTTTTGCGCTCAGGCTTCCTCCGCACAATTCCTCGCGGAATTGCACTTGCCGTCGGCTAATGGTTATCATCGGTTGGCTTATTGGGCGCAAGATCCGATGCTGGTTTACCCATAGGGGACTTTCACCCCATAAGTTCATGCCCACGTCGGGCGTACACAAGTCGCTCCAGTTCGTTCCGGGCTTTGCCCTCCACCCGACTGCCTTCGGCGGCGGCTGAGCTTCAGCGTTATGCGCTTATCAACATACAAACCAAAATAGTGATACCAATTTTTGATACTATCATCTATAGTATCTTCTATGAATGCTAAACACCGAAAAACTCTCATTGCGATATACAAAGATCCAGCTCCAAAACAACTGGAATGGAAAGCAATAGAAGCTCTCTTTATTGCTGTCGGCGCTGAAGTTATCGAGGGACGAGGATCGCGCGTAAGATTCCATAAAGATTGAGAAATTGGAACTTTTCATAGGCCCCACCCGAAAAAAGAGGCAAAGCCGTACCAGGTGAAAGATGCACGAGATTTTCTAAACAGAATTGGAGTTAAACCATGAATACGATGACATACCAAGGTTATGCAGCCAGTATTGAATATAGCGACGATGATGAATGCTTTATTGGTCATATTGCAGGCATCAAAGATCGAGTTGGTTTTCATGGTGAGTCTGTCACAGAACTCAAGGATGCCTTTCACGAAGCTGTCGAAGATTATCTCGAAACTTGTGCTGCTGTTGGCAAAGAACCCCAGAAACCATACTCAGGAAAATTGATGCTACGCATTCCACCAGAGCTTCATGCAACCATTGCTACAGCAGCTCAGGTTAGCGGTCAAAGCATCAACCAATGGGTTTCACAGGCATTAGTTCAGGCTTCTCGCATATAAATCAGCGCATAACGAATAAGGATAGATTGCGCCCAGCCGCAATCTTATCCTGTTGTTGCACAAGCCCGGGTTGAATTCTGGTAAGAAAGGTCTATTGAAGTTTACTTTTCTGGCGGACCTTGAATCAAAACGTTTTTTCTGAACGCTATTTATTCAGGATGAGTGTCTCCAGACCACTGCATTACGGTAGTCTTGGATATGACGGATCTGTCTGGCTGAGCTTACATTTCCTCCTTGCTTGTGAATGGCGGTGTTTGTTGCTGTGGCAATACTCAGGTCGGTTTCACGAAACTGAACGCAATGTGTTTCATAGACTCACCATGCCTGCATGTGAATTTCGGGCGAATGACAGGTTCGACTGCTTTCACCATCACGTTTAAAACCAGTTGCACCAGTGATAATTGTTTTTTTGCGTTGCTGCGTAAAAATCCGTAATCCCGCGATCGTCGAAGTCGTCTGGGTAATACATGTTTCAGTACCAGCCACAGGAAGTCTTCTCCTGGCAGGGTTCGCTTCTCCTTTTTGCCGGTTTCACTGTTGAGGTAAGAAAAGGTCACCTTTCCTCGTTTGCTGGCCAGGATATTGGTGTCACTGATCACGCCTCGGTACAGATAGCGGGATAGATATTCAAGTGCTGGTAATCCTTTGCCTACCCGTTTGCAATTGACGACCCACTCTATGGGCAGCCTTGTTTTCAGGCTCGGAGATAGTAGTTCCTGTTCGTCCAGGGCGCGAAGGAGTTTGGCTCGAAAGACCATGGCCAGGTTCTTGCCATTGAACAGGTAGTTGCCTGTGAGTTTGCGCCACTCTTTTCGTCGGGTATTGATGCCGCCACCTGGCACGACAAAGTGTATGCGCAAATGGACTCTCATGAGTTCGGAATCAATGTCGGCAATGGTCAGGTTCAGGCCTTCGGCCAGCCTTAAGCCCATGCCGTAAAGTGTCAACAGAATGGTGTAATAGCGTAGTTTCCGTGCAGTATTAAGCAGTCGTTCTACCTCTGCAGGCGTCAGGATAACGGGCAGTCGCTTGACGGTCGGTGGTTTGATGATTTCAACAAAGTCCCAGTGTTTGCCCAGAACATGTTTCCAGAAAAACTGCAGGCCATTACGATCGGTTTTGACCGTGCTCCAGGAATGGCTTTCCACCAGGGCGGCAAAATAGGTTTTTAAATCCTCAGGGCTGAGTCTGTCAGGACAACGATCAAAGAAGGTTGCCAGCCGCCGCAGCGGCCTGCTGTATAGATCAATGGTTGATTTTCTTTTGCCCTGAAGCTTCAGGGTGGTGATGTGTTTTTGATACAGTTTGTCAAACCGGATTTGCTCAGAACGTTCCATGTTGCTTCCTTATATAAGCCGCGCCGGAGTGGTGCGGATATCAGGAAGTATTGGCAATGCCGGGGTGGCTGGGATGAACGGTATTTTTTTGCCGCGTTAGCGGCTTGGTTCAACAAGGCGCTGGTGTCGCCCCTAAAGGGGCTGGGACGCCGCTGCGCGGCGCCCCACAGCTTGGCGTTATCAGTACCTGTCATGCAAAGTACAAAATTAATATTGTTATGAGTACCGATCATGAAAATTATAAAATTAATAATATTATATAATCTCTCTTTAAGTCTGCATGCTGGAGAGCTTTACAGATTTGATTACTACGATGTTCATGTAGAAGTACTTCATCAAATAGGTAAAAGTGAAGTCGAATCAGATGATGTAGGCTATGAACTATTCGGTTTGAGCTATGGATTTACAAACGACAAAAAAGATCTAATCACAGCTTTTCTATTCAAAAGTAAATTGAATTATGCCAATAGTTATGAATATACATGTGTGAAAATTAATTCATCAGGCAATATTATTGAACTTAGAAAAAATATAAAGCCAATATTTAATAATAAAAATAAGCCAAGTGAAAGTTGCCTCATTTATGAAAATAGCACGACTATAAACCCTAATAAAAACCTATATCATGTTAGTTATTGGGCGGTGATAGAAAAAATAGATGAACTTTTGTATCAAGAAAGATCGGAATCAACACTGTCTCCGAACACGAGAACCAATTTATATCCATTTGCTCTAAGAGTAGACGGCAAGCCAGTACTTTTTATATCAGCGTATTATCAATATGAATCAAAAGGGAGCAAGGTTTTTGCCTGTCAAATAATAGACGAGAATGGGAAGTTAATATCATTTTTAGAACACATACCTGCAATAAAAGAAAAAGGCTTTTTTCCTGGTACGGATAATTATAAACCGAGTAAACGTTGCCGAGTCAGTTAAGCACAGTGCCAACGGTACTGATAAATCGGGTAAGGACTGGTCTTTCTCCAGCCCTCCCCACAGCACCCGGCATGCGGGTCCGCACCGGGCGGTTCACCGAGGATAGTGAAACCTGATCCATAACTCTTTCAGGGAAACAAGCCCAATATTTGCAAGATAACTGTCGTTGAGTGCCTGCTGTGTTGCAAAGGTTTTGCTCAACCGATAATACCCTTTGCTGCAGGCTGCAATCGAAGCGGCCTTGATATGATCAACGCCTAACTTGACTAAATTTCGATAACGGGTTTTCGGCTTGCGCCACTGCTTAATAAAACAGCAACGGATGCGCCGACGTATCCATTGATCCAGCAGCGGTATAGGACGGTAATATTCGGTTATTCTGAAATAACCCATCCAGCCCCGGATATATTCGGCAAGCTTTCGCAGGCGGTAGCCCATCGAGACTCCCCAGCTGCGGCTGGTGAGTTTGATGATTGTCCGCTTAAAGCGAAGCAGGCTTTTCTGTGACCAGCGGATTCTCTTCCCTGTGAAGGTAAAACTCAGGAACTCGACCTCAGTGGATTTCACCACCTTGCTTTTGGTCAGGTTGATTGTCAGTTTCAGTCGACGCTCAAGGTATCGGGTGATACTTACCATCACCCTTTCCCCTGCCCGTTGGCTGTGAACCAATATCACGAAGTCATCGCAGTATCTTGCGAAACCGTGACCCCGGTATTCCAGTTCCTTGTACAGGTCATCAAGAAGTACATTCGACAGCAGCGGTGAAAATGGACCGCCTTGTGGCATACATACCCACCCGTGTCGGGTAGCATTGCCCATCAATCATGACACAGTGGGGGCAATTCACTCCGGGCCTCTGGCCCTCCGCAGGGCAGCTTTCCTTGTGCACGTTTTGCGCGGGTCGCTGCGCTCCAATTTTCGCGCAAAACGCGCACAAGGTAAGCTGACCCTGCCGACGGCATTAGCTGAATGGTACAATAATCAGCATGATACAAATCCGAAAATACAAAAATTCAGATGCAAATGATCTATGGGAAATCCATTACAACACGATTCGTAATGTGAATATTCAGGATTACTCTCAGGCGCAAGTTGAAGCATGGGCTCCTGATAGTTTCGATCCCGGGGTTTGGAAACAAAAAATGAACTCGATATCACCATTTGTAGCCGAGATTGATGGGGAGATAGTTGGCTATACCGACCTTCAAGAAAATGGCTTAATTGATCACTTCTTTTGTCATCACAGGTATCAAGGTAAAGGGGTAGGTCGTAGTTTAATGGAGTATGTCCTAAAAGTAGGTAAATCTCGTGAAATTGAACGGTTTTATTCGGAGGTAAGTATTACTGCTCGTCCCTTCTATGAAAGGCTTGGTTTTCAAGTAAGCGAAGAGCAAATTGTTGAGATCCGTGGTGAAAAACTCCGGTACTTCGTAATGGAAAAGTTCAGCTAACAAGCACATGGTGTCGCCAGGAAGCTGGCTGGGACGCCGCCTGCGGCGGCGCCCTCCCTAAACGCAGGCGTTAGGTGCTCACAACTCTACATCACGCAAAGGTTCTGCGATGAGAGGAAATTCAGAAATCACTTTTTTATCCATAGTGAACAGTTTTGTTCCAAGATTCATAGCTAAAGAAACATATTCACAGTCGTATGCCGAGCAGTTACTCTGATTTACAAGTGATAATACATTCAGAGACTTAATGTCGTACTCATTGCCAAACATTATTGTTTCAGCTTCATTCTGTATCTGAAGAGACCTGTCGTAGGTAATGAGTTTCTTTCTTAAGTACAGGGCTAAAACATTTCTAAATTCGCTACGCCAGAGGTGAGGAGCAACCCACACCGGATCAATCTCAAGAAGTTTTTCCGCATGTGCGGTATATTTCGTTGGAAAGTACAGATAAACAAGTACGTTAGTGTCGACAACAATCATGCTCTGCCTTCGTTAATTGCATCTTGGATATCTTCAATATCAACCAAGTTTGTATCAATTCCTTTGCGTAGTTCCCGGGCACGTTGCAAGTGCTCAGAAGGGTTCACCCGTTTAGGCAGGAGCATTTGTTCAAGGCAATGAATTAGTTCACTATTTATGCTTCTGTGGTGGGCAGAAGCTGCTTCTTTAAGCCTGTTATAAAGAGTTTCAGGTATGTTTTTAACCGTAATTGCTGGCATTGTGTATTTCCCAAAAATGTTACAGTGGTTTCATTATGGTTGCAAAATGCTATCCAGTCAAACAGCGCACCTGACGAATAAGGATAGATTACGCCCAGCCGCAATCTTATCCTGTTGTTGCACAAGCCCGGATTGAATTCTGGTAAGTAAGGTCCATTGAAGTTTATTTTTCTGGCGGACCTTGAATCAAAACGTTTTTGCAGAACGCTATTTATTCAGGATGAATGTCTCCAGAGCACTGCATTACGATAGTCTTGGATATGTCGAGTCTGTCTGGATGAGCTTACATTTCCTCCTTGCTTGTGAATGGCGGTGTTTGTATGTGGCAATAGCCCAGGTCGGTTTCAGGAAACCGAACGCAATGTGTTTCATAGACTCACCGCAACGCCTGCATGTGAATTTCGGGCGAATGACGGGTTCGACTGCTTTCACCATCACATTTAAAACCAGTTGCACCAGAGATAATTGTTTTTTTGCGTTGCTGTGTAAAAATCCATAATCCCGCGATCGTCGAAGTCGCCTGGGTAATACATGTTTCAGTACCAGCCACAGGAAGTCTTCTTCTGTGTCAACAGAATGGTGTAATAGCGCAGTTTCCGTGCAGTATTGAGCAGTCGTTCTATCTCTACAGGCGTCAGGATAACAGGCAGTCGCTTGACGGTCGGTGGTTTGATGATTTCAACAAAGTCCCAGTGTTTGCCCAGAACATGTTTCCAGAAAAACTGCAGGCCATTACGATTGGTTTTGACCGTGCTCCAGGAATGGCTTTCCACCAGGGCGGCAAAACAGGTTTTTAAATCCTCAGGGCTGAGTCTGTCAGGACAAGGATCAAAGGAGGTTGCCAGCCGCCGAATTGGCCTGCTGTATAGATCAATGGTTGATTTTCTTTTGCCCTGAAGTTTCAGGGCGGTGATGTGTTTTTGATACAGTTTGTCAAACCGGATTTGCTCAGAACGTTCCATGTTGCTTCCTTATATAAGCCGCGCCGGAGTGGTACGGATATCAGGAAGTATTGGCAATGCTGGGGTGGCTGGGATGAACGGTATTTTTTTGCCACGTTAGCGGCTTGGTTCAACAAGTGATCCCAGGTGAAGCCTACGGCGCCCCTGAACCAAGCGTTTTGCCCCTAACCTCAAACCATAGTTCACAATTTATAAATCTTCTTAAGGCGTGCTAAAGTTCACAATAAGTGAACGTAAGGGCTGTTATGCACGTTATCTCAAGAAAACCGTTTAACGAAGCTGCAAAAAAATACCCAAATGATGCAGCTGCTATTGATGCTGCATATAAGTCATTGAGAAATGGTGATTTTCATAGCCCAGACGAGCTGAAATCACTCTTTCCAAGCCTGGATAATTTCAGGTACAAAAATAAATGGTGGGTGATTGATATTGGTGGCAACAACCTCCGACTCATTGCTTTTATTGAGTTCAGAGATAGTGGCATGTATGTAAAACATATTGTCACTCACGCTGAATATGACAAATTATGCAAGAAGTACGCAAAGGAGGCAGGTTCATGAGATTCTCAAATCTAAAGCAAAAAGCTGTAGACTTCTTCTCTGAAGCTAGTTTTGTTGGGCGTATTCATAATGAGGCTGAATACGAACAAGCTCTAGAGTTAATGGATGAACTCATTGAAGATTATGATAAATATCTTCCACTGATTGAGGTACTTTCTGTCTCAATCGAAAAATGGGAGGATGAGTCAGAGCATTTTTCTGAATTTAATAAAAGAATTGAAAAACTTGATGATGGTGTCGCGATCCTCAGAACAATAATGGATCAGTATCAGCTAAAAGCGGATGACTTGAAAAATGAGTTGGGCAGCAAAAGTCTTGTATCCATGATTCTTAATGGTTCAAGAAACCTTACTAGGGATCATATTCAAGCACTTTCACAGCGTTTCAAAATCTCGCCATCTGTGTTCTTCAACGGGGCATAACCCGGTCCGGTGATGGATAAAATCAAGGTTTGGCTGGAAAAACAGGCGCTGAATGTCACCCCCAAAAGCAAGCTGGGTGAGGCGGTCCGCTGCATGCAGAACCAGTGGACGTACCTTGTGCGCTATCTGGACAATAGCCTTGTGGACATTGACAACAACGCATCAGAACGGGCGATCAAACCCTTCGTGATGGGGCGCAAAGGCTGGCTATTCTCAGACAGTATCGCTGGTGCACGCAGCAGTGCAGCGCTGTACACACTGGTGGAAACCGCCAAAATCAACGGGCATGAGCCTTACGCGTGGCTAAGGCATGTGTTGACGATTCTACCGGCCCTGGAGAAAGACGCGGACGTGGAACAGCTGTTGCCGATGAACATCAAGCCGGAATCTTTAAAATATCCCGTTTATGTATTGCGGGGTAGGTGTTGTTGACTAAGCACTCACGGCTGCGCGGCTGAACCAAGCGTGTGTGCCGAGCATGGCACTTAACTTAACTAGAAAGGTGAAAGTCCTCTTACCAGGTATTCGCAGAGCCGAAGCTTAGTGAAAGGGCAAGGGCGTTGTCGTGAGGCAGAGTCTACGCGACCCGGTCTACGCGACCCGGTCTACGCGACCCGGTCTGAAGGAAGCCCAACGCAAAATCGCGGGGCGACGAACAGGAACCCAATATGAGGTGTGACGTATTCGGGGCCAGTGGGCACGTGACCATTAAGCCCTCCATCTGCAATCGGGGTACGTTTTATAAATTGGGCATCTACGCGAGGAAAGTTAAGTGTCTTAATTCGGGAGGTCTGCATTGCGTTGAGGGAACAACTGATGCAAGAGCAATCCTGCATGATCGCGGTGTAGAAATCAGCAGACGCCATAGTAACTGGTCTCTTGCCACTGAAGGCCGAAACAAATCTTGGAGAGCAATCATTTGGGAAGTGATTTCGGATGGCATCTGTTAAACAAGGGTCGTTGTCTCGGGAGATTCCAGAGGGTGAATCGAAATCGGGAGACCCGATTGAACCAAAATTCAACCCTTGTTCGTCCTTGATGTTGCGGATACTGGACAGGAATAATCTGCTACGCGAACTGAAACAGGTTCAATGTAATAAGGGAGCTGCTGGCGTCGATGGTATGACCGTTGACGAACTTTCACATTTTCTGAAACAGCACCGGCCGATAAACCGGCAGCAGTTGATGGAAGGAGTCTACCGCCCAAAACCCGTCCTGAGAGTGGAAATCCCCAAACCGGATGGACGCAAACGCAAGCTGGGTACCCCTACCGTTCTGGATCGACTGATACAACAAGGGATTGCCCAGATTATGCAAGAATAATGGAATGGCAAATTCCATAACAACAGTTATGGGTCCCGTCCCCATCGGAATACACATCAGGCTATCCGCCATGAAGAAGCAGGTGAACGCGTGATGAAAAGCTTGCAACGCTCTATTGGAGAATCCTGCGGCTCACAGTGAATACCCAAAAGAGCGCGGTAGGTCGCCCGTGGGAACGAAGTTTTTCTCGGGTTCACATTAAGTCGGCGGGAGCTGAAGATAAAAGTCAGTGATAAAGCGCGGGCCAAACTGAAAGCGACCGTTAAACAACTGAGCCGTCGAAAGAGAGGCTATTCGATCTTACAGATCCTTACAGAGCTAAGAAAATACCTGCTTGGTTGGGCTGGTTTTTTCTCCTGGAAAATCAGACTTTCCACCATCCCTGCTAGTCAAAGCGTATTTCTATATTGCCGAAATACTGAGTCCTCTGCAGCATCTGGATAAATGGATTCGACGACAATTACGATGTTATATCCTGAATCAATGGGGGCAACAAAAGATACCGAATGCTAAGACGTCTGGTGGTCAGTCGATTCCTTGCATGGAATATGGAAAAATCAGCTCATGAACCTTGGCGATTGAGTGGTAGTCCGGCGTTAACCCGAGCATTGCCGAATAGATATTTCAAGAACCTTGGGTTGCCAGAGCTGGCAACAGGATGAATACAAAGTGATTTGAACCGCGATGCTAGGTGATCTGTACGGCTCGTGGTTTGAGAGGAGCAGAGTCGTGAGGCTCTGCACTATCCCGATTATGCTACGTACGTTTATAACAGTAGGATTTAATATGTTAGATAAACTGAACAACAAAATACTAATAATATGTTCACTGATATCGACATGCATTATGTTTTCAATTGTCATGTTTTATGTAAATCCATCTATTGATGGTAAAAGTGGGTTTGAAGTTATTGGTTTACAGCTGGCCTTTAATAAAGCGGATGGTATCGAGTTGGTGAGACATTGGGGGGATTCTGGAATAAATAATTTCAAATCATTGATATTTACTGATTATATCTATGCCGTATCTTACTCCTTGTTTTTTTCATCGTTATTGTCATTTCTTATTTTCAAAAACAACAAGTCCAAGCACTTTTCTTATACTTGGGTTGTATACCTAGCTTTTCTGGCAGGAATACTGGATTGCATTGAAAACACCATTGAACTTCGTTTTTTAGAAGATACTGCAATTTTTTCGGATGATATATTTTTAATCCATTCTTGGCTTGCTGTTTTTAAGTGGGCCGCCCTTCCAGTTATATTAGGCTATGTTTTGGTTTTGTCTGTGCAGAAAAATACTATGACGATAGAAAAAGCTTAACAAGGCCAGTCAGTCGGAATCGCTACGCTCTCTGCTGCTGTCAGCGTTGAGGTTGTAGAAAAATCCTCAAAGTCCCTTCCTGACTGGTGTTGTCTGATAAAATAGCGCTCACGCTCCTGAGAAGACTTAAACCCGCACTATGCCTCGCTTTAAACCGTACGACACCAGTCAGAATCTTTTAGTACCAGTTAATCTTGCCGAACAACTGGTGTCGGGGTCTTTTGAATACACGCTGAATTCCCTGGTAGATCATGAAATCGACACTTCGATCTTTCATGAGCATTACAACAATGATGAAACCGGTCGTTTAGCCTACAATCCAGCCATGCTTTTAAAGGTTGTGTCGTTCGCCTATTCCCGGGGGATCACCTCTAGTCATAAAATTGAAAAAGCCTGCCGGGAGAACATTGTATTTATGGCACTGTCAGCCGACAGTCAGCCTCACTTTACGAACCCGACTTTATCAGCTGCTTGCAGGGACCGATTACCCAGCTGTTTATGCAGGTGCTAATGGTGTGTGATCAACTGGGTCTTATCGGAAGGGAGAGGTTTGTGCCATTGATGGCCGCAAGATGCCGTCCAATGCGGGGAAAGAGTGGAGTGGCACCCACAAAGAAAGGGTAATGCCACCGATCCCGACAGTGCAAAATGAAAACCTCCAAAGGCGTGATCCAAGGCTACTGCAGTGTAGCCGGTGTTGATGGTAAACATCAGGTGATTATACACGGGGAAGCCTACGGTAGCGGCGCTGAGCGACCGACTCTGATACCCATGGTTCAGGCGATTGACGCACACTGCGAATGGCTCAAAGTTTCGTTAGCGTGATCCGAACTTTGATCAGGCCGGGCGTTATAAGATTCAACACAAAAAGGAGCGGGCGGCCCTGGCTAAGAAACACGGCAAGCCTATCGCCTCAGGCCGCTTCACCCTGAAAGATTTTGCCTTCGATAAACAGTAAGAAACCTGCATTTGCCCGGCGGGTAAGGCCATGTGGCTTAGCAGTAGGGACGTGATGGTAGGCGACACACCAGCCTATCAGTTCTGTGGCTATCTTAATCATTGCCGGGTCTGTCCCTCAAAAGCTCAGTGCCTGTGCAAACCTGATCAACCCTCGGCGCGTTCCGTAGTGTTCCGCTACAAACTGGGAGGCTACAAGAAGCCTGATGCTCTGCAGCTGATGAAAGACAGGATAGACAGTCCGGCAGGTAAACGGATTTACAGTAAACGCCTCGCCATTACCGAGCCTCCCTTCGGCCATGTGCAGGAGACGGAGCTCACCCGGTTCACGCTTTGAGGACGGCCCAAGTTCAATGCCCAGTGGCAATTGATGTGCGCTTTGCACAATCTCAAGAAAATCCATGGTTATGGCGGCTAGAAGCTACTAAAGCGGATGAAGAAGATCAAAAAGAAACGCTGAAACGACTTTGGCCGAGCTTCCCCCGCCAGAAGCGCCTGCAGTGTTCTGAACGGTTCCCAGATTGGTAATAAGCCAGAATAGGTGTTCAAGAGTTAGCAGAATCAGTGTTCAAGCGGTGCCAGAATATGCACTGCTCTCACCACATCTCAAAATACGACATAATTGAGAAAAACTAGAACTGTTAAGTTAGAATATCTCAATATCACACTTTTTTGAGACATGTCATGTTCAAGGCACCACCAAATAAAGGCCTAAATCCAAATATATTTCAGGAAATCTCTCAAAATAGCCCAGAGAAATTTGGAGATTATCTCAGTTTACAGGCCCTTAGATGGAAAAGGTCGCTATTTACCATTTGATGAATTCCGATATCGAGTAAAGAAAGGCTTGGATGCAACTATTGCATGGTCTTTAACAAAACTGTCTAGAAATAGCCAATATGTGAACTTGCTACCTGTGGGTGAACCAACTGGACTATGTAGCCTAATGCTTACGCCATCGATTCAAAAAACGATCTCACACACTGATCAGAACGCAACTACAGCTTGCACTACAGTGGATGATTAGCAAAGTTGGGGAAGAGCAATATATTGAATATCTTCTAAATGATCTCATTGAAGATGAAGCAATTAGTAGTAGCCAGTTGGAAGGGGCAGCTACAACGACTCTTGTGGCAAAAGATATGCTCAAGAGAAAGAGAAAACCAAGAACATAAGATGAAAAAATGATTCTTGGAAACTATAAAATGATGAGATTTGCATGGGACAATAGAAATGAGCCTCTGACTATTGATTTGATATGTGACATGCACAGGATTGGTGTCAGTGACATTGATGATGATAAATATACGCCAGGTGTATTTAGAGAAACCGATGATGTTGTCGTGGTAGATAGTGATGGTGAAACCGTTCATACACCGCCTTCTCACGAAGGGATAAAGAAACGGTTTAAACTTTTATGCCACTGGATAAATCAATGTCATGATGATGCTGATAGTTCAGAATACCTTCATCCACTAGTCAAGGCAATTTCATTGCACTTTTCGATTGGTTTTGAGCATCCATTTCGAGATGGAAGCGGAAGAGTTGCCAGATCATTATTTTATTGGTTCATGTTCAAAAATGATTATGCAGCATTCAGATAGATTGCAATAAGTGTTTTACTAAATGCTGTTCCTGTAAAATATGGAATGTCATATTTATACACTGAGACGGAAGATATGGACTTAACATATTTTATCGAATATCAGTGTGGAATTATTCATAAAGCAATAAACAAGTTTAAAGAAGTATACAAAAAAGCGTTAGACGATATTGAAAGTTTCAATCAATGGATTTGGTCTTCAGGACTTTATAAAAAGCTATCAGAAAAACAGAGAGTAATGTTTCAGGTGGCAAAGAGTGGTACAGTAAGTATCTTCACAGCATCTAGTGTAAGAGACAATCTTGGTTGCTCGTATAATACTGCTTCAACTGTACTAAACGAACTGGTTGATCTAAATATTTTTGAAAAAAAGAAACACGGTAAAGAGTGGCTCTTCTACATGATGGATAAAGATTCTATTCAGAAAAAATGGAGAACGCAGCTAACAAAAAAATCCAGGTGACGCCTACGGCGTACCTGGTTTTGGCGTGTGTGCCGAGCATGGCACTTAACTTGAGAGGTGAAAGTCCTCTTACCAGGTATTCGCAGAGCCGAAGAGTTGCGAATGACTGAAACAGGATTAAATGAATATTAAAGTGATTCTCTTGTTGAGAACAGCTTTAGATATTTTTTCTACAGACTCACTGTGCCTCATAGAGATTGAGTTACCAATAATTTCGATTAACGAACATTATTTTTAACAAGTTGCTCATCAATTTCAGAAGCACTCAGCTCTTTAGTTAAATCTTTTTTTACGCCTGATATGAACTCTTTATCCAATGCTACTTGAACTATATGGTCTTCGATTACTAACAAGTGAAAGCTAAATGTTATTTGTAATATTATCGGTTTAGTTTGAGTGTTATGAACAGCTCCGCCCAAGATCATTGGTGGTGTAATTTCATTCACTATATTTGCTGACAATAGAGGTGTTTCAGGAAACTGATTTTCACGAATAATAGTATTAACTTGTGGTTCTAGCTGACCCATTATGTGTGGCATCATGTTTGGCAAGTGCATATCAACTATATATTCAGGAAGAATATCTAACAGAGGCCTTATACTTAACAATGTTGGTATTGCTGCCATGTGCAAAACTACTTGCAAATTAACATGCACTTTTCCCTGGAAAGAGACTGCGCTGGCATAGTGTACATAGCCAAAAACTAATAAAATTAGCAGATTGTGGAGTATTTTCATTACTTTACCAGGCCGATGTATTGGAAGATCACTGCGTGTTAGGCGCAACCCCTGAAATTGGTATTATGACTAATACTGGAATTAGAAGGATTCGCCATATTAAAAATCAAGGAATCTTCAATTCTTGTTAAGTAGCACATTATGTTTTTAATATATGGATCGTAAAATCTATCAATAATAATTTTTTTAAATTCTGTTGCACTATCAAAAGAGAACTCATGAAATGGCTCGACAAGTATCGAAGAAGAAAATATCTGAGAAAATAGAAATATAAAGTGATAATGATTGATTTTCATTATTTTTACCTTAGCCAATGTAAAATTAAAAATAATTCGTAACTTATAGTTCATATATTTGAGTAGTCAAAAAAACGTTAGGCATATCAACTATCTTCATCATTGCCGGGTCTGCTCGTTAAAAGCTCAGTGCCTGCGTAAACCTGATCAACCCTCGGCGCGTTCCGTAGTAGTGTTCCACTACAAACTGGAAGGCTACAAGAAGCCCGATGCCCTGCAGCTGGTGAGAGACCAGATCGACAGCCCGGCAGATAAAAGGATTTACAGCAAACGCCTTGCCATTGCCGAGCCGCCCTTCGGCCATACGAAGGAGATGGGATTCACCCGGTTCACGCTTTGAGGACGGCCCAAGTTCAAGGCCCAGTGGCAATTGATGTGCGCTTTGCACAATCTCAAGAAAATCCATGGTTATGGCGGCTAGAAGCTACTAAAGCGGATGGAGAAGATCAAAAAGAAGCGCTGAAACGACTTTGGTCGGTGTTTGTGTGAAGCTTGTCCCGGAAGAAGCGCCTGCAGTGTTCTGAACGGTTCTCAAACTGGTAATAAGTCAGAGCTGAAAAATTATAAATTAACCGGGAGCCTGAAGTTCAGCACTCGCTAATAACAGGAGCCGTAAGTTTTACGGCTTTTTTTTTGGATTTTTCTACAGGCTCGTTAGGTACTCACAACTCAACATTACGCATAGGTTTTGCAATGAGAGGGAATTCAGAAATCAGTTTTTTTTTATTCATGGTGAAAAGTTTTGTTCCAAGATTTATTGCTAAAGAAACATATTCACAGTCGTATGCGAAGCAGTTGCTTTGATTTACTAGTGACAACACATCCAGTGACTTAATATCATATTCATTGCCAGCCATTAATGTTTCAGCTTCATGCTGTATCTGAAGGGTCTTGTCGTAGGAAATGAGTCCCTTTCTCAAATAAAAAGCTAAAACATTTCTAAATTCGCTACGCCAGAGGTGGGGAGCAACTCGGTGGTATCGGAATTCTGGCAACGATCCGTCTCATGTAGACCTACCGTGGGTCTCATGGTTTGAAACAGAAACGTTCTGGAGCGATCAGGAACCCGAGCCCGTTAGAGGCTGTCGTAAAAGTGCTGAGCTTCGCTGATACTGCGTTAATAAGTGGCTCAGCTTTAATCGCTACTTTTGCGACACAATCGTTAGGGCAGGGAGTGTCAGTCATAGTTCTACTCCTCTGGTTTATTATGTGTGCTAAGCTATCTCTCTCATTCAACTGTCAGGAGTAGAGCATGAGCTTAAACGCTGAACAACCGCCCGAAACAGAGCTTGACCATATTCGAGACACCCTAACCGGTATTGTTAGCTACGCCAGTAAAACCCGTGGTGAAATGCACCAAAGATTCGATCAGCAAGAGAAACGTTTTGATCAGCAAGGCAAACGTTTTGATCAACAAGAGGAACGTTTTGATCAGCAAGACAAACTTTTTGATCAGCAACAGAAACGTTTTGATCAGCAAGAGAAACGTTTTGATCGTCAAGACAGAGAGATTGCTGCACTGAAAGCAGACAACGTAGAGTTGAAAGCTGACAATGCGGAAATAAAAGAATCCTTAAAGCTCATTCTGTCCAGGCTTCCCAGCTAACCGCCGCATAACAAGCAAATCAACGGGATAAGCCCATTATGCAAGAGGTTATCTGTCACAGGAAACGAGAGCAATCAATATTAACCGCCACTTCAAGCTAGTATTCAAAATCGTGCTGGGTGTTTTGGCGCTACCTTTGATCCTGGGTGTTTTGATTTCAATAGTTGCACTATACTTCCTTTCGGAGTCCACAGTAGATACTTGTCTGGATTCAGGTGGTAGCTTTAATTATGATACATGTGTCTGTGATTATGAAAACAACCACCCATTCAAGGCAGAGCATCAATGCAAGTAACCATACAAAAACGCTTATGCGGGGCAAGATTCTGCGTACTTCGCCCCTTGTCTGAGTGTTATTTTTTTCGAGTAAATAATGAACGTCAACTTAATTAATCATTAGGTAAACCCCCGGCTATGCCGGGGAGACTCGCATAGGTTATACCGAGGCTTCGGTAGCTAACCTCAAAGGTTCCGCCAAGAACCAAGAGGTTTAACTTATGCCAGACTACAAAAGTCTGACTCATACTCGATGGGATTGTAAGTATCACATTGTCTTTATTCCCAAAAAAAGGCAAAAGGTTATTTATGGGAGCTTGAGAAAATTTCTGGGAGCCATTTTCCACGATCTTGCCAGTCGCAAAGGGTGTGAAATTGTGGAAGGGCATTTGATGCGAGATCACGTTCATATTTGCATTAGCATTCCGCCGAAATACTCTGTTTCCAATGTTGTTGGCTATTTGAAGGGTAAATGCGCAATAGCTATTGCGAGACACTTCAAAGGTAAGCAGAGGAATTTTTCTGGTGAGCATTTCTGGGCAAGAGGGTATTTCGTCAGCACAGTAGGTCTTGATGAAGATGTGGTTAGGGAATATATCCGAAATCAGGAGAAAAATGATGAAACACGAGATCAGCTGAAACTTGGTTTTGACACGCGCCCTTGGGCGCAATAAAAGCCCTTTGAGGGCGTCACCTAATAAGCCTCCGGCTCTGCCGGAGGTCATTTAACTTGTTTCTCATGATCCACTGTTAGACAATCGTCTAAAGCAAAAAGATATCAGTAATATGAGACTGCCATAGAAAAATCATGCAAAATAATTTATCAAAAAGGTTGTCTAAGCCACATTTACAAGGGGTTTTCGATTAGTGCTGTACCTATGTGATTTTATTTGATGCATTTATCATAAAGATATACAGATAAGAGCATAAAGGGAAGAACGCCTGCAGCCTCAACTACAAATTGATTTTCGATTGAGCCTATAAGACAGCTATATGCTGACAGCCATAAAGTATCATAAACATAAACGATTCCTCCTAGTAAAGCTGCACTTAAAACCACTTTAACGGGAGCGTTATATCTATGTGTAAATCAATCAAACGTATAGAATATAAATGATAGTTCTGACACAGTAACGCCAAAATCTTTCCGGTCAAATGTAGCAGCACATGTAAGTACCTAACCAGTTGGTTTCGCATATTCTGGACGGCGGCTTTTTCCACCCTTCTGCGTTCCAACTCTGGTTGCGTAGCTGTGGCTACGCGCCCGTCGTTGTGCCTTGAAGGATGAAAAAATCCACTCGCCAGAATATGCGAAACCAACTGGCCAGGTACTTACTGTTATCTTCATCTTTTTGGAAATGGTACTCTGAATGATTCGGAACATACGTATCATGCATGGGAGTGTCACACTCAGAAGCACTAATTGCTTTATTGTGTATGAGTGTTGTAAAAGCAATTATTACGAGTAGGGCTTTCATACCTTTCCCAATTCTTTATAACAGAGTATCTAGTATAGGCATAAAAAAAATCAATCTCTACCGTTTTAATGAACACTCAAATCCAACTATCCAGCAGTGATTCATACGGCTGTAATAACAGAACCCCTGATATCTGACAGCAGTCCGATATTAAGTTGTTAAAGAAAATTAATCCCCTGCTTATCAAATACAAAGGTTCTTATTACATCCTATGAATTTTCAAGGCTCTCAATCTACAGGGCATTCATGTGAAGAGAAAGCAGCCCCAGAATTTGATGTTATGCTCTTTTCCACATTAGTTTTCGGTAATTTGTAATTTATCCATGTTAGGCTCACGCGAACGGTGTACTATTTTAAACATTAAAACGGACACGTGACGGAATTCTTGGTTACCTGCATGAAGTAGGTAAAATAGGAACTGCCTTAGAGAATCAAGAGACAAGGTCGTGTCAAAGCCTCTTTCCTGGTCAATTCCATGAATTTGTATGGCTGGCAAGGAAGCGAATGTATTCTGTAAAACGTTTATGTTCAACATAATGAATGGGTTATTCTCTGTATAAAATGCAATAAATACTTGATTGTTTTGTAAGACTGCATTCATCAAAGTATCTAAAGAGTTATCAAAAACGGGTTGTTCTGGTGTAATATCTGGAGGCCAAATACCACAAAAACCTAGCTCTTCACAGAGTTTGGCCAATATCTGATTGTTAGTAAGTTGCCTGTTTCTGGAAAGAGTGGCCCAAGTCACAGCGAAACGCCTTAATAAAAAATAACTGGAATCACTGATGAAATTTAGCTCAGTATGTTTTCGCTGGTTCACTCCGAAATCTTTTAGCAGTATTTCCAGTGTGTTTCTTAGTTTAACGATTGGCGTTTGCAAATGGTCTGTTGCCATAAGCTGACCGGGCTCAATGTATCGGGTAGTCTCATCAGGAGGTTGATTTGAAGCAGTAGAGGCTAAAGCCATTTGTTGAGTTTGCGGGACTTCCTGGACTTGCAGGGTTGGTGGGGCTTGTTGGATTGGTAGGGCTTGCGCGATTGGTGGCATTTGCGGGATTGCTGGCATTTGTGGGATTGCTGGCATTTGTGGGATTGCTGGCATTTGCGGGATTGCTGGCATTTTTGGGATTGCTGGCGTTTGCGGGATAGGCGTGATTTGGGGTATTGTTGACATCTGCGCTTGAACAGATGTTTGCTGGGCCAGAAATGGAATGACTCGCAAAGAATGCAGAGCTGGTAAGCCTGCCCCTTTACAAGAAAAACTATAATCGCGTGTTTCAATATTGAGTTCTAGATTTCCAACAGGAAAAGCCATTCTATTCTGAACGGACATAGGGCAGAATGGGTTTGTGCATCCAAATCGCCCCATTGTAAAACTCATTGGGTAGCAACAATGAGGGCAGTTTAAAGCCAGAGCTTTAACAGAATAAAGAAGCATGAAAAAAACAACATATTCAATGTACTTTAGCTTTACAATAATATCCATAAAAATGAGGCTCTGTGATTGGCATTTGGATATATTAGCACCTGAATTTTCACATAAGGGTTATTTTAAGTTTTGCCTCTTCAATAGCTGTGCATAACAAAAAAATTCAGAGTTTTTCGCTATCGTCCGGCCCCTGAGTTTGGCGTTGGCTAACGATGTGAGCGAATTTTTTCTGTTTTGCCAGCGGTTGAGTGGCTGCCAATATCTATATCAGCACTCTGTCCGATAAAAACCAGTTCTGAGAAGCTCTTAGAAGAGTATGTCCAAAATTTGCGAGCCGGTCACATAACCGTCGTAGGTGTTCCGATGGGCATTGTTGCCCGGTTTATATGAGCATTTGGCCTTGTATACTATTCCAGTTTAAAAGTTGCATCAGCATTGTCATTAAGGCTTCAACAGGCAAAGTTCAGGATTAATAAAAAGAACAGAAGCAGTGATTGCACGTTACGTGTTTCAATCAACATTGTCCCTGACGTAGGGGCGCTCACCACTTGATAGGTATCTCACCTTTACTATTCTATAGCTTTTATCCATCCATTCAGGGTTACAGAAAGCATCTGTCTTTAACCTGGATCGAAGTTAAGCAAGAGTTACCGGGCACCAGTGTTGTTGAAAATGTACGCATTATCGGTAAGCTGGACAACAAAACTGATGATTATCAGCAGGAAGATTGTAAGCTGATCTCTCAATTGAAATCTGATTAGGCTCCATAAATGGTCAATATTTCTAACTATTTTGTTAGAAAAGGAACGAATCTGGAATACAGCCATCTAACTATTCATTAAACCGGAAGTAAATAGATGAATTCTATGTGGTAAATTCCAATAAAGTCAGAATATTCGTCTAACTAAACTCCGAATCTGGAAATTATTGTTTTTAAGCCTTGGAGTACGTTGTGGATAAACCGAGTTGTAGTTCTTCCTCCTCCCCTTACTATGGAACTCAAGAGGGTTATATGGTTGATCGCCCTGATGAGTCTAAATGTTTTGGAATGAAAGTAGACACAGAAACGGCAAAAGCTAAGAAAAGAAAAGTAACAGATGAAGAGAGAGAAGAATATACTAAAGAAAAATAAAAAATAGAGTAGCACCCGCATTATCAAGAGAAAGAAAAAATACTTGGAAGACTTGGAAAAAGAAGTTAAAACATTAACTAAAGAACTTAAAGAAAGGGGTAGAAAAATACAATTATTATCTTGTGAATTGGAGGAGAAAAATAAAGAAATTAATAGCCTTGAAGAAGAGTTAAAAAAGACTAAAGAAGAAAAGGAGTATTTCAAAAATAGCTTCTTTTCATCTGCAAAAAATAAATAAAAAAGTAAAATCAAAACCTTCTAGCTGGTTTTCCTTCTGAACGACGTTCATAAGCTGGCTTTATATCCTATTCAGATTCAGTGTTTCTATTTTGAGCCCAAGGCTGGGTGAACCGCAATATTGCCTCATCTAATCCATATCGCTGGATCATATTGGAAAAAATAAAACCTATGGAAAAAGCACCAAACGCAGCTCCAAAAGTCGCCCCCAGTGTCCAACCAATTGATATTCCGCTATCCAATGTGCAGTGGGCAGCTGAAATCTCAGATGATGTAGCAATAATAGATAGTCCACAATCAGTGACATGAATGCCAAAATCATCTGAAGGTAATGAAGTAAAAACATTAGTATCTTGAAAGAAACAGGCTCCGAGACCACCAAAAAAGCTACCCAATATTGCACCAGACAGTGTTACCGGTAAATTGTATGTTATCGCGGCCATCATCACTCGTGGAGTCAGTACATGACTAATGGGTACATCCCTCAGTACTAGCAGCCTGTCGGACTTAAGACTGTCCTACACGGCAACTGCTCCTGCGTTGCTCTAGCTCCTGCATCCATGCAGTCGTGCGGTTGCAATAAATTGGTCTAAAAATCCCTGTTTCTTCGTCAAATAGCTCGCTATTCTCCTCAGAAACAGAGATTTTTATCCTCAATTTCTTGCAATCCTCGCTACGGACGCTTAAGTCCGACAGGCTGCTAGTAAACGCCCTTCCTTTTTAAACACTTCTATGGCTGAACTTGTGGGAATATATAAGGTATTTGCCATGGTCGTTATTGCTAATATGCATTTTAAATAAGTTTTCATATAAATTTCGATTATATTATTTGCCTACAAATAAGTCTCAGTTTTAGCATAAAAAGTGTTTCGATGTGGGGTTTCTGGTGGCACCTACCGCAAACTTGAAACAGTTGATATGCGTTGCAAAATCATTCCTATTTATTTGGACTATTGTTATTCCTAATTATTAGTTGTAATAGAGAATTTTCATGTGCAGTCGGTCACTACGTAATTTGATTCTGTTCTCAACATTGTCAGTGCTTTGCATTTTAGGGAAGGCTGATATTCGTGATATTTATATGAAGCACGGTTATAAAAATGTTCATTTGTTTCATATCGTTCAATTTCCCTTCGTAAATGGTCTCATTGAATATTTAAATATAATCTCCCATGACCTTTTAGTTCCGATGCTTGACTTTGTGGTTTCAAGTCAAACTGACCTCCAAGACCTGGATGACTTAATCTTTTTAGAAGCAGAACTTGCAACCACCTCCAATGTTCACTCTGAAATACTTAGATGGCTTAATAAATGGTTGTTTTATTATTAGTTTTTTATTCCAGTCACGCATAACATGCCTTCCATGAGGCTGCAGCTGTGGGGCAGCCCCTGAAGGCGGCTTTATATTTTTAAAAAAACCAGATAGACCATTACTGTCAATTGCAGTAACAATCTTGTCAGTTGTTTATGGAACAAATGAGAATATTTTGCCTCTAAACCATTAGTAAACAATGAAATGGAGATATATTATGGATGCAGTAAGTTTATCTGGAATGAGTAGGTATTGCTATCACGAATCGAGTTTTTTGAAGCAGAAAGATAGCACCGAAAAGCAAATGCCGGTCACCACTCGGCTGACTGAAAATAAATCGATAAGTGAATATTCAGTAGCTAATAATTCAAAAGATTCCTTATATGGAAGTGCAAAAATTGTCAGCTTCCAGGAAGTACTGGATAATTTTGAAAAAGAGCATGGACAATATGGTGATACTAACTGGATTGCCAAAAGCTATATCAAGATGGCACATAGGGAAATTGTTTTACCAAATCATGGAGTTTGGTTATTCGCAGAACTTCCATTTGAAACAGCCATGAAAGTATTATTGCCAGGGCACACACATGATGGTGAGCGAAAAACCCTTCTTCCAGAGTGTGGATTAACAGCTAAAGATGCAGCAAATAATTATAAAGTTTGGACTGAACAAGATAAGCGTAATAATCCGTTATGTTCAGGGTCTCTAAATTATCATTTAGGAAAAGACCCTGCTGAAAAGCCTATCTTTTTAACAGTAGAGCCCATCGATAGTCGTTACGATTATGGAAAAATCATAGATGATCCTAAATTTGCTGAGGGAAGATTAGTTCATCTGGATGGCTTGCATCGCTTGGTGTCATTAGCAATAAAAGATGACCCGGAAAGCACTATTCCTGCTTTTATTGCATGCAAGACAGCACCAAAAAAAATTGATGGTTTAGGGGCAGTTAGCCGAAGTGGTATCGAGAACAACTAATACAACTTAATCTGATAAATAGTCTCAGAGGACTGCGCTTTCAGAGCAGTCCCTTAGTTCGGCATGATATATTCTAAAGCTCATCTGTAAAGGGATCATTTTTTTTCGTTACAGTGCAGCTTTTAAAAATCCGATTTTTATACTCGATCATACCAATAGAATAAGTTTCATTAATTGTCGGCTGAATATTTAAATTGTAAGCTGCTGTCAAAACTTTTGTAGGTAAGTCTTTATTATCAAATTCTTTAGAGTCATTCAAATCGGTTAATAGCAGTATTTTTTGTGTGCTGATTTTATCTTTTCGATCAATGGCGTCTATATAAAACCATAATTTATAATACTGGTAATCAATTATTTTTTTGTTGGCTTTATCATAAATCATTAAAGAATATTGCCCGTAGTCGCCCGAGCGAAATTTTTCAACAATAATACCCTCCGATAAAGGTACGTAAAAATAATGATCTTGTGAATATTCAAGTTTGGATTGAAATGTAAATAATATATTACAAAAAAAGTCAGTGTTTTCTTGATGACCTTGCCATTCTCCCATGAAAAATGGCTCAGAGGAAAATGCAGAGCAGCCAAAAAACAAAAGCGATAGGGTAGCTACTTTTGTAGAGAACATAATACACAAGCTCGTGTCAGTGAATGGTAAGTCTATATTCTGGAATAACGAATATAGACATTGAGAGAATATATACGATATTTCGAGGTTAGTCTGTTATACTCAGATTTTTCTATCCGACACTGGATTATTTTGAAAGGAAGTCTGACCAAGCAAAACGACAATGTGTCCCTAAAAGCCTTACCGGAATAATGGATGCACATTACGACATGCTACTAATGCTTTCATTAGCCGCTTCGTTTCCCATCTCGATAAGCACAAACATAGATTCGATAGAATTATTGATTTTTTTGATTTTGGTTATATAAATTACCTTTATCAAGAAAAAAGGTCTGAGCGCATGAAGCGATTTATCCGGTTAGTGACAATCTTAGGTATAATGGTATTGCCCCGTATAGGGTATTCTGGAGATGACAGGTATGATGCTTTACTGCCTTTAACAGCATTCCAACTCTCTCAAATGCTCCGAGTCTTTATAGAAGAAACATTACCGAGATACCTTTTGAATCTAAAAGAGGTTAGAGTATGGTCGTTTAACAGGGATCACTACTCATCCGATGGCGGACTTGACGAACAGACTGTTGATGGAGTTATGGTTGTGACTGCCAGCTTTCATACCCCTCTTTTAGATGTTGATGTTGGTCCACAACCCCAATCTTTAAAATCCTATGCTGTGAGTGCCATCATTAACGCCTCCTTTTTATCTATTTTGCCATTATTGACTGAGTATTTTAGAGTTCATTTTAACCCTGATAAAAATTACTATCTGGGCCGAGCCAATATTGAACGCAGCCAAGGGGCAGCAGCGGACAGTAGCCCTGACGATTCTGGTGATGAGTTTGATGTGAATCCTGGTTTCAGCAATGATGAAGGCGAAGCTGCAGCTGCAGCTGCAGAAATAGATAATAGGGCCAGAGCAATGCGCCCAAAATGTGGATGTTTTGAATGTTCAAATACTGATTGTGATCCTGTATTCGAATCTCCACAATATTGGAAGGCTCATCTGCTCAGTAACAGGGAACAAGGAATTATCACTTATGAAGCCACATTGTATTATTCAGGGTTCCTTGACCCTGCTTCTATTGCAGAGTCGTGTGGAGAACCAGGCTCTGAACAAAAGGACGGAGACGAGTGGCAAAGTGAGGAAGAGGATGAAGCCTTGATTACACAGACACGCCAATGTATTGATCTATATAATGAAGGTCTTGATAAAGGGCTGAGTAAGCATCTGTTTTCTGACTCTGACCCCTGATGTCAGGATAAATGTCGTCTCTTTTTGATTCATGATTCCCAATAACAGAGAAAGGATTAGCGTAATTGCGGTAGCTGACAGCTAACTCAGTTCATCATGAATCTTTTCAGAACTTGCTTCGATCGGTGAAAGCCTCTTCATCACCATTGATCCAGCCACTTCAGGGCTTTAATGTTAGTTTATATAGGATGGTAGTTTTTTTGAATCTAGTTCCTGTTCTTCAAATCTGATCTGCGCTTCGTATGATTCGTACTCATCTTTAAACATCAGAGTTTGCAGAAAATAACTAAATACTTCTGTGCAATCTGATGATTTTGCTGTTCTTGAGTGGGTTAAAATATCTTTAGAAACATCATCTAAATTTAACGATGAAATAAAATTTTCGATTTCAGACTCACTCATGTTTTGTATTAAACAACTCCAGGTTGGTGCCAACCTTACTAAACCTTCTCCCCATGCAGTAAAGCCGGTATAACAACATTCTGAATTAAAATAGAAGGCCGAACCATCAATCAATTCACCAAATACATGCCATATGTTGTCAGCTCGTGGACCTATCCATACATAAGAAATAACGAATTTTATGTTTTCTATTGCGACACTCACCAGAGGTTTATACTCAATCATTCCGGGCATTGGTACACCCCTGATATGTTCATTGATCTCTTGATAGTAAAATTCATCATCAAAGTCATCTTCATGCTCAATAAACCAATATGTAAAAGCTCTGTAGTCATGCCAGCCTTGTTCCTGGTCTTCGCACTCACGCCATAGCGTAGGAGGAATATAGTCAATATTTAAAGCATTAACTTTATCGCACAAATCATTTTTTATATGCATACTAACGTTTTGATATACCCCAATATTAAGCGCTTCCATTAGAGATAAAAGATCTTTAGCAGAAAGATAGCTTAGGATTAATACCCTGATTTCATACAGGTTTAATATTCGAAAATCACCTGCATGAACCTTTGTTGTTGCATTTAAAGCTAAAGCTGTTGTAAGAATTGCAAATATAAAATATGGCCGTATATGAATAAGCATTATCATCATCCTTATTGAATTGAGCTTTCGAGTATAGCCTCCTAATTAAGTGACTGGAGTAAATTTCATTCTGAAAGTCTTCTTCCGACGCACCTGAGGGGCGCGGCTTTCCCTTTCGTTATGCTCTGACACTGAAACTTCAGCTGAATAATACACTCTGATGATTTGGAATGGGTTGATCTATAATTGTTTCGTCAAACTTTAGGTTTAGTACCTCATAAGATATGTGAGTCTGTTTTATGAAAAAGCTAATTTCATGTCTATTCATTTCCTCCTTTCTTCTTACCGGTTGCAGTTCGAACAGCCCGGAAGAACAAGATTTCCAACCTTTGGTTGGATCTGATCGGGATGAGCACGGGTGCATTGGTTCTGCCGGCTATCTTTGGTGTAAGCGGACAAACAGCTGTGAGAGACCCTGGGAACTCGCAAAAAAAGCTGGATTTGAAAACTCGGAAAAGGGCTTTTTAAGCTATTGCAAACAGCCGCATAATCAATAAATCTGAACTTGTCCGGAAATACCTGCGTTTTTCAAGATTAAGAGATACGCCACGAACAATAGTAACGTCGAGACACTCCGGCAGGTAGAACAATCTGCTGATTATCCAGCGACTTCGCCAATGAAGAGCAGAGTCAGACAGCTACTGACCAGGCAATCGAAGCCTGGGTGCAGGCTTGTCTGGAGCAAAAATCCTGACAAAATTGGCACCATGGTTTTTTTTCGTGTTATTGACTTGAGGAGGATGCAAACCTCTACTGGATCGACAAGTGCCATTGACACAATGCCCTATGAACAATTTCCTTAGGTAAAAATTCCTGCTCAAGTCTCCCTTTTTCATGGAGTCTGAGAGCTGTCAGGAATTCCTGTTCTTCGTCTTTCAGTGCTGTACAGTCTTCATTTACCGATGGGTTTGGCTCTGCAACAGCTTTATTTTCCTGGTATTGATTGAACAGCGCCTGATTCATCAAAAGTGCGGAAAGCTCTGGATGATATTTGCGTGCCCTGGCCAGCATGGTCAGTCCCCAGGAGTCCATATCACCCCAGTAAGCCAGGACTTTCGACGATAGCCAGGCTGCTTGCAACCATGACAGGTTAAGGCCTGCGCCCAGGATGGCAATGGTATTGGACAGCGCAGGTAACAGGTGCAGGCACTGTTCATTTTCCACGATCAGGATCTTGTCTGCCGGTAAAGGGGTGGTGACGAGTTCATGATCTCTGACCCGAAGCTGTTTGAAAGGTAACAGTGTTCCATCAAGGTCTGTGACTAATAACCAGTGGTGACTGTCGTCCGGGGCATCAAGAAACGCCTCAAGCCCCAGCCTGCTTGCCAGCCCATCAAACCGGATATCCAGCAGTTGCCGGATCAGCAGGTGATTGCGCTCGAAAAATTTGGTGTCGGTATTGGCCACGCCGAGAGAGCGCAGTGGCACGCCCTGGGCAAAACCAGGGGTGAGGATCAGGGCCAGCTTTGCAGCTTTGATCACTTCGTCTGCCGGTTTGGCCAGCCAGCGTTTCTGGCGTACAAAGTATGGATGAAAAATCGGGTCTACCTGACTGATGATGGTCAGTAGTTGTTGATATTCATGTTTGCTGTTTTTACAACCGCTTGCTTCAATCCATTCACTGGGTTTTGACAACACCCAGTAGACAGGAGCCTCAATAGAAGCGGCAGCTCCCCGATAGTTAACCGGAGTCCACTGTACCTCACCGATGTTTATTTGCCGCCATTGCTGAAAGTGCTGCCTGATTTTGTCTGGCTGCTGGTTGATGACCTGTGACCTGGGCCTGCCAATGCTGATTTTCAGGGGCCAGCTGTCCGCCATCAGCAGGCGTGTTTCCCTGATGTTGGCGTTATTCCACTGTCTGGCCAGCTCCCGAGCTATGTCATCTGGTGATTTCATGATTGGCTGGCTCATCCATGGCAACAGGTGATTGGGTTGCGGTCAGGCTCTTTTCGGCAGCGTGTTGGGCAAGGGTTTCCCAACGCATGGGCGTCAGCGTGGCTTTCATCCCTTTACGGTGCACCAGAATGGCTGACCGGGTATGTGCCCGTAGCAGGCGAATCTCTTTATTTGGCGTGACAAACAGTGGGTGAAGACCAAACTCATTGAGGGCAGAGATTATTCTGCCCGCCACTGCCTGGGAGCTTTTGGAGAAGGCCTCATCAAGGACAATTGTCCCAAACAATGGGCGGGCTGCACCCGCAGGACAGAGTGCATAGCTCAGGGAAGCGGTCAGAATGTAGCTGGCCAGGATTTCTTTTTCACCGCCACTGCCACTCTGGGACCCTTTAAGCCGTTCAATAATGGTGTGATCCGTACGGTCGCAAACTTCTACCGTGAACTGCAGTCGATAGCGGGGATCAAGCAGTGCCCGAGCCCCCAGAGTTCTGCGATTGTCACTGGCCTCCCGCAGTAAACTCACCATATTCACCAGGGCCTGGTAATGGCTTTCACCATCGTCGTCTTTCAGGGAGGCTGCCCGCAGATGGCGACGGGCCGACTCCAGAGTACGCAGACTCTCATGGACAACGCGCTGGGGTTTTAACTGAAGATATTGCCCGGGCTTGAAATCCACCCGTTGCAGGGTACGGTTCAGGTCTTCAATGCGCTCTTCCACCTGGCTGACTTCGTTATCAATAGTATTCAGCAGCTGCGTGACACCCTGATCAGAGGATTGGTTAAGGTAGTTTTTAAAACGCTTCTGTTTTTCCGGTAAGGCTTCTTCGGTCAGAACTTTCAGTCGTTCGAGGTATTGAGGCATATCCATTAGCTCGGTGCCCGCTTCACTGAGGGCGCCGGTATCCTGTTTCTGGGCCTCGTTCATCTGCCGGATCAGTTTTCCTTCGGTGGTCTTTATTGTCTCCTGCAGTTCCTTAATACGGGTCGTTGACTTGTTCTGGGAGTCTTTTTCCTGGTCGGGCAGGTCGTCAGGGTTAACTGCAGAGAGATCAGGCAGTCGTCCTGTTGCCAGCTCCATTTGCTCATTGGTCAGGCCAGGACCAATGGCCGAAAATGCTTTGTTCTTTTTCTGCTCGGCAGCGTTCAGTTGATTGTCCAGCGCGCCCAGTTGTTGCCTTTTCGCACTTATTTGTGCCTGTACTTCCGTCATTGCCGCTCTGACCTGATCCAGCTCCACCTTGGCTTTGGCGGCATCGGAATCGGGTGCTAAAAGGGTGGCCAGCTGTTGCTTAAGGTGGCTCAGTTGCTGTTCGTACTCCGGCAGGTTGATCTCTTCAAAGCTAATCTCTGATAGCCTGCTTAATAAGTCCAGCTTTTGTTGTATTGCCTGTTTCTGCCCCTCGGCTTTTGTATATTTCTGATTGAAGAGCTTTTCTTCCTGCCGCAGTGTCTGAATTTCTGTCTCCAGACTGGCGAGACGGTCGCGGTTGTCAAAGCCGGTCATCCAGTTCTCACGGAGGGAGCGTTGATCCTGCTTTTCATAGCGACCGCCGGAGCCGGACATCAAGCCCTGTTGGGTCATGGCGTGGGGGGTTATTTTTAACTGGTCCGGTGAGTCGACACAATGGCGATCAATACTGGCCAGAAGCATTTTCAGTGCTTCCCGGTGAGAATGGTCTTTAAAGTTGAGTTTGCGGGTAAAACCATCGTCATAAAACCGGGGTTGTGTATCCGGTTTCCTGGCATCCTGGAGTCGAACATGGACTCGGTTATGACGACTGTTGATCCAGCGAAGTGCCGCCTTCATATGCTCTGAAGGGACCAGGATCCGCTCACGATGGCTGCCAATGGCACGTTCAATCGCTCCGCGCCACGCTTTTTCTTCAGCCTTGACTTCCACCAGCTCTGCCACAAACGGCAGAGATTCCTCTTGTAGCTGCAGTGCTTCAGCCAGATCGCTACGGAAACTCTGCAGTGATCCCTTGATATTGGAGCCGGGTCTGGCTTTAACGCTGTCGTATTCCTTGCCGGCTTCTGTCAGCTGCTTTTCTCTGGATACCAGCTCAAATCCCAGTTCTTTTACTTCGTTTTCCCGTTGTTCTGACTGTAGCTGCAACGCTTGCTGCTGCTGGTCTATCTGCTGTTGGTTGGCAGTGAGTGCTTTTGCCGACAGGGTGTCATCAAGGTTGAGATTGCGGGCCAGTGTCTGGTAATTTTTGGCTCGTTGACGACAGTCGGCGGTCAGTCTTTCCTGCTGTTCAATTTCACGGCCTAAAGACTCAATACTGGCCCCTCCCGCCTTCAGATACACTTCATTTAACCGGTCTGCCTGATCCTGAAGCTGGGTATGTTGCTTCTGACCCGTTTCAATGTTGTTTTGGACATCGGCTATTGACGCATCCAAGGCCTCAATCCTGGCTTCCCAGAGTTGGTGGCCTGCCATGGCAAACCAGATAGGAATGATGCCCGACAGTTCCTGCTGCTCGGATAGCTTAAGTGTCTGTTTCTGATAGTCTTTATTGAGGCTCAGCAGGGGCTGGAGTGAACTCTGTTGACGGCGGGCAGTGTTCAGCTCTTCATGGATGATGGCAAGATCGTCAAATTCCGTAGCCACTTCACCAGCCCGCACAAACATTGAACGGTCTTCGAGTACCAGCTCCCGGAATATCTCGTCAACGCTGTTCAGTTGTTTCAGACCTGCTGCGCGGTTCAGCAGGGGAAAGGCATTTTTGCCCACTTCAAAAAAACGCTGAATCTTATCCAGGTAAGCTCTTTTGCTGTCAAACAGTTTTAGATCGGGCGTATTGCGCTCAAACTGCCTCAGTGCGCGTTTACCGCCTTCGTGCAGTCGGGTCAGCCACTCCTCCAGAGTTTGATCGTCGCGTTGGGTAAATAGCCAGAGTCTTTTCAGGTCTGTGGAAGCATTGCCTGGCACATCAATCCAGAACAGACCGCCAATATGCACCACCTGATCGCGGTGTTCAAAACGAGCTGCCAACCCGGTGATGGTCCTACCGGTGCGGGCGATATGGTTATCATCGCCAGAGTTGTTACCGGCACCTGTCACCCCGCGAACGTAGGAGATCAGATCCCGGTCGCTTTCATGCCCTCCAGTGGAGGCCAGATTGTATTTGGGTTGAGCAACGATCAAGGTCATCAGGGCATCAACCAGTGTGGTTTTACCACTGCCTGTTGGGCCAATAATAGCGGTACCATTCAGGTCAAACGTAGCCTGGTTGGGACCATGGAACGGTCCCCAGTTGTAGAGGCTCAGCTCTTTCAGAACAAAAGCGGTGTCCGGTTGCTCTGTTGCTTGAAAAAGATCAATGCTTTTTGTCGGGCCATTCTTGTTTTTCGGTGGTAGAGCGTCGTCGTGTTGTGAATTGTTATGGTCACTCATGGCTTACTGCTCTGCCTCATCACGGACAATGGTTGTGGAAACGTCATCAGACAGACTGTGTAATTGTTTGAAGTGGTTCAACAAGGTTTGCAGGCTCTCAGGATTCGCCAGATGTGTGATGATGGGTCGGATGGTTACTGTTTGCTGTTTGTCGTCTACTGAAACCAGTCCGTGGCTTGAGAGTTTGTCCAGCAGATTATCCAGCCGCTTGCGTTCACGGGAGTCGCTCCCCATATCACCCAGGTAGACCTGAAGCTGGGAAAGCAGTTCTTCAATATCAACCCGTGCATCACTGGCACCAATCCCGGCTTCTTGTTCATGGGAGATATACTGCTGCCGAAGTATGGCGATCAGGAGAGATTGTTCCATAGTTATCCGTTGTCGCCTGACCAGTGGATGTGTCCATTCATCACCGTCTGTCCCGTCCTCTTCCTGGTTCTGCCAGAGGTCGCTTACCACCAGAAATGCGAGGCCACGGATATCATCAATGGTGAGTTTCAGATCCAGAGGTTCCAGAATTTGATTGATCTGCTCCCGGGAGACAACGGACTGTTGATAGAGATTGGGTCGACGGCTGGCTTCAAGATAACCGAATTTCATCAGCTCCTGTACAGCCTTCTTTATGTTTTTAGCCGTTATTGTGGTGGGGTTTTCATGCTGCTGGCTGTTGGATTGGTCCTCTGGAACATCTGCCGGGGGCGGCTGCTTCTGCGTCCCGGAAGCAATCAGTTGGTCAAAAAAATCGCTCATAGTTTTACAGTTCCCAATTAATGGCGGACAGGGTTTCCCCTTCCAGATTAGCTTTTGGCAGATAGAATCGGAGCCAGTGTCCATCGCGGTCCTGAATATCCAGTTGCTCCTCATCCTGATCGACAATCAGTTCCGCTTCCCTGGCCATGCTTAACCAGAGTGCCAGGGTTTCCAGGTCGTGGGTCGGGGGCAGGTGTTCTGCCAGCTCGGCGATGGTCATGGGTGTGCCCCGGCGCTTTAACAGGGCAATGGTCTCTTCCAGAAGTGCTTCTCTGTCCAGACCATCAAAGGCGTCCCAGAAATCATCGTCCAGCTCATTCAGATCGACGGCACCTTGAGTGAGCATTAGCTCCCGGGACTCCAGCTGCTCAAGGGATTTGAACGTCAGTCGTTCAATCAGAGGCAGTCCGGATAAGGGGATTGCCAGCGGCTTGAATGGCGCGGGGGCGCGTCGTAGTTTCTGGCTCTGCCAATCCAGATTCAATGCGCTTTCCATAATGTCATTCAGCAGTTGGCCCACACGGTGGTGCTCGGCTGCCAGCCCGGATTTCAGAAAACCTTTCACATCGCGTTCGCTGCGGGCCCTGGCACGAATCACATATTCGGACTCCCGGACCAGGCTGGAGGTGAGCCAGCGCAGTTCGGCGGACTGCTGTTGTGTCAGGGCCTTGCGGCAGGGGGCACTGCCAAGAATACTCCGTAATTGATGCTTCATATTCTCCAGCTCAACCGAGTGGCTCAGCTGCTGATAAAAGCCGTGGAAAACCTGACCTTCGGGTGTGTTCAGGAGATGGTCGTGGCTATCGAGCAGGCGGTCGACGATCTCTCCCCGGTGGTGCTGTTCACTGATAATGGATTGGCGGAGGTGTCGGTCCGCCTCACGATAGGAATCTTCAACTCTGCGAAAGTCCGACTTCAGTGTCATGGCCAGGTTATAAACTTCCCGTATATTTTCCACTGCAGATGGCCCGTCAAGCACTTTAAATTCACCACGATTAACCCGTTCCAGCTCCTGTTGAAGTGCCTCGATCTGTCGTTTCAGTGCATTTGCCCGGCTTTTCTGATCGGGGTTCAGCTTGGCTTCAAGAGTATCGATCTCCCGTTGGACAGTGGCCAGGCGGGAAGCAGTAGACGTCATAATGCGATTATCCATGCCGTCAATAAACTCCATGGCCTGTTGCAGGGCATCCGTAGCAAACAGCTGACCTTCCCGTTCTACGATCAGCTTGCGTCGACGCCACTCTCTCATCTCCTTTTTGGCCAATAACAGAAAGTCTTCGGTATCGATATCGAACTCATCGTGATTGACAAACTGACTGAGAATTTCGGCCAGAACGTGGAGGGCTTCTTCTTCTGAAACTGCCTCCCGTTCCTGCTCGAACAGAGTCTTAAGGCAACTGATCATCAAGGGGCCACGCCGGGATGCCAGCAGTTGCCAGGCTGGATTTTGGTTGCGGGCCAGCACTAGGTCGTTGCTGAGTTTACTATCGGGGGAGAGCATTTTTGTAGTCCCGTCAGGTGCTGGAATAGGGGCTGTTTTTATAATAGTTGGCGATATTATCGGACTACAGAACTTTTTAAAAGTTCATCGTTTTGATATGTCTTTGTCCTTTCCTTGCCAATGGTAACCAACAAAACATATCGCACAGGTAGACCTGAAGCCGGGTAAGCAGTTCTCCAATATCAACCTCTGCATCACTGGGACCAATCCTGGCTTCTTGGCCCGTAATAAACAGTCGTACAGGCTAATTTTCATAGCATGTATGGCTAATCAATAGTTAAGTCATCAGTCAGCTGGTGATATATGACTTATTGATCCTTAAAATGACCAGAACATTGATACCGAACGGCTGATACAGTTGTTCCGTTCTACCTGCTGTTATTTCAGGGTGTCTTAAACGGTAGCCAGAACACTATATGAGGTTCATGGATTTATACTTTTCAATCAGTACTTTAATACTATTATGCTTCCAATATTCATTACTAATATGGAGCTTTGTTGGCCTAATTTCGTCATCACCTGTAAACGTAATGATCGTTTCCTCATTTTCCCACTCCATTTCGACCTTGCGTTCCTTTGAACCGCCCAAAGGATGAGCAGAGAATCCAGAACCTGATATAGTTGGGAGAATTTCGATGCGGCCTTTCAACAATTGTTTAAAATCCAGACATCCGACAAATATCTTTTTTGAATAGCCATCCACTTTCAGATGCACAGAAGGGTGATGTAATTTTTCCAAACGAGCTTTCCGTTCAGCCCTAACTATGTCTTGGCCGAAGTAGAGAGGTGGTGCTTCATGCTTGAAAGCTCTATAGCTTCCGACATCGAAATAGCCCCCGAGACGGGAATGCTCTTCATGCTTAATGGGTTTCTGAATTGAAGGCTGGACTTCCTGATTTTGATGAACAGAAACGGAGCGGCTGGCATATGAGCCTGCGCTTTCCTTTTTTTGGCGCAATCCGTCATCTTTATTGCTGAAAGCACCACTACAATAAGGCTGGCCAACACTATTAATACCTGGATTCATTGAAAATACTCCTTTTCGTTACTCACCCAATATCAGTCAATAGTGTGAGAGTCCTATTTTAAGATTCAATTTTGGTAACATTAAGTTCTCTAAGTTTTAGACAAGTAAATTAACTGAAAGTTCAATTTTTGTTTATCTTCTTTTTATCACATTCGGTAACTGCCTCACTACTCATCAAATCGTCACTATGTACGTGACGTCTGATGGGGTTGCTTGTTTTTGCGTCGCGGAAGCAATCAGTCAGACAAAAAAACGCTCATAGTTTAACATCTCCCGATTAATGTAATGGCGGACAGGATTTCTCATTCCAGATTAGTTTTTGGTAGATAGAGCCAGAGCCAATGTCTATCGCGGTCGAGAATATCCAGTTGCTCCACATCCCGAACGATAATCAGTTTCGCTTCAGATTCTTTGGATGCTCAGTAATTTCCTGGGCATTCTACTGGGTCATTTGAACTATTTTCTGATTTATTGGTCAAAACGACAGAGTTTAGAAAATCTCTGATTTATGCAATAAAAAACAGGAAAAAAGGAATGAACAACATACCTGAAACCAGTGCTACAACTTCAGCATTAAGCAGTCTGCCGCCAACAGATGATGAGGAAGTCGTCCGTGCTTTTGATGATAACAAGGAGGTTAAACCCAGTGATATTGGCAATGAGCTTTCTCAACGTCGGCCAGAAAATGCAGGATGTCTTCTTCAGGAAAGAAGCGTTGCTTTGTTTTGTGGGGATCGGGTCAAAAAGATGGATAGAGAGATCAAAGCCTTCTTGAGGTCTTTCGACTCTAATCCTCATGGTTACTTTACAACCAAGTTTCATGATTTGCTAAAAGTTGCTGATGACACACTCTCTCACCCCCTCAACCAGGACTGGTCAAAAATTGATGCAAATATGATGAGAGGCCTGGCACATATGATAATTGGCCATCTTATTCATTATCGCAATGAACTCCCCAGTGAAAGAGTAATAATTGAACATAAAATAGAAGAGCTGAGACAATACATTGATACGATAAAAGGTAACACTGTTGAAACCAGTGTGTGAACGGGATGGCTGTTGAATGATATTTATCGAGTGAGTTCTCGCCAGGCGACGGGCGATACTTACCAACAGTTCAAGGAGATATGAGCGATTGAGTGTTGCAAAAAATCTGCCCCTCTGCCTGTCCCTGATTCACAGACAGAAAAAGACTTGTGGTGCTCACTAACGCAGAGGGGTTTTCTTACTGGTACCGGTGGGCGGACTCGAACCGCCACGCCCGCAAAGGCGGGGGATTTTGAATCCCCTATGTCTACCAATTCCATCACACCGGCACTGTCTTCGGGACTGTGCTGTCCCGACAAGATGTGGCGTAGTATACATAAGCCCGAACCGTTTTCAACAGCCGTTTTGCCCTGAGAGTTGGTATTCGGTGTTTCTGATTGTTTTCTCTTCCTTCTTTTCGTAGTGACTGAAACCAAAGTGCATAGAATGTCGCCTGACAGAGTTGGGGTTTTGCAGTATATTGACGTGCTTTTTTGAGAAATGGCCCTGTTTGCCCGGACTCGTGATTCGAATCGGTTGAGCTGCTTCTGGCTGTTTAGTTTTCAAGTACCAGGCCACACACTTACTATGCGCGTCAGTGATTTTGATTTTGAGCTGCCCGACGAACAGATTGCCCGGTTTCCTGCCAGGGAACGAACCGGTAGTCGTTTGTTGCGGCTTGATGGTCCGACAGAGACCATTACCCATGGGCAGTTTTCCGATGTAGAAAGTCTGCTCGTGCCCGGCGATCTCCTGGTCATGAACAATACCCGGGTTATTCCTGCGAGGTTGTTTGGCCAAAAGGAGACCGGTGGCAAACTGGAAGTTTTGATAGAACGTGTTTTGGAAGAACGAAAAGTTTTAGCGCACATACGTTCCAGTAAAGCGCCAAAGTCCGGCAGCCGTATCTTTCTGGCTGATGGTTGTGTGGAAGCAGAAGTGACAGGTCGGCAAGGGGCTCTGTTTCTCATTGACTTTGATAAGCCCGTGCTGCCTCAGTTACAAGAGCATGGTCATATGCCTCTTCCGCCTTATATTGACCGGGAAGATGGTAGTGCGGATCGTCTGAGGTATCAGACAGTGTTTGCTCAAAAAGACGGTGCTGTGGCAGCGCCAACTGCCGGTCTGCATTTTGACGAAGCCATGTTGCAACGCCTGAAAGATAAAGGTGTTGAGCAGGCTTTTGTTACTTTGCACATAGGTTCTGGCACTTTTCAGCCAGTGCGGGTTGAGAATATCGCTGACCATGAAATGCATTCTGAGTACATAGAGGTGCCGAAAGAAGTCTGTGAAGCAGTCAATGCCGTTCGTGCCCGGGGTAATAAAGTCGTGGCTGTAGGGACTACGTCGGTACGTTCCCTGGAGTCAGCGTCCAGAGATGGGGAAATCAAACCCTTCTTCGGCGACACAGATATCTTTATTTTCCCGGGTTATGAATTCCGTTCTGTAGATGCAATGATCACGAACTTCCACCTTCCACAGTCCACATTGTTGATGCTGGTCAGTGCCTTTTCAGGTAAAGACGCCATACTTCGGGCCTACAACGAGGCGGTGAAAGAAGGCTATCGATTCTTCAGTTATGGCGATGCCATGTGGCTGACCCGCAAAGCCTGAATATGAAAGTCGGACGTCGGGCTTGAAAAAAACGGATCCGTTCCCACCTTAAACTTGATTTTATTTTAGATATGACTCAGATGAATGCAGTCTGCTGTGTCGTCTGAATTGAGAGGCTCATGAGTAGAGAAGAGTGCTTCATGCAGTTCCAGGAGCTCGCCACTGATGGTGAAGCTCGACGTGGACGGCTGACCTTTCCCCGTGGCACGGTTGAAACGCCCTGTTTTATGCCCGTCGGTACCTATGGCACCGTTAAAGGCATGATGCCCAAGGATATTGCCGACACCGGTGCGGAGATTATTCTCGGGAATACGTTCCATCTGATGTTGCGTCCCGGCACCGAAATTATCCGTGAGCATGGGGATTTGCACGATTTCAATCAATGGCAGGGGCCGATTCTGACCGACTCGGGTGGTTTTCAGGTTTTCAGTCTGGGCAAATTGCGCAAGATCACTGAAGAAGGTGTTTCCTTCAAGTCGCCTGTGGATGGCTCTCCTGTATTCCTGAGCCCTGAAGTCTCCATGCAGGTTCAGCGTGAGCTGGGTTCAGATATTGTCATGATCTTTGACGAGTGCACCGATGGCGAGGCTACTGAAAAGGAAGCAGAAGAGTCCATGGAGTTGTCCCTTCGCTGGGCTAAGCGCTCCAAACAGGCCCATGACGACAGTCCTTCAGCCCTGTTTGGCATTATCCAGGGCGGCATGTTTGAGCATCTGCGCGATCGTTCTCTGGAAGGGCTGGCCGAGATTGGCTTTGATGGTTATGCCATTGGCGGTCTTTCTGTGGGTGAAACCAAGGCGGATATGATGCGTATTCTGTCGCACATTACCAATAAAGTGCCCGAAGGTTATCCACGTTACCTGATGGGCGTGGGCAAGCCGGAAGATATTGTTGAAGCCGTTCGCCGTGGTGTGGATATGTTTGACTGTGTGATGCCGACCCGAAATGCCCGCAACGGCCATCTTTTTGTAGACGAAGGTGTCATTAAAATTCGCAATGCCGTCCATAAGCGGGATAACCGGCCATTGGAAGAGGGTTGCGACTGCTATACTTGCCAGAATTTCAGTCGCTCCTATCTGCATCATCTGGACAAATGTGGCGAGATCCTGGGCTGTATGCTCAATACAATCCACAATCTTCGCTACTACCAGAGAGTCATGGCAGGTTTGCGAGACGCCATTGAACAAGGTAAATTGGACGACTTTGTCGAAGAGTTCTACCGAAAGCGTGGTCAAGCAGTGCCGGTACTTTAATCGGTCGGTAAGATCCTGTTTTTGATGTAACGGAATTTAACTGTGTATTGTTTTAAGGAGCATTTGAATGATCCCATTCATCAGTCCGGCATTTGCTGAAGCGGCTGGATCAGCCCCTGTGGGTCCTAGCATGTACGGTCAGCTGATCATGCTGGGCGGTTTTGTCCTGATTTTCTGGCTGCTGATCTGGCGCCCGCAGTCCAAGCGGGCCAAGGAGCACAAGAATCTGCTCAGCAACCTGTCCAAGGGGGATGAGGTCGTGACCACTGGTGGTATCGTTGGCAAGGTCGTGAACACTACCGATGAGTTTATTACCCTTAAGGTTGCCGAGAACATCGAACTGAACTTCCAAAAATCTTCAGTAGCTGCTTCTCTGCCCAAGGGCACTATTAAAGCCATTCAGTAATAGTCATGTGCTAATTAATAGTCATGAGCTATGGAAATGATTTTTCCGCATCGTTGATGATGAAAAATTTTTTCATGATAAAAAGCGTGACCGGAAATCGAGGATGGTTTCCGGTTATTTCTGGAGAAACGGACTTTGCCTGAGCATCAGGGAGAGTTTTTGTTCCTTGAACAGGCTTCTTTCTGATCCAGGCATTTAAAATTTAGAACAGGAACCGGTGGGCCATGCTCAATCGATATCCGCTGTGGAAGTACCTGCTGATTGCAATCATCGTTGCCCTTGGCTTTGTGTACGCTCTGCCCAATTTGTATCCCGATGACCCTGCTATTCAGATATCGGGCGCCAGTTCATCTGAAACCATCAATGCTGGTGTGCAGGATAAGGCGCAGAAAGCGCTTGCTGAGGCCAATATTGAGGTTAAGGCCAGTGATAATAATAACGATGCCTTGTTGATTCGACTGAAGCATGCTGATCAACAGCAGTTGGCTAAATCGGTGATAAAGGACGCACTGGGCGATGACTACATCGTAGCGCTCAATCTGGCTCCGACAACACCTGAATGGCTGACATCCATGGGCGCCTATCCCATGAAACTGGGTCTGGATTTGTCGGGCGGTGTGCACTTCCAGCTGGAGGTGGATACGGATCGGGCTGTTAAGACCAAGCTGGATATTTCCAATACCGAAATTCGTACACTGCTCCGAAAAGAAAGGCTCCGCTATCGCACTATGCCAGATCGTGCTGACGGTGCCCGTCAGCTGGCATTCCTGGATGAAACAACCCGTGACAAGGCAGAGCGCCTGATCAAACGTGAGTTTCCTGATTTGCTGGTAGAGGCTGATGACCTGGGGGAGCGTTATGCTGTTTCCTATCGCTACTCCGAACAGTATATTCGTGAACTGGAGGATTATGCGGTCAAGCAAAACCTGACGACTGTTCGTAACCGTGTTAACGAGTTGGGTGTTTCTGAACCTCTGGTACAGCGTCAGGGGCGTAACAGCATCGTTGTTGAGCTTCCGGGTGTTCAGGATACCGCGGAAGCCAAGCGTATTCTCGGTAAAACCGCTAACCTCGAGTTCCGTCTCGAGGCGCTGCCAAATGCTTCTCGCAGTACTTCAGAGGCTTTTGATTACCAGGGGCGTTCCGTTAACCTGGAGCGCGACATAATTATTACCGGTGAGCGAGTTTCCAGTGCTCAGTCAAACTTTGATACCGAAAGTGGTCAGCCTCAGGTAAACATCAGTCTGGATAGTACCGGCGGCAAGAAAATGAATAACGCCACGCGAAATAATGTCGGGCGCAGCATGGCGGTCATCTTTATTGAGCAGAAGCCTGTGACCCGTACTGAAACTCGTGAAATTGACGGAAACTTGGTCAAAGTTAAAGTGCCTGGTTTCCGCGAAGAAAAACGAGTGATCAGTCTGGCTACTATTCAGTCGGCACTGGGTAACCAGTTCCGTATTACCGGTCTGGATTCTTCGGGTGAAGCCTCTGAGCTGGCTCTGTTGCTAAGAGCTGGCTCCCTGGCGGCGCCTATGTATTTTGTTGAAGAGCGTACAGTGGGCCCAAGCCTGGGTGCCGAGAATATCAAGATGGGGCTGGACTCTACTCTGATGGGGCTGGGTCTGGTTGTCATGTTTATGGTGGTGGTCTACCGGGTGTTTGGTTTGCTGGCGAATATTGCCCTGGCTATCAATCTTATGCTCTTGATTGCTGTCATGAGTATCTTTGGTGCTACCCTGACAATGCCCGGTATTGCCGGTATCGTTCTGACACTGGGTATGGCGGTGGATGCCAACGTGCTGGTGTTCTCGCGTATTCGAGAGGAGATTAAGCTGGGGCGTCCTATACAGCGTGCGATTCATGATGGTTATGATCGTGCTTTTGTATCGATTTTTGATGGTAATATTACCACGCTTTTGGTCGGTCTGATTCTCTTTGCCGTGGGAACCGGTCCAATCAAGGGCTTCGCTGTGACTCTGTCTATCGGTATCGTCACATCCATGTTCACCGCGATTATGGTGACCCGCTCACTGGTGAATCTGGTGTATGGCGGACGTCGTGATCTGAAGAAACTGAGCATCTGAGGTGGTCACAATGGCAGACAAGAAAGCAGCCTTGAGCGATAAAACCATTAATTTTATGAAGTTGCGTACCTATGCAACTATTCTTTCCGTTGTGATGATTCTGGGCTCCCTGGCTTCCCTGGCCACTAAAGGAATTAACTGGGGTCTGGATTTTACCGGCGGTACCCTGATCGAGTTGGTTTATGATCAGCCTGCGAACACTGAAGAGATTCGTAATCAGCTGGGTGAAGCTGGTTATAATGACGCCGTCGTGCAGGAGTTCGGTTCTGTGCGTGACATTCTGGTTCGTATTCCCGGTGATGACCCTGCTCTGGGTCATAATATTGCCAGGCAGTTGAATCAGAATCACGATGGCAGCGTTGTCGTCAAACGAGTCGAGTTTGTTGGTCCTCAGGTGGGTGAGCGACTGAGAGAGCAGGGTGGCCTGGGGATGCTGATGGCCCTGGGTCTGGTTATGCTTTATATCGCTTTCCGATTCCAGTTCAAGTTTTCTGTTGGTGCCGTTCTGGCATTGACTCATGACACCATTATCGTTCTGGGATTGTTCTCCTTTCTGCAGTTGCAGTTCGACCTCACCGTTCTGGCGGCGATACTGGCGGTTATTGGTTACTCGTTGAACGATACCATTATTGTCTACGACAGAATTCGTGAAAACTTCAGGAAGCTGAGGAAGGGTGATGCTGATGAAATCATCAATGTTTCCCTGACTCAGACATTGGGCCGGACATTGGCGACCTCGGGTACTACCTTGATGGTACTGCTCTCTCTGTTCCTGTTTGGAGGTGAGATGATCAATGGTTTTGCCACAGCACTGATTGTAGGTATTGGTGTGGGTACTTATTCCTCCATCTATATTGCCTCTAATCTGCTGATTTACATGAAGATCAGTCGCGAAGACCTGATTGTTCCTGTTAAGGAAGATGATGCTGATCACAGACCCTGATGGCTGTCGTTACCAGGTCTCTGTATTGAGGCGCCTGTCAGTTTAATGAATAACCGGCCGTAAAAAGGTCGGTTTTTTTTGCGCTCTGACTCAATGTTTTACATCTTGTCATGCTGCATAAAAAGCAACCTGTACAATGGCTTTGGATCAGGTCCCAAATATTATTAAACTGTTTGTACTACCGCGTTGAGGTGTCAGTATGCTGAGTCAGAATAATACCGCTCTGGTTGTTGTTGATGTTCAGGGTAAGCTTGCCACATTGATGTATAAGCAGGAGAAAATGCATGACGCTCTGGTGAAAATGATTAAAGGGGTTCGAATGCTGAATATGCCTGTTTTATGGCTGGAGCAGTTGCCCGAAAAATTGGGGCGAACGACTCCTGAGGTTGCAGATGAGTTGGAGGGTGTGACTCCCATAGCTAAGGCAACATTCAGTGGTTGTGGGCACCAGACGTTTATGGATTCACTTATGGCAACTGGAAAAACATGCATTTTGCTGTCCGGTATTGAGACTCATATTTGTGTCTATCAGACGGCTCTGGATTTAATGGCTTCAGGCTATGAAGTTGAAATAGTGGCTGATGCGACTTCATCCAGATCTAAGCACAGCAAGCGACTGGCGTTAGATAAATTGGCACGCAAGGGTGTTGAGGTGACCAATGTTGAAATGGCGTTGTTTGAACTGATGAGAACTGCCGAGAGTGATGTTTTTCGGGATCTGGCGAAACTGGTGAAATGACTTTGCCTGAAAAACGAGCCTTAGCCCGTAAGGGTAAGGCTCTATGAGGTCAGCGTCCCATGTTTTCATGGGTAAATGGACGAATACGTTGCAGCACTTCCTTGAAGCATTTGGGGTTGGCGGCAACGACCTGACCCTTGTCCAGGAAGTCGTGTCTGCCATTGAAATCGCTGCAAAGACCACCGGCTTCCTGAATCAACAGTATGCCAGCTGCCATATCATATTTTTGCAGACCGAATTCCCAGAATGCGTCCAGACGGCCGCAGGCAACGTAGGCCAGATCAAGTGCGGCAGCGCCTGCACGACGAATGCCGGCAGTATCGCCCAGTAAGGCGCGCATCATGTTCAGGTAGCCGTCCAGATAGTTCAGGCTGTTTCCGGAGAAAGGGATGCCTGTCCCGATTAATGCGCCTTCAAGGCTTTTGCGGTTGCTCACGCGAATGCGTTTGCTGTTCATTGTGGCACCTTGTCCACGGCTGGCGCAAAATGCCTCGTCACGAATGGGGTCAAGCACAACGGCGTGTTCAATACGGCCGCGATATTGACAGGCAATAGAAATAGCAAAAGTGGGGATGCCACGGATGAAGTTGGTGGTGCCATCCAGTGGATCAATGATCCAGAGGTAGTCCTTACCTTCACCTTTTCCTTCAATAATTCCGGACTCTTCACCAAAAAATCCGTGGTCGGGGTACGCCTTCTTTAATGCGCCGATAATGGCTTGCTCGGAAGCTCTGTCGACTTCAGTGACAAAGTCGTTCCGGTCTTTTGCCTGCACCTTGAGGCTCTCGAGGTCCTGATGGGCATGAAGGATGATTTCGGCGGCCGAGCGAGCTGCTCGCAGGGCCATATTCACCATGGGTTGCATAGGCTGGACTACGTCTGACTGTGAAAGATCGAAATGCTGACCGAGGAGATCGGCAGCCTGGTACAGACTGGTTTCCTACTCCGGAAAAATAAAGCTCCGAGTATTAGGCCAGTGACTGGGAAAATAATCGCGTGAGTATAACAGTGTTATTTAAGACTGGAAACCTTTCGCTGCGCTCCTGTGTAGTCTCTGATTTAATGGTGATGATCAGGATGAAGGTATTGGTTGTTAACTATATCGGTTTTAAGGTCAATAGAAGCTTCCCTTGCGTGGCTGTCAGTCATTGTTTGGGTTAAACTTGCCGCTTCGATCGTAGACATCATAAAAAATCATCCGCTACAGGTTTTGGATGAGTTTTATGGCTTTTAATGAGCTTCTGGCTCCTTGTTTTTTGGTGCAAACGAGATATCCCTCAGTGAGTGACGCAGTAGCAATTGAGCCTTTGGTGCTCGACAATATTTCCATTGTTCTGATCAATACCACTCATCCCGGTAATATCGGAGCGGCAGCAAGGGCTATGAAGACCATGGGGCTTGGTAAGCTGGTGTTGGTGGAGCCGCAGGAGTTTCCTTCAGGTAAGGCTAGTGCGCTGGCTTCCGGAGCGGACGATCTGCTGGCTGATGCCAGAGTGGTGAGTACTTTAGAAGAGGCAGTAGCAGACTGTCACTTTGTAGTCGGTACCAGTGCCAGAGTCAGAGGGGTGTCGCTCCCCCTGGTTGATCCACGTGCCTGTGCTAACCAGATTCTTTCTGAAGCGAGTTCAGGAGGTATTGCTCTGGTTTTTGGTAGGGAGGATCGCGGGATGACTAATGAAGAATTACAGATGTGTCATCTTCAGGTGCATGTACCGACCAATCCGGATTTCAGCTCGCTGAACCTCGGAGCTGCTGTCCAGGTTATGACCTACGAGTTGAGAATGACATGGCTGGCTGTAACTCGGGGTGAAGTTCCGTTGCCTTCACCGCGAACCCATGAACTGGCTTCCCAGGATGATGTGGAGCGTTTTTATGAGCATTTATATAAGACGCTGGTGCAAATCGGCTTTCTTGAGCACAGCAGTCATGAGAAGATCATGGCCAAGCTCAGGCGTATGTACGGCCGCATTCGTCCAGATCGCGTCGAGCTGAGTATCCTTAGAGGCATTTTGTCAGAGACGGGGAAGTTTGCAGATTGTTCCGGCAGGACTGAAGAGGCTGAAGAGACTCAAAAGAAGTAAGAATGTACATTCAATAATAACAACAGCACCCAGAAACAAGTGACGAATTGACCCATGTTTGAACGTTTAAAAGAAGACATAAGAACGGTCATGGTACGTGATCCGGCTGCCCGGAGCACCTTTGAAGTTCTTACCAACTATCCGGGGCTTCATGCTCTGCTGTTGCATCGTGCGGCGCATAAAATCTGGAAGTCCGGGTTCTGCTGGTTGGGTCGATCACTATCGACATTCAGTCGCTGGTTAACTGGTATAGAAATACATCCTGGTGCCAGCATTGGTCGACGTTTTTTCATAGACCATGGAATGGGTGTGGTGATCGGTGAAACGGCCATCATTCATGACGATGTGACTCTTTATCATGGTGTAACGCTGGGTGGGACTTCGCCAAATAGAGGTAAAAATCACCCTTCGAATCAGGGTAAGCGTCACCCGACACTTATGGAGGGAGTTGTGGTTGGTGCAGGTGCCAAGGTGTTGGGCCCATTTATTGTTGGCGCAAATGCCAAAATTGGTTCCAACTCAGTGGTGGTTCGTGAAGTACCTGAAGGTGCTACGGTGGTCGGCATACCGGGGCGTATCGTCAAAAAGCGTGAAGAAGTGGACTGTCGGCGCCAGAAAATGGCCGAAAAGATAGGTTTTGATGCCTATGCAGTTACAGAAGATATGCCGGATCCTACCGCAAACGCTATATCTGCGATGCTGGATCATATGCAGGCAGTGGATAGCCGTATAGAAGAGCTCTGTATGACGCTCAGGGAGCGCGGGCTTGATTGTGGTGACAAGCAGCTGCCTGAGTTAAGAAAAGAAGATTTTGCCAGCGTCAAGTCAGGCGGGGAGGATGAGGTGCTTACGCATCCATAATTTGCTTGGATGCAGGGCGCTGCTTGTATACAATGGCGTCGGCTTATAGGTCGGTACGTTTTTTATAGTGTTTTGCTAGTAACGTTTCCAGATAGTTGAGCAACAGGTCCTTACTTTAGGTGATCTTTTCAGTTGGCTTGATCTCAATTCTGCCTTATCGCTCTTCAACCCACTCCTCTCTCTCTCGCATTGGTTGGCTTAAGGCCAAAACAGGCTCTCGAGCTATCATTTATAATACTTGACTAAATTACTAGGGTATTTCATAATTCGCACGAATACTGATCCTGCGATGGTTTTATTACGTATACAGGATGGAGCTGCTATCTGGACAGGCAGCAAAATCAGTAGATTGGATTCTTTTGATAATACCGGCTCTGGTCGGCTAGTTCGGAGATGTTGCCAGCATGCGATTAACAACAAAAGGGCGTTATGCCGTAACCGCTATGTTGGACCTGGCTCTTCATGCTGGTGAAGGGCCTATAGCGCTGGCTGATATTTCCGATCGTCAGGGTATCTCTCTGTCCTATCTGGAGCAGCTGTTTTCTCGTCTCCGTAAGGGAGACCTGGTATGCAGTGTTCGAGGGCCTGGAGGTGGTTATCGCCTCAGTCGTGATATTGATGAAATCTATGTGGCAGAAGTGATTGATGCGGTTAATGAATCGGTCGATGCCACGCGATGTCACGGCAGTGGTTCCTGCCAGAAAGGAGCTAAGTGCCTTACCCATGACCTCTGGCATGATCTTAGCCAGCAGATCCACGAGTTCCTCAGTGGTATCAGTCTTGCTGAACTCGTTGCCAGACGTGAGGTTCAGAGTGTTGCAATCCGTCAGGATGAGCAGCAGGGACTGAAAAACAAGAGTGCGATCAATAGTCTTCTTTGATGAGGGAAGTTCAGTTGATCGCAGGGACAAACAGCCTTGAGCGACTCGAACGACATCAGTGTCCGAGCGCCTGGAGATGTACGGGATGAAACTACCTATATACCTGGATTATTCAGCAACAACACCCTGTGATCCTCGTGTTGCTGAGAAGATGAGTCAATGTCTGTTGTCTGAGGGCAATTTCGGTAATCCTGCATCCCGTTCACATGTATTCGGCTGGAAGGCAGAAGAAGCGGTTGAAAATGCTCGCAGGCAGGTTGCGGACTTGTTGAATGCTGACCCCCGCGAAATTGTCTGGACTTCAGGTGCCACCGAGTCTGACAACCTGGCCATTAAAGGCGTAGCGCACTTTTACAGCAAGAAGGGTAAGCACGTCATTACTTCAAGGATTGAACACAAAGCGGTTCTGGATGCCTGTCGTCAGTTAGAGCGTGAAGGTTTTGAGGTGACTTACCTCGAGCCAGATTCTCAAGGGATGATTACTCCCGGGCAGGTAAGCAATGCACTGCGTGAAGACACTGTTCTGGTTAGTCTCATGCACGTCAATAATGAAATTGGTGTGGTCACAGATATCGCAGCGATTGGCGAAATCACCCGGGCCAACAAGGTTTTGTTCCACGTTGATGCTTCGCAGAGTGCCGGTAAACTGCCTATTGACCTGGGTAGTCTCAAAGTGGATCTGATGTCTTTATCGGCTCACAAAATGTATGGCCCTAAAGGTGTGGGTGTCCTGTACGTGCGCCGTAAGCCACGCGTTCGTATCGAGGCTCAAATTCATGGCGGCGGTCATGAGCGTGGTATGCGTTCAGGTACTCTTGCTACACATCAGCTCGTCGGTATGGGTGAAGCTTGTCGTATCGCCAAAGAAGAGATGGGTGCCGATAACGAGCACAGCCTGAAGTTGCGTCAACGCTTTTTGAACAGTATTTCAGACATGGAAGAAGTTCATGTCAATGGCAGTCTTGAACACCGTGTTGCCGGTAATCTCAATATCAGCTTTGCCTTCGTGGAAGGTGAGTCCCTGATTATGTCTCTGAAAGATATTGCTGTCTCTTCCGGGTCGGCCTGTACTTCAGCCAGTCTGGAACCGTCTTATGTGCTGCGTGCGCTGGGCGTCAGCGATGAGCTGGCACACAGTTCCCTGCGTTTCAGCTTTGGTCGTTTCACAACGGCTGAAGAAGTAGATCATGCTGTAGCCCAGGTAAGAGAGGCCGTAGGAAAACTGCGTGAACTTTCACCTCTTTGGGATATGTACAAGGATGGCGTAGATCTGAGCACTGTTCAGTGGGTAGCACACTAATATCGAACCGGGTGGGAGGAAAATATCATGGCATACAGTGAAAAAGTAATCGATCACTACGAGAATCCCCGCAATGTCGGCAAACTCGACGACAAATCTGACAAGGTAGGTACCGGTATGGTCGGTGCGCCCGCCTGTGGTGATGTAATGCGTCTTCAGATTCAGGTCAGCGATGAGGGTGTGATTGAAGATGCCCGTTTCAAAACCTACGGGTGTGGTTCTGCTATTGCCTCCAGCTCTTTGGCAACAGAGTGGATGAAAGGCAAGACCCTGGATCAGGCAGCAGAAATTAAAAACACAGATATTGCTGAAGAGTTGGCGCTTCCTCCTGTGAAGATCCACTGTTCAGTGCTGGCTGAAGATGCAATCAAGGCTGCAATAGACGATTATCGTACCAAGCACGGCGAGTCTTAAGGTCAGTGATATTTCATTGACCTGCTGGATTTATGTATTGAGTTGGAGTATTTCATGGCGATCACCATGACAAAGGCCGCAGCCCGGCATGTAAGGGATCAACTGAAGAAGCGCGGCAGAGGGCTAGGTATCCGTGTTGCGGTGCGAACTTCTGGCTGTTCGGGCATGGCTTATGTGCTGGAGTTCGTGGATGAAACTGCCAAAGACGAGCTGTCTTTTAAAAGTCAGGGCGTCTACATATACTCGGATCAGAAGAGTCTGGTCTACCTTGATGGCACTGAGCTTGATTTTGTCAGGGAAGGTTTGAATGAAGGCTTTCAATTCAACAACCCCAATGCAGCCAGTGAGTGCGGTTGTGGTGAGAGCTTTAACGTTTGAATCCTGACGTACAGTGATACCTATGCAGCCTGACCTTGTCCGTTTTTGAATGCATTGAAAAGTCTTTTGTCGCGCAGGTGATGAAAGACTTTTTGGCATTGAGAGAGTGTCGCAATAAAGGCTGCGTAATAAATAAGTTTTGGGATTTCAGACATTTTATTTGTTGCTGGAATTCCAGCATTCACCTATTTGGAATGTCCGGTATCGTGGTCGATTTAACCAAGAATTTTTTCGAGCTGTTTCAGTTGCCTGTCGAATTTCAGGTCGACCAGGCGTTATTATCCGAGCGATATCGCGAATTGCAAAAGTCGGTTCATCCTGACCGTTTTGCCGGGGAAGACGAGCGTCAGCAAAGGTTGGCGGTTCAGTATGCGGCCTATGTTAATGAAGGGTTCGAAACACTGAAGTTGCCTCTCAATCGCTCACTTTACCTGCTGGACCTGGCTGGTCGTCCTGTTGATCTTGAAAATAATACGCTTATGGACACGGTCTTCCTGATGGAGCAGATGGAGCTGAGAGAAGTTGTCAGCGAAATTCGTGAACATCAGGATCCTGAGTCTGAACTGGATCGGCTGATGGCTCAAGTGGACCAATCTGTAACGGATTATCAAAACGAATTTGCCTCTCTCTGGCAAAAGGGCGATGAGGCTTCTCTGGAGCAGGCTGCGGCTGTCGTTCAAAAAATGCAATTCATGGTTAAGCTGTCTACCGAACTGGAACAGCTGGAAGCCGAGTTCCTGGATGATTGAGAATCGAATATGGCACTTCTTCAGATATCTGAACCCGGGCAGGCTCCGGAACCTCATCAGCAAAAACGTGCAGTAGGCATCGATCTGGGAACGACCAACTCCCTGGTAGCGACCGTTCGATCCGGCTCTGTGGAAACATTACCAGATCACGATGGCCATCATATTCTGCCCTCAATAGTTCGATACGCAGACCAGGGTATCGAGGTGGGGCTGGCTGCGAAACCTCACGTCGTGGAGGATTCCCTGAATACCATTGTCTCGGTTAAGCGATTAATGGGACGAGGTCTGGAAGATGTCAATACGCTGGGTGAGGTGATGCCTTATCACTTCACTCAATCAGAAAGCAGTATGCCTCTGATAGAAACCCGTATGGGTGCTGTCAGTCCGGTTGAGGTGTCTGCTGAAATTCTTCGTTCATTATCAGAGCGTGCCAGGGAAAGCCTGGGCGGTGATTTGGATGGCGCGGTCATTACCGTGCCTGCCTATTTTGACGATGCACAACGGCAGGCAACTAAATATGCAGCCAGGCTGGCAGGTTTACATGTGTACCGTCTTTTGAATGAACCCACCGCAGCGGCCGTTGCCTACGGACTGGATGAAGGCGCGGAAGGGGTTATTGCTGTCTTCGATCTGGGTGGTGGTACCTTCGATATTTCTGTGCTCAGGTTGAAGAAAGGCGTGTTCGAAGTCATGGCTACGGGTGGTGATACTGCACTGGGTGGTGATGATTTTGACAAAGCCGTTGCCCGTTGGATTCTGGAGTCCGCTTCCGTTTCCGAAGCGGATCTCGACAGTGGGCTTTTCAGGGCTGTAATGACAGAGGCCTGCAGGGTCAAAGAAGCCCTGACTGACTTTGATAGTGTGCCCGTCGCCTTTGCTGGCTGGCAAGGTGAGCTGAGCCGTGTTCGGTTCAATGGACTGATTAAGCCACTGGTTTCCAGAACCATCAGAGCGTTCAAGCGAGCCCTGCGTGATGCAGGCGTTAAGGCGGCTGACATTCGTGATGTAGTTATGGTGGGTGGTTCTACCCGTGTACCCTTGGTTCGAGAGTCTGTGGCTGAATTTGCCGGCAAGCAACCCCTGACGTCTATTGATCCGGATCGGGTCGTTGCAATGGGCGCTGCACAACAGGCCAATGTTCTGGCAGGGAACAAGTCTGCTGAAGAAATGTTGCTGTTGGACGTTATTCCTCTTTCGCTCGGTCTGGAGACCATGGGTGGACTGATGGAAAAAGTCATTCACAGAAATACCACTATCCCGGTCAGCAGGGCTCAGGAGTTCACTACCTATAAAGAAGGCCAGACCGCGATGGCCATACAGGTTTTGCAAGGTGAGCGGGAACTGGTGAGAGATAACCGTTCGCTGGCTCGCTTCGAGTTGCGCGGTATTCCGCCACTGCCTGCCGGTGCTGCCAAGATTCGTGTGACTTTCCAGGTCGACGCGGACGGTCTGCTGGATGTTTCAGCGGAAGAAATGGCAACGGGTGTTAAAAGCAGTGTACAGGTCAAGCCCTCATTTGGTCTGACCGATGATGAAATCGCTCGTATGCTGAAAGAGTCCATGAGTAGTGCTGTCGAAGACCGGGATGCCAGGAAACTGCGGGAGCAGGAAGTTGAGGCTGATCGTTTGACAGAAGCTCTGACAACGGCACTTGAAGTCGACGGGCGTGAACTGCTGAGTGAAGATGAATTTAACCGGCTGGTGGCTGATCTGGAACAACTCGGAACTGTAAGGCGTCTGGGCAATGCCGACGCCATCAAGCTAGAAATAGAACGTATCAATAAGGCCAGTGATGAGTTTGCTGCCCGTCGAATGAATTCGGGCATACGAAAAGCACTCTCGGGCCATAAGATTGACGAATTCAAGGAGTCCTGAACAATGCCGCAAATCGTATTTCTGCCCCATGATGAAATCTGTCCGGAAGGGGTTGTGATTGAAGCTGAGGCGGGGGTGACCGTATGTGATGCGGCTCTGGCTAATGGTATTGAGATTGAACATGCCTGCGAAAAGTCCTGTGCCTGTACTACCTGTCACGTGATTGTTCGTGAGGGTTTTGACAGTATGGAAGAAGCGGATGAGCTGGAAGAAGATCTGCTCGACAAAGCCTGGGGTCTGGAGCCTGAATCTCGTTTGAGCTGTCAGGCGGTGGTTGCTGAAAAGGATCTGGTGGTAGAAATACCCAGGTACACGCTTAACCAGGTGTCAGAGAAACACTGATCCTGATGTGTTTTCGCTGGAGAGGCTCCAATGAGTCTCTTTCTTTTCGTAGAGCGGATCACGAATAGGAGGAAGAAAGGCAATGAGATGGACAGACGTTTACGACATTGCTGCTGAGCTGGTCGATGCCCATCCGGATGTTGATCCAAAGTTTGTCAATTTTGTTGATCTGAGAAGCTGGGTGATGGCTCTGGAAGATTTTGATGATGATCCAGAGCGTTGTGGAGAAAAGGTTCTGGAAGCTATTCAGGCGGCCTGGATAGAAGAGCTTGAGTGATCAGCCCAGCCGACAGTACCAATGAGCGCCTTTAGTGATTGTTGATTCTATTCTTCCAGTTAACGATAGTTAAGGTCTTCAGGGTGAAGTATCTGCCCGATAAAGAGTATTCTCTCCGTTTTCTTATGTCGTAATATATAAAGAAATGGCCTGTTAAAATTAATTTTGATATTATTTCTGATACCATCGACAAACATGGTTTGAGTGACTGCTGAAGCTTCAGTCCCTAATTCGTTGACTTTTATGGCGCAATTTTGTTGAGCACCGCTTAAAAAGATCTCTTTCGAAGAACCTACTAGCATGCCACCTAAATTGACTCTGCCTAGCTCAAACAAACATCCCAGACCCGTGTTTTGTAAGGCGGAATGCAGGTCACTTTTGGAATGGGTCTCAAAAGCGGGTAAAGTAAGATCCACTTCTGGTACAGTTTGCATTGACGCAAGTAAATCGGCCATTATTCCACTAGATATTCCTGAAACTGCTGTTCCTTCCGGAGGTAAAACCAGAACCATTTCATAGTTACCCCGGTAGGGAACCGTTACTGCTTGCCACTCATCGTGGGTAGCGTAACCTGTTTGTCGTATTTCCTGATGTAAAACTCTTCTGAGATGCACTCTTCCGTTTGCTAAAGTAAACATTCCTCCTTCCTGTTTACGATAAAAAGGTTGTTTCCACAGCCCTCTGAAATAAACAGAATTGATGAGAATAAGTGCAGTCTCTGTGTTCCAATCATCAGCACTGCAAAAAGATTGAATCATGCCATGGGTTAAATAGCAGAACTCTTCGTTAAGATGCCTTGCGAGTGCTTTCACGGATGGTCTGTTAGTAAAGTCAATATCCTCATGAACAATCGTATTCATCTTTTCAGCTTCCCTTCGATAGGTATCCTGAAGCTGGTGTCGGGAGGCCAGTAATAAAGCGTTGCCCACAGAGTAGACCTCGCTTTGTCCTGAGCCGGCACCTGGTTCTTCTGTTGTGGTGGGGAAAGCACTGCTTTCCAGAAAATTTGCGAGCAACTCCCGGGTGGTGCCAGAGGCTCCCGCGAGTATGGCCGACAGGGCGTGAAAAAGGCTGTCAGGGGAAAAAACAAAATTTGAATTTGAATGGGTCTGGGCTGCCAACATAAAAAGTCTCATCACCACATCCAGATGTTGGGAGTGTGGTATTGCAGGTTGAGTTACTGGATTGTTAGGTGTCGTGTAGCTGGCGATAGGCTGATTGGCTTTTGGCAAGGACTGAGCCGGATCGTCAGGTCCCGGGTGGCAGACTGGGCAGACTAGAAAGTCACTATCATTGAAAGCAGACATACACTCCTGGCATGTTTGGGGGGCGGCCCGAAGCGGAGGTGATGTTAATATGAAACAGAATGTCAATAGTGAAAGCTGTATTGCAGCGCATCGAGAGGAACGGCTGCTCAACTTATTTGTTAAAGTCAATGTTATGCTTGCCTTAGTGAGTGAGTTATTAAGCTTGAGTAAATAGAAATGTTCTGGCACATGTGCGAGTGCGTAAGAATTGTAGACACACATTGGGCGCACTGCTGGTCTCTCAAATGAGATAGGCGTGGTATTGGCGTCTTGAAACTTGATGATATGAGTTTGTTTTTTCTCTTGTATGATTTTTACGGATATGACTGACACCGGGATAGTGATCGTTTACAATGCCGACCAAGCTTCCCCAATGACTGGAGGTGGCGTAATGAATTATAAACTTGACCCTTAGCGGGCCAATAAAAGAAAGTTTGGAGAGTGTAATGGCCGTAGAGCGCACTTTGTCAATTATCAAGCCTGACGCTGTTGCTAAAAACGTCATCGGCGAGATTTTTAGCCGCTTTGAAAAAGCCGGCCTGAAAGTTGTCGGAACCCGCATGGTTCACCTGAGCAAAGAGAAGGCAGAAGGTTTTTATGCAGAGCATAAAGAGCGTCCTTTCTTTAAGGATCTGGTGGCCTTCATGACATCGGGCCCTGTCGTTGTGTCGGTTCTGGAAGGTGAGAATGCGGTTGCTCATCATCGTGAGCTGATGGGCGCTACCAATCCGGCCGAAGCCGCTGCGGGAACTATCCGTGCCGACTTTGCTCAGACTATTGATGAAAACGCAGTGCATGGTTCGGATTCTCCGACTTCTGCTGCCAGAGAAGTGTCCTACTTCTTTGAAGATGCAGGCGTTTGTCCTCGCACTCGATAATGACATAACGGGGCATTCATTCTGCACCCTGAAATCAGGGGCAGGCGTATGCCCTGTATTTTTATCTATAAAAATGCCGTGGCTATTGTGGTTTAATGGCGCTCATGTTTTTATCGTCAATCATTTTTCATTAGCTCAGTGTCGACGACTTATCTCTACAGTCAATCATGGCAGTTAATGAGAATGCAGCCATTTCGGGTTTGCATTAAATTCCTGCGAGGAATAATGCGTGGCCGCCCCATGGCTGTTGGGCGAATTATAGCGCTCATGGCTTTTTGAGGTATTAAGAATGTCAGAATTAATCACCGTAAGCGCTGAGGCCGGTGAGGTTCAAAATACACCTGTTAACCTGTTGGATCTGTCCCGCAGCAAGATGGTGGATTTTTTTCTCAGCATAGGTGAAAAGAAGTTTCGTGCCGAGCAGATGCTCAAGTGGATTCACCACTTCGGCGTCGATAATTTTGATGAAATGACCAATATCAGCAAAACCCTAAGGCAAAAGCTGAAAGATGTGGCTGAAATTCGAGGTCCCGAAGTCATCAGCAGCCAGTTTTCTGAAGATGGTACCTGCAAGTGGGTGGTAAGAGTCGCCTCAGGCAGTTGTGTCGAGACAGTCTATATACCGGAAGGAAAGCGCGGCACCCTCTGTGTATCTTCCCAGGCAGGGTGTTCACTGGACTGCAGCTTCTGCTCTACCGGTAAGCAGGGTTTTAACTCCGACCTCACTGTGGCTGAAATTATCGGTCAGGTCTGGATTGCCGCGCGTCACTTTAATAATGTTCCCGCAAAGAAAGATCGTTCTATCACCAACGTTGTAATGATGGGGATGGGCGAGCCTCTGATGAACTTTGACAATGTCGTTGATGCCATGAACCTGATGATGGACGACCTGGGTTATGGTCTGTCCAAGCGCAGGGTAACACTGAGTACTTCGGGGGTTGTTCCCGCCCTGCGTAAACTGGGTGAGGTGACCGATGTGTCACTGGCTGTGTCACTCCATGCACCTAATGACGAATTGAGAAATGTGCTGGTTCCCATCAATCGCAAGTATCCGTTGTCAGAGTTGCTGGATGCGATCGATCAATACATGAGTGGGCTTCCCGACAAACGTGTCGTAACCATTGAATATACGTTGCTTGCGGGAGTGAATGATCAGCCTGAGCATTCGACTGAGCTGATTCAGTTGTTGAAGAATGTCCCCTGTAAAATCAACCTGATCCCCTTTAATCCGTTCCCGCATTCCGGTTATGAACGCCCCAGTAACAATGCTGTACGTCGTTTTCAGGAGCAACTACAGGAAGCCGGTTTTAATGTGACCGTGCGCAAGACTCGTGGTGACGATATTGATGCTGCCTGTGGTCAGCTGGTGGGGCAGGTTGCAGACAAAACACGAAGAAGTGAACGTTATATCGCTGCTCGTCAGCTAAATCTTGGCTGATCAGAGTATCCGGTTTCCAATTCATTGGTTCTGATAAAAGCCTGTTTGAGCTGAAAATTATGACCGCAGGGGCCAGATTTCTGTGGCCTCGACTATCCCGGTTCACTTACTATGTTCAAAATAATTAAAAAGCGGGGAGAAGCATGATCGCAAAACTGGGAATCAGTGCAGTTTTGTTCAGTATCATCCTGAGTGGTTGTGTTGCAACCGGCGGGCTTGAGCCCGTGAATGAAGATGAAGCTGTTCGTAGCTATCTTGAACTGGCCAGGGGATATGTGCAACAGGGTCTAACCGAGAAGGCAGTCAAGCCCATCAACCGGGCGTTGGAGATCCAGCCCCGATCAGCCGATGCCTACGGCATGCTTGGGTTGGTTTATCAGCTTCAGGGAGAAGCCAGCCTGGCAGAGACTTCCTTCAGGAAAGCCCTGTCTTTCAATCCTGACTCTTCTGAAATCCATAATAACTTTGGTGTATTTCTCTTCAGTCAGAACCGCTTGGGCGAGGCTTACCGTGAATTTGAGAAAGCCGCCGATGACGTTCGTTATACTAGCCGCAGCCGGGCTTATGAAAACCTGGGTCTGGTGGCATTAAAACAAGGTCGACGATCCCTGGCAGTAGAGCATTTTGACAAAGCTCTTAAACTGAACAGTAACTTACCTCGTGCAAGTCTGGAATTAGCGGCGATACTTGAAGAGCAAGGCCAGTTTCGTGAAGCCTGGAAGTACTATCAGGTCTTTACCCGTCTTTCCCGTCAGAATGAGCGATCCCTGAGGCTGGGGGTTCGCTTGGCCAGAATTAATGGCGATAAGGATGCTGCAGCCAGTTATTCTTTGCAATTAGGGCGTTTATTCCCTTCTTCCACTGGAGGGGGAGTGCGGAGTAGAAGCAGTTATGAGTACTGATGAGCAAAACAGCCTGGAAGACCAGGAGGAGGCTTCTGCTGTCACTCCTGGTCAGTTACTAAGTGCTGGAAGGCAAAAAGCAGGTCTTTCAATAGATGAGGCTGCAGACCGTTTGAAATTGCCAGAGTCTTATATTCTGGCCTTGGAAAGTAATGAGTTTGAGACACTGCCAGGTCTGGTTTTTGCCCGAGGGTACGTCAGACGCTATGCCCGTGCTCTCGGGTTGGATGGTGACGAGCTGGTAGATCACTTTGATCGTTTCACCGGGCACAGCGGGTCTGAAACCCCTCACCTGAAAGCAGGTGCTGCTTTGACAACCTGGCGTCCAATGTCTTCTGTTTTTGCTTGGGGAGCAAGCCTTCTCACCGTTATTCTGGTGGGTGCGGGTAGTTATTATGGATGGAATTTGGACAAACGTTCTGCTTCACAATCGGAAGCTATTTTCCGGCAACAGCCCTCTGTTGTTATCGAGTCGTCAGATGATGTTTCTGAAGCGGAAAAAGTGATGCCCGCTCAGGTTGACTTTGATGATTCTGAAACAGAAGTGGTAGAGCCTGAGTCAGAATCAGAAAATGATGATATGCCCGCTGTTGATCAGGACAGTGAAGAGCCTCTTAGTCAAATTGAAGGGGGGCTTCCCGAAGCTGACGGCTCTCTCTCGGAAACTGATGACTCTCCTTATGAAGTCGATGGCTCCCGTGTCAGTCTGGCTATTGAGTTTGCAGAGGACTGCTGGATTCAAATCAAGGATATGAGTGGTCGTGATCTCTATACCGATGTTCAGAGAGCAGGCTCTAACCTGGAGCTTGAAGTACCCTCATCCGTTCAGGTCCGCTTTGGGAATGTGAAAGGTGTGGCGGATCTAAAGTTTAATGGCAAAAAAGTTGCGGTCAAGACACCTGAGTCGGGTCGAAGGGTAGCAAGCCTGCTGCTGAAAGCTGGCTGACTGAGAATCCGGTTCTGTGACAAGCCAGTCTGCCTATACTCAGGGCGCCGGAAAAGTTATAGTTGGCGCTTTTGCCGTTGGAATAAGCCTTTTTGAGCAATTTTTGCCGGTTGATAGTAATACTTCTGGCATTATCTGCCATTATTATCTGCTCACCAACGGTCATTTAGAGGATTGAGAGGGCGTCAGAACTTGGCAAAGCAACTTCAAGCCATTCGTGGGATGAATGACATCCTGCCAGATCAGAGTCCTGCCTGGCAGTATCTGGAGTCCAGGCTCCGTAACCTGATGGCGACCTATAGTTATCGCGAAATCAGGATGCCTGTGGTTGAGCCCGGTCCACTATTTAGCCGGGGCATTGGTGCAGGTACGGATATTGTAGAAAAGGAAATGTACACCTTTGAGGATCGCAACGGCGAGAGTCTTTCTCTGCGTCCTGAAGGGACAGCCGGTTGTGTTCGTGCCGGTATCCAGCACGGTTTGCTCTATAACCAGACACAAAGGCTCTGGACTATGGGACCTATGTTTCGTTATGAGCGTCCACAGAAAGGCCGTTATCGTCAGTTTCATCAGTTTAGTGTTGAAACCTTTGGCATGGCTGGCCCCGACATTGACTCAGAGCTTATATTGTTGACTGCGAGACTCTGGAAAGAGTTGGGTATTGATCAGCATGTGCGTCTGGAGCTCAATACTCTGGGTACATTGGAAGCGCGGCAGAACTATCGTGAGGCTCTGGTCGAGTATTTATCCCGCTTCGAAAAGGAATTGGATGAAGACAGTCGGAATCGTCTGGGTATCAATCCTCTGAGAATCCTCGACAGTAAAGATAAACGCACCCGGGAAATTGTCGCGGATGCACCAGTATTGCATGATTATCTGGACGCGGAATCGGCTGAGCATTTTGAAACCCTGAAAAGTATTCTTGATGCGGCAGGGATTTCTTACGTGGTCAATCCACGTCTGGTTCGCGGGCTGGATTACTATAGCCGGACCGTGTTTGAATGGATAACAGACAGTCTTGGCGCACAGGGCACCGTTTGCGGTGGTGGCCGTTACGATGCCCTGGTTGAACTGCTGGGTGGCAAGCCAACGCCGGCAGTAGGATTTGCCATGGGGCTGGAACGTCTAGTACTGATGCTGGAAACGTTGAATCTGATTCCCGAGTCGGTTCAAAAGACAGTTGATGTCGCTGTGGTCACCCGTGGGGAGGGTGTCAGTGCTAAAGCTCTGCCTTTGATCGAGCAAATAAGAACAGTGGTTCCGGATGTACGCATTCTGGTGAATTGCGGTGGAGGCTTTAAAGGACAGATGAAAAGGGCATATAACAGTGGAGCTGATTTCGCCTTCATCATTGGGGAAGATGAGTTGGCTAGTCAGCTGGTGACCGTTAAGCCTCTGTCAACAGATGGTGAGCAGGAAAGCATGGATATTCCTGCTGTGGTTGAATTTTTGAAAAAGCGAATTCAGGAGTAAAGAGTGAGCCGGACAGATGAAGAAGAAGTAGAACTGCTCAAAAACCTCTGGCAGGAATACGGCAAGCCTGTTGTTACTGGTGTTGCTATCACAGTCGTAGCTATTTTCGGCTATAAGGCTTACCAGAAGAATCAGCTGGAAACAGCAGCTGCTTCATCGCAGCTTTACCAGAGCCTTCTGGAAGTCACGACTCAGGGACAGCCACTGTCAGAACAACAGAAATCCACCGTTAAACACGTGGTGGAAACTCTGCAGTCTGATTACGAGAACTCTGATTATGCGGCTTTTGCAACACTGTTTCAGGCTCGTGAACAAGTTCTCGATAATGATCTTGATGGTGCCCGTTCTTCCCTTGAATGGGTGCTGGCTCAAAAGCCCGATCTGGAAGTTGAACTGGTGACTCGTGCCCGACTGGCTCGAGTGATGCTGAGCCAGTCTGACGATAACGCACAAGCGGCGCTGGATGTTTTGGCCAAAGCCGATTCAGAAGCCGGTTTTGTTGCAACTATCGAGTCCGTTCGAGGCGATGCGCATCTGGCAATGGGTCAGAGAGACAGAGCACGTGAATCCTATGAAAAGGCACTGGAAGCTGCCCGTACTAACGGAGAATCCCGGCCTCTGCTGCAGTTCAAACTGGATGATCTGGCAGCTAACGTAAAAGAGGGCTAATGGATGGAGAAAATAATCAGATCACTGCTGATCGTTTTCCTGACGCTGGGGCTGGCTTCCTGCAGTCTGTTTTCTGATGACGAGGAAATAGTCCGCAAACCAAAACCCCTCACCGAGTTTGAATCGGATATTGAATTGCAAGAGGTCTGGTCCAAAAGTATCGGTAAAGGTGTCGAAGACAGCTATGAACGACTGGTGCCTTCTGTATCAGGCGACGTTATTTATGCTGCAGGCGCCCAGGGGAATGTCATTGCCCTGAACCTCGAGTCTGGTAAGGAGATCTGGAAGAAAACTCTGGAATTAGCTGTCGGTGGTGGCATTACTGCTGACTACGGAATGCTGCTTCTGGGAACCCTGGATGGGCATGTCATTGCTCTGAAAGAGGAAGATGGCAGTGAACTCTGGAAAGCCAGAGTGAGCAGTGAAGTGATTTCTTCTCCCCAAACCAATGGTCGCGTCGTAATGGTTCAGAGTATTGACGATACGATTACGGCTCTGGATGCTGAAACTGGCAAGGAACTTTGGCATCAGGAAAACCTGCAGCCTGCATTGACTCTGAGAGGCTCCAGTACGCCGCTTATTGAAGGTGAAGCGGTGTTTGTGGGGCTCTCCAATGGTGAGGCGAAAGCATTCAGAGTGAATGACGGCGGTCCTCTGTGGAACAGTCGGGTATCTATTCCGAAAGGTGCTTCCGAACTGGAAAGAATGGTCGACATTAAGGCAGAGCCACTGATCGTGGGTGACAACCTGTTTATGGTCAGTTTTCAGGGTAATGTAGCTGCCATGGATATGTACAGTGGCCGTGTACGCTGGAGTCGAGAGTTATCCAGCTTCAAGTCGATTGCAGAAGGTTTTGGCTCTCTGTATCTGACGGATGACAGCAGTTATGTCAGTTCTCTGGATCAGCGCAGTGGAGCGGTCAGCTGGAGGCAGGATAAGCTGGAATATCGTTTGCTGACAGCACCAACGACTTACAGCAGCTACGTAGTTGTGGGTGATCTGGAAGGTTATGTACATCTTTTGTCTCAGGTTGATGGCGTTATGGCAGGTCGGTTCAAAGCCAGTTCATCAGCGATCAAAGCCCCCCCTGTGGTATCGGGTGATTTCCTCTATGTGCTCAGTGCCGACGGTACTTTGACTGCGCTGAACCAAAAATAACTTGCTGAATTAATCAGTGAGTTTGGCAAAGGATTAAAGCCGGGCTGAATCTTGGAAGGTTCAGCCCTTTTTCTGTTATTAGAATGTTGGGAATCTGTTGCAATTGGCCCATCAGGGCCTGTCAGGACAGATTTCAGGACAGGCTGCTCTCACTTAAGCGGCGGTTTGTCTGTAACTGGTTTAAAGCTTTGGGGGTATTCAATAGCCCCTGTGGAATGAAGTCTATGGTTCCTGTAATTGCCCTGGTGGGGCGTCCCAATGTTGGCAAGTCTACGCTATTTAATCGTCTGACTCGCTCTCGTGATGCTTTGGTTGCCAATGTAGCCGGTCTTACCCGTGATCGTAAGTACGGGGAAGGCAGAATGGGTTCCAGACCTTATATTGTTGTTGATACCGGTGGAATCAGCGGCGATGAGGAAGGCATTGATTCAGCTATGGCAGAACAGTCCCTGGCGGCCATCCGGGAAGCCGATATTGTTCTGTTCCTGGTCGATGCCAGGGCCGGATTGACTGCCGCTGATGAAATGATAGCTGATCATCTGCGTAAGCAGAACAAGCAGTACCATCTGGTGCTTAACAAGACGGATGCCGTTGATGCTGATCAGGCAGAAGCCGATTTTGCCGTTCTTGGCTTTGGTGAAGCCTTCCATATTGCTGCTGTTCATGGCCGTGGTGTCAAAGGCATGATTGAAGGTGTCCTCGAAGAAGTGATGGGCCCAGAGTCCGATGTATTTGAAGAAGATAAAGATGACTCGGAAACGGTCAAGGCCAGAGGTATCAAAATTGGCATTGTAGGACGACCCAATGTGGGTAAGTCGACACTGGTCAATCGTTTGCTGGGGGAGGAGCGTGTTGTCGTTTATGATCAGGCAGGAACTACCCGCGACAGTGTTTACATACCTTATGAGCGCTGGGGGCAGGATTACACTTTGATCGATACGGCAGGCGTTCGCCGCCGTGGTAAAGTCCATGAAGTGGCTGAAAAGTTCTCAGTCATTAAAACCCTTCAGGCTATTGAAGATGCCAATGTCGTGGTGCTGGTTGTGGATGCCAGAGAAGGGATTGTGGAACAGGATCTGCATCTGCTGGGCTTTGTGCTGGAAGCTGGTCGTGCCGTTGTGATTGCCGTGAACAAATGGGACGGCATGAAAGAAGAAGATCGAAAAAAGGTTAAGGAAGAACTGTCCAGAAGGCTGGAGTTTATCAATTTTGCCCGTATTCATATGATCTCTGCCAAACACGGAACCAATGTCGGTCATCTCTACGACTCCATTGATGAAGCCTATGAGTGTGCGACGCGCAAGCTGTCCACCAACCAGCTGACCCGAATTTTGGAAGATGCTACCAAGATTCACCAGCCACCCATGGTTCGAAACCGTCGTATCAAACTGAGGTACTGTCATGCGGGGGCCATGAATCCACCGACCATCATTATTCATGGTAATCAGACGGAAGAAGTTCCTGCTTCCTATAAGCGCTATCTGGAAAATACCTTCAGAAAAGTTCTCAAGATCATGGGAACCCCCATTCGGATTGAATTCCGTTCTTCCGAAAACCCTTATGCAGAACGCAAAGTAGTTCACAAGAAAAGCCCAGGCGGTGAGCGGAAGGTGACTCACAAGCGTCGTGTTATCGAGCTGAAAGGCAAGAAGAAGGACGATAAAAAGAAAAAACAGAAATCGCGCCGCTAGGCTGACCGAGAATAGACTGCCTGGGCCAAAAAAAAACTGGGTGCAAGTGCTCTGTAGGAGACAATTTCGTAAGGAATCTTGATATATAAGGGAGAGTGGGTACTCGCCAGCAGGTATAACTGCAAGCTTATTAACTCAAGCTTAATGATGCCCGCCTTCACTCCCGTCATTCCCGGCTAAACCCCCGTCATTCCCGGCTACACTCCTGTCATTCCCGCGAAGGGGGTTGTCGCAAAACTCTGGTTCCCACGCTCCAGAGGGTGTCGCAAAACCCTCACCAGCGAAGGAATGAGTTGACTCCCGTCATTCCCGACTTCATTCTCGTCATTCCCGACTTCATTCTCGTCATTCCCGACTTCATTCTCGTCATTCCCGCGAAGGCGGGAATCCACACTGACTCACCACCAGAAACATACTGCCCGGTGCCCCCTTGGCCTTGTCATCCCCGAGAAGGCAGAGATCCACCGTTTGCGCTGGATTCCCGCCTTCGCGGGAATGACGACCTCAGAGCATGGGAACAAGCTGTTGGAGTTTTGCGACAGCCTCTCAGAGCGTGGGAACGAGTTGTTAGAGTTTTGCGACAGCCTCCTTCGCGGGAGTATCTGTAAAATTTCGATTAACGACGATTTTTTCTCTCCTTTAGCGAAGGTGCAAACAGGTCTTAGAGCCACCAGTAAATTAAACAGTTGTTTGAAAATGGTTATGCTGTACATTGGTGCGTACTATGATTTGAGATTGTATTGACATGAATACCGATGAGCAGATAGTCAGCATTGTTCAGCAGTTTTTCCAAGCAATACCCCACTGTCGTATATTAAAGATGGAGCCGGAGCATGCCTCTTCTGAAGGTGTTGTCATTAAGATGCCGTTTAATGAAGAGCTTGAAGCCAACCCGGGGAGTGGAATCATCCATTCAGGTGCGATAACAACCTTGATGGATAGTGCTTTTGGTGTAGCCGCCTGTGTAAGTCTGCCTGGCTTTGAGACCTGTCCTACCATTGACCTGCGAATTGATCATTTGGGTTTTCCGGCTCCTTTTAAGCCGGTTCGCTGCTTTGCTGAAGCCTATCGCGTAACTAAAACCGTTGTCTTTACCAGAGGGGTAGTCTATCAGGATAACCGTAACGACCCTTTTGCGCACGGTGTGGGAACCTTTATGAGATCCGGGCGAACGTTGAGTCAAATGGCTAAGGGGCTGGCAAAATGAAGATTCAGAAAGATTTTCGTGAGGCTCTGCTTCAGGCCAGAGCGACCAGTGATTACAGTTATTTGACAGAGCTCTTGCCCTATGCCAGGAAAATTGGCATGAGTTGCCAGTCCTTGGGTGATGATGCCCTTTTTGTTCTGCCTGAAAACAGGGACAACACGGGTAATCCGGTGTTACCGGCACTCCATGGTGGTGTGCTGGGAGGTTTTATGGAAATGTCGGCAGCCATTCACCTGATGTTGTTTATGGATGAGCCAAAAATTCCCAAGATTGTGGATTTTTCTATTGATTATTTGAGAAGCGCAAAAATTCAGGATGTTTTTGCAGAATGCGATGTGGTGAGACAGGGTAGCCGGATCGCCAATGTTGCGATCACCGCCTGGCAGAGCCGCAGGGAAACACCGGTGGCGACAGCAAGAGCTCACTTTCGGCTTGATAGCTTGTAGAGCCTGATCTCATAAACTCGGGCATGACTGCAATTCGTGCCTGAGTGATGCTTTCCAGAAAACTTCCTGATACATTTCCCGACAATTTTGTACAGATGCAGAGAAGCTCATGAGCGGAACCTTTGATTTAGCGATTTATGATGCACAGAGTCTTGCCGGGGAAGCAGTGTTGTCTATCCTGGAAGAGAGTCATTTAACACCCGGAGTGGTCTATCCACTGACAGGGGATGAAGCCTCCACTGAGCCTGGAGATGAGAATGCAGTGGCTTTCAAAGGCACTGAAATCGATGTGCTTGATGCGTTGACGTTTAATTATGCCGATGCCGATCTTCTGATTGTACCCGCTGGCTCAAAAATTAATCCTGAGGTTCTGAATCTGGCCAGTGAGGCTGGCTGTCGTGTGGTTAATGGTGCTATTGGTGCCGAGGCCGAAATGTACCTGCCAGGTCTGTCGGATGCTGCGGAACTGTCAGGTTTGCAGGAGGTCTCTATTCCAGCCAGTCCTGCTGCCCTGATGCTTCAGGTCATGAAGCCGCTTCAGGATGCAGTCGGTATTGATTCTATCAATCTCATGGCTAACCTTTCACTGGCTGAAAGTGGTCAGAGAGGGATTGAAGAACTGCGTGAGCAAACCATTGATTTGCTCAGTGGCAAGCCGGTCAAGAAAAAGCTTTTTGAGCAGCGAATTGCCTTTAATGTTCTGCCACAGGTAGGTGTCGTCACTGAGTCAGGCTTTACATCACCGGAGCGAATGATTGCTCAAGAACTCATGAAAGGGTTGGATCAGGATGATCTCAGAGTCAGTGCTACCTGTGTGCGTGTGCCTGTATTCTTCGGTGACAGCCTGGCGGTTCACCTGGATCTTGACCGTCCAATTGATGAGCAGACTGTCAGGGATCTCCTTGCAGGAGTTGCTGGTATTGAGTTGGCGGCCGTTGATGAAATGCCTTCTGTTGAAACCGTTGCGGGAAAAGATGCCATTGTTGTTGGTCGGATTCGTCAAAATCCGGATCATGCTGATCAAATATGTCTCTGGATTGTTGCTGATCCGGTGCGATGTGGCGCATTTCAGGCATTGGCGGTGGCAGAGATATTGCTAAAAGACTTTTTAAAATGATAACTTAGCTTAGACTAGTGACAGTTCCTTATTGAAATTGTCAGAATAATAAAAAATTTATCCTGAAGCCTTGCTTTGACGAGGAGCCTGTCGGTCTTAAGTTCGACAGGCTCTTGGAGCAGCAGGGCTTCAGGCTATCGGGAACTGTTAACCGTACCGGTTTTATGGCTATGAGTGATCATAGTTTTTGGTGTATTCCATGTTGGAGTACAGATTGGGCACCTGTCTTCTGTTCGAGGGTGCAGCACACGTCTGGAAAGCTGTTTGTTATAAAAAGTGTCGTCAGAGAAAACCTCATGACCTGAAAGGCGGGGGTTGAGAATAGTTGATGACCTGAATTGTTCAGTTTTTAACTCGGTTCTGCTTCTGGCTGTCGATGTAAGGTGTGTTTACGGGCGGGTTTTCTGATTCGTGCAGATAACAAGGACTCATAATGAAACTGCAAAAGCTTGTAGCAGCTATGGTCATATCAGGAGCAATGGGTTCCGGTCTGGCGAACGCACTGGGGTTGGGTGAAGTGCGCTTAAATTCTGCGCTCAATCAACCGCTGGATGCCGAGATTGAATTGCTGCAAGTCAGAGAGTTGACCCGGAACGAGATTCTGCCCAATCTTGCCAGTCGTGCAGATTTTCAGCGGGCGGGGCTCGACAGACCTTTCAGTCTGACTGGCCTGAAGTTTAAAACCATTCTGAGAGAGGACGGTACGGGCTATATTCATGTCACCAGTAGTCAGGTGGTTCGTGAGCCCTTCCTTAATTTCCTGCTGGAAGTGCACTGGCCCAGTGGCCGCTTGCTCCGGGAATACACCATGCTGCTGGATCCGCCTGCCTTCAGTCAGGAAGCAGCGGCTCCGGTAAATCCTGCTTCTACCCAGACGTACAACGGTGGTTTTCCTGAGCCTTCACGTGGTCAAAGTGTGAATCCGTTCGATCAGAGAGGGTACTCTGAGAGTCAATCTTCATCCTATCAGCCGGAAGAATCAGCCAGGCCGATCCAGGCCACTCCGGTCAGGGAAGAGCCTGTCCGCACTGGTGTCGGTAGCTATTCTGGACCAGGCCAGCGAGATACTTATGAAGTGCAGCCTAATGATAGTCTCTGGAATATTGCCAGAAGTGTCAGGCCTGCCAGTGATCTGAGTATTCAGCAGACGATGCTGGCCCTGCAGAAAAAGAATTCTCAAGCCTTTGTTCAAAATAACATCAACCGTCTCAAAAAAGGACAGGTGTTGCGTTTGCCTGACAGAGATGAAATTGAACAAGTGAGCTTTCAGGATGCTGTTGGTGAGGTGGCTCGACAGAACCGTGAGTGGCAGGCTCGTCTCGAGCAGCTGGATGCAACACGTCGCAGCTCAGCCGAATCGGGTGGAAAAGGTGCTGGAAATAATGGGCGTTTGTCGATTGTTGCTACAAATGATAGCTCCGGTACGGGCAGCGATCTGGGAAGAGGGTCTGCAGACGCGGCAACCACGGCGCTTCAGAATGAGTTGGCAATGACTCGTGAGAAGATGGATAACCTGACTCGCGAGAATGAAGAGCTTAAAAGCCGTTTGAAAGATCTCGACGATCAGATCAGTACCTTGAAACGACTGATAGATCTGAAAGATGATCAGATGGCAGCTCTGACACAGCAGCCTGCCGGGACACCGGCGCAAAAAGCGCCGGAAACCAGGCCGGTTCCTGTAGCTGAGCAACCATTACCAGAATCTGAGCCTGGCTTCCTGAGCTTCCTGTTTGGTCATCCTCTTTATTTGGCTCTGTCAGCTCTGCTGCCATTAGGTCTGATTGTGGCCTTGTTAGTTTACCGTCGTCGCAAGGAAGAAGAGGATGAGATCGAAGTTGAGGAAGAGTCCAGTCTGGAGCCGATGTCGCTGATTCCTGATGAACCTCAACAGGATGACCAGGAAAAGCTTGAGCTGGATGAGACACTCGAAATCGATGAAGACATTCTGCTGGAAGATGAAGAGCCAGAAGAGACGACTCAGCAGACCGATGATGCAATCAGTGAGGCCGATATCTATATTGCCTACGGCCGATTCCCGCAAGCTGTTGAGCTGCTGGAAAAAGCCATTGAAAACGAGCCGGATCGTTCGGATCTGAGACTCAAACTGCTGGAAGTTCATTCTGAAAATAATGATCTGGATAACTTTAAGGCAGCTCTGGCAGGTGTTGAGTCGCTGGATGATCAAGATGCCCTGCGTCAGGCTGATGCCTACAAAGCCCGGTTCCCGGCTGAAGCTTTCTCTGGAGATGCTACTCCACAAGCGGCTACTGAAGAGGAAGATGACGATTTTGAGCAATTCGACCTGAATGAAGCGCTTAGCGATGAAAGCGATGTTGATCCTGATGGCGAGCTGGGTGATCTGGAGTTTGATCTTGATGACCTGGAATTCAATGATGAGCCGACTGAGTCGTCTGATGATCTGGACTTCCAGCTGGATGATCTGGAGCCGGAAGAGGGCGAAGATGATACTGATACTTCTGGGTCGCTTGAGGAACTGGAGCTGCCGTCAGAATCGGATGTACCTGTTCAGGAAGAGGTTCCTGCTCCGGTTGATGACCTTGACGATCTGAAGCTTGAATTGGATGAAGGCTATGCCGATGCTGAAGAAGAGTCGCTAAGCTTTGATGATGGTTTGCCTGACTTGGAGTCGGTTCTGGAAGGTGATGATCTGGAGTTCCTTTCTGATGATGATGAAGCCGCAACCAAGTTGGATTTGGCAAGGGCTTACATTGACATGGGTGATACAGAAGGTGCCCGGGACATTCTGCAAGAAGTGCTTGAGTCGGGCTCTGATGAGCAGAAGCGGGAAGCTCAGGCATTGATGGAACAGGCGGTTTAACATTACTGATCTCTACTGAAAAAACCCGAAATGATTCATTTCGGGTTTTTTTATGTGTGCCGAGCATGTCACACAGCTTGGGGGTGAAAGTCCCCTGTCCAGCCAGATGAGGGCGAAGGACTAGTGAAGCACAAGGTTTGTATCGTGAGGTGCAGGCTGAAGGCAGTGTGGAGCAAAACCGCGAGCCGACGAACAGAAATCAGATATGAGGCTGTTTGCGTGAGGACGAGTCAGCGTATGATGACGAAGTCCATACTCATCCGGACATTCAGGCAGTAGATCTGGCGGTTGTGCGGCGAAGGCGGTGTGACTTACCTCGGGAGGTCTGTGTGGTGTCTGATATTTCGGACTGAGGCCATCGTAAGGTGACTTGACCGCCACACAGAAGTCAGCAGATGGCATAGTAGCTGGCGTATGTCAGTGAAGGCTTGAACGGTACAGAGTGGTGAGTAGTTTCTGTTATTCGATACACTGGACGCAGACAAATCCAGAAAACACTGGAACTCATGCCAAGTGGTCACGGCGGAACCGGAGGCTGCAAGGCTATGAGAGCTGAGGTCGTGTCGGTATCACAGGATTACGAAAGCCCGGCGGGTGGTACGAGCCTGATGGAACGTATCGCCAACCCCAATAATTTAACAAGAGCCTTTCAGCGAGTTAAACGCAATAAAGGCGCAGCAGGCATCGACCGTATGACAGTGGAAGGGTTGTACACCCATCTACAAGAACATGGTCATGAACTGCGGCAATGTCTTTGCAGGGAGAATGGCGTCCTGCTCCCGTAAGGCGAGTACTGATTCCCAAACCGGACGGAGGAGAAAGGCAGTTGGGTATACCAATCGCCTTAGACCGAATGGTGCAGCAAGCGATACAGCAAGTATTGCAGGCCGAGTGGGAACTAAGGTTTTCAGCTTTCAGTTACGGGTTCAGGCCGAACCGGTCAGCTCATCAGGCGATTAATCAGGCTCAGTCGTATATCCGAGAAGGATATAACTGGGTTGTGGACATTGACCTGTCGAAATTCTTCGACCGGGTTAACCATGATCGACTGATGGCAAAACTGGCCGTTCACACAGATGACAAGGATGTATTACGTTTAATTCGACGATTCCTACAGTCCGGAGTGATGGAGAACGGGCTGGTAAAACCGCAGACTGAAGGAGTGCCTCAGGGAGGACCGCTCTCACCTGTGTTATCTAACATCGTACTGGATGAACTCGATAAAGAGTTAGAAAAGCGTGATTTACGATTTGTACGTTATGCTGACGACTGTCGGGTGTTTGTGCGAAGCAAGAAAGCAGGCGAGAGAGTGATGGCAAGTTTGACTCGTTACATCGAAAGTAAGCTGAAGCTAAAGGTCAACGTTGCGAAAAGTGCAGTTGACAAGGCATGGAGGCGGGCGTTCCTGGGATACAGCTTTACCAGAGATGGCAGGAAGAAGCTGGCAGATAAAACCTGCAAGCGGTTCAGGGACAAGGTCAAACAACTAACCCGCAAAGGCGGGCGGTCACTGGAGCAGAGATTGGAGTCTCTGAATCGCTATTTACGGGGCTGGAAGAACTACTTTCGAGAAGTTGAAACCCGTTCGGAGTTTGAAAACTTTGACTGCTGGATCAGGCGACGATTGAGAAGTTTGCTCTGGTATCAATGGAAGAAAAGTCCGAAGCGATATGCGGAGCTAAGAAGGCGAGGAGTCAGTGAAGAGCTGACGAGGCAGACAGTAGGATCGAGCAAAGGGTACTGGCGGATAAGCCGGAGTCCTGCGCTACACTTAGCATTGCCGAATAGTTGGTTCGATGAATTAGGTTTGATTAGATTATTGGCTGCTTAACTGACCGAAACGCCCAGTACGGACCCGTATGCTGGGTGTTGTGGGAGTTGCGCCTTGCAAGCGCGTAAAATCTTGTGACCTGAAATGGTCATCGCGGTAAAGCTGTGGTCGGCAGCCGTGTACCGAGTCTTGCGTGGTAGAAGGTAACGACTACTGCGAAGCGTAGACAGGGTGATAACAGGCCGTAACGTCTGCTAAGGGATAATTAGCCCCGAAATTGAACGTGGTTGAAGTGGCTGACCTTCTCTCTCAATGGGGAAAGCGGAAGTCGGGAGCTCCGCTAATGACAAGGCATCCCGACTGCTTCCGGGGTTCGTACCCACGGCATGTTATCGAATGATTTTACGTGAACAAGGGAGATCCTGAACGTTCAGGCGGAGCCTGTAGGGTCCGACGAGCCTGTAAAGCAAGAACGACTTGATGACGTTCAGGAAGTCAGACCAGCTGATAGTACTCCGAGGCGGGGAGAGCCCGTCACATGGGGAAGCGGCTGGCGGTATTTGAGCCTTTCCAGGGAAACATGGGCTCCACATCTGAGGGAGTTACGGTCTTTTACGCAGTGAGAAGGTAAACCAGCCATGGCAACGGGACTGGAGAGGGTAGCAGCGAAAGCCCGGAGTTATCCGAAACTTCGCTTCACAAGTCTGGCACATCATATTACCCCGGCGAGCCTGTGTATGAATCTGAACAAGATTCCACACAACACATCGCCCGGAGTCGATGGGCTGACTGTCGAAGAGACAAAGAAAGACTTTAAGCGGTGGTTGCAACAGACACTGACGTCTATCCATCGGCAAGGCTACAAGGCACCGCCGGTCAAAAGGGCATGGATACCCAAGCCGGGGAAAAAGGAAAAGCGCCCTCTGGGTGTTCCCTGCATCAATGACCGGGCTTTGCAGCGAAGTGTTGCTGATGTGCTGAATGCTATTTATGAGCAGGACTTTTTGCCCTGTTCCATGGGTGGCAGGCCACGACTGGGAGCGCACCATGCCCTGTCCACTTTTAACGAGGTGGTTTCAGGCCGAAAGGTCAGCTGGGTGCTGGAAGCGGACTTGAAGAATTTCTTTGGGAGTCTTGACCATGGATGGCTGCTTCGTTTTGTGGAACACCGGGTCGGTGATCCCAGAATTCTGAACCTTATACGGCGCTGGTTGAAAGCCGGGGTGATGGAGGCCGGGGAGTTGCAAGAGTGTGAAGAAGGTACGCCTCAGGGTGGGCCGATCAGCGTAGTTCTGAGCAACCTGTACCTGCATTATGTGCTTGACCTCTGGTTCGAGTGCAAGGTCAAGCCCCGGCTAAAAGGCGAGGCATGGCTGATCAGGTACATTGATGACTTTGTGGTGTGTTTTCAGTATCGCAGTGATGCGGAGCGGTTCATGAATGTGCTGCCACAGCGACTGGAGAAATTTGCGTTGAAACTGGAGCCGGATAAAACCCGGTTAGTCAGGTTCGGACGTTTTGCCAGTCGTGGGGAAGACGATCGGAGACGGTTTACTTCCTTGGCTTTACGCACTACTGCACAAGGAATCTGAAAGGAAACTTCATGGTGGGAAGGAGAACGGAAAAATCCCGCCTAAGACGCAGCATAGCCAAACTGAAGGAACTGCTGAGACGAATACGCCATGATCCGCTGCACGAACAAGTGACAGCGATCAATCGACGGTTGAGAGGGCATTATGCGTATTACGGTCTGGGAGGAAACTTCCGAAGTATGGAGAAGCTTTACCGGTTTGTTGACCGCTACTGGTACAAGATGCTGTGTAGCCGATGCCGGAAAGGCAAGATTCCATGGGAAAAGTACCATAATCTCAAGCAGCTTCTGCCGTTACAGAAACCGAGGATGATGCTGCCTTTTATGGCAATGAAATCCATGGCTGTGCTGTGAGTCAAATATCGAAGAGCCCGGTGCGGGAAATCCGCACGCCGGGATCTGAGGGGGTTGGAGCTACAATTGGTAGCTCCTTCTACCCGGTGAGCGTAGCTGTGAGGCTACGCCCTATCCCGATTCATTGGAATCGGGATTAAAGCAACAGGTAACGAATGTCTGCCAGAAGTTTAACCAGCATTTCAGAACAGACCTTTTGTTGGGATGAAAAAACTGATGATATCTGAGATGTCTATCCATTCTGGAAGTGTCTTTTAATAGGGTTGGAAGCTGGATCACTCTTTACTTTCTTCTGAAGGATTAAAGTCATTATCATCCTGTTTTGTATCAAGAGGCTGCTTGCCTTTTCGATGCGCTTCAGTTTGATAGGGCAGCGCTTCACAGTTCTCTAAGGTCGTTCCGCATGGCTGCTGTTGATCATCCTCTCCAACCGCTGGCTCGTCACAAGTTTGTGATTCGGTGTGGAATCTTTTTTTGTGACGCTTGAGGGCTGAAGCGCTGACTGAGACCCGATCGCATCGGTGCTCTTTGCCATCCGCTCCGACCACTGTCTCGTTACAATGGTGTTGCTCGAAGAGACTGGATCTTCTTCTATTCAGGCTGCTGACGGTGCTATGTAAGCGCTTGGGTTGCTTCTTTTGGGCTCTTCTCTGTTCACGCGGTTCATTTTCCGGCTTGATAAACGATGATGTAAGGGCGTGTGGCTGAAGATCGTGCAGGGCTTGGATGAGATCATCCATTCGTGCGCATTGCATGCCTTGTTCTGTTGTCCCTGTGGTATGGTTTGTTGGAGTTTCTGCGGCATTCAGCGACCCCTCTTCTGATGACTCGCTACTATCCGATGATTGTCGAAGTTTACAAACGCCATTACAGGTGTCGACGTGACAATTTAAACCTAAAGTATGCTTTTGTTGTCCGGGGCCTTTGTTACCGTCACCGGAGCCAGAACGGTAGGTGAGAGTGGCTTTAAGTAGCCTGGTTGAATGAGAGGCTTGCTGACCGGGTGATGCTGATGGCTGGTTTGGTTCCTGGCTTTTTTGTTGACTTTGTTGTTGACCATGTCCGGGGAGCATCATCGTGGTGATCACAAACGGATCATCCTGACTTGCCTCCAGTTGCCCTATCGGATTGAACAGGGGGGAATCGGTGTTCCAATAGCTTTGCAAAAGCGTGCCGACAGCGACAAACGCTTCTGCAGGTACCCCTGAATAAAGTTTTGTGCGCAGAGTGGCGTCGCTGGTAATCATAACCAGTTTGTAAGCAACCAGAAAATGAGTGGCGTAAATCAACTGCCATGAGATCGAATCAAATAAGGAGGTTTTTACCCCATAGCCAAGTTTGTCTGTTTTGTCTTCAGATGGCAGAATTGCTTCCGCATAGTCGTTTATATCGGTAAGGTATGACGGGGTGCTCAGTAAGGTGTGCGGATCTTGCAGTATGGAAAAGCTGCCTGTTGGAGAGCTTCCATCCTGTTGCAACTCGACAACAAAGCCTCTTTTAAATGATTCGGCCTGGCATAGGGCAGGCAATGTGAGTAACAGCAACACGAGTCCCGCAGAGAGTGGTTTTCTGAAGACTCTGTCATTACATCTATTAGAGAGTAAGTTTTTCAAAAATCTATCCTTACATCTATTTGTGTTTTTGTAGGAGGTAAAGATAGACCAGGAAAGTGATGGATCTGGGAAATAAACGTGTTTTTCATTCGACTACCAAAGATTGCTTCTCTGAGTATAAATACGAGTCGGACCCTATATTTATTCGGCTTGCTGCCCTACCAATTGTTTCTGCCTCCTGATAAATTTCCCTCCTTTTAGCGGCTGTTGTAAAACTCTGGCACCTATGCTCAAAGCTCTCCTGGTCCCAGCGTGGAAATGAGTTATTGGCGTTTTGCAGCAGCCTCTTTAATGGATGGAGTGAGTATTTTTCATGCCGCGATTAGCTGCCAGTGTTCAATACGACGGTTCCCGTTACCATGGTTGGCAGAGTCTGAAGTCAGGGCTTCCCTCGGTTCAGACTGCTGTAGAAAAGGCGTTGTCGAACGTAGCCAATCATCCTGTATCTGTCGTTTGTGCAGGACGGACGGATGCCGGAGTGCATGGTTGCAACCAGATTATTCATTTTGATACTGAGTCTGTTCGTAGTGGTTATGGTTGGACATTTGGAGGGAACTCCAACCTGCCGGATGACATTACCTTCAACTGGGTTCAGCCTGTCAGTGAAGACTTTCATGCCCGCTATTCTGCTCTGTGGCGCAGATATCGCTATGTGATTCTCAATCGACCGGTGAGACCCGCTCACCTGCCCAAAGGTGTCACATTTTACTACCGGCCACTGGATGTAGAGTTGATGAATATTGCCGGGCAGCACCTTGTTGGTGAGCATGATTTTGATTCTTACCGTGCGGTGCAGTGTCAGGCGAAACATGCAGTTCGTGAAATTCAGCATCTGAATGTCTACAGACATGGCGATATGGTGGTGATTGATGTCAGGGCGAATGCTTTTCTTCATCATATGGTAAGAAACATCACGGGTGTTCTTCTGGAAATTGGTGCGGGCAGAAAACCACCAGTCTGGGCAAAAGAAGTGTTGGAGGCCCGAAAACGTTCTGAAGGCGGTACCACAGCCAAGCCCCATGGTCTTTATTTTGTTGATGTGGGTTATCCGGCAGATTACGAACTGCCAAAAAGTGAACCAAATCCTTTCTTTGTAGCCTCGACGCTGCCTTGGTGATCTGAAGGTACTTGACAAACTGGTTGGTAAGAGGTCTTTTTATTGAATAAAGCATTTGTCTTTATCGATTGATGTTTTTGTAGCTAAGGAAATAGGCAATCAGGGATGGGATATGAGAAAACGACATCGGTCTACAGCAGGCTTTATCGTCTACGTCTTAGTTTCATTGGTCTTGAGTGGAATAGCACGGGCCGGATCACTGGAATCAGCTGCTCAGGAGGAGGGAATCTGTCTTCAGGAGGGTTCGAAGGAGCGAGACCAATGGAGTCAAAATATTAAAAAGAAGTTTAACTGGCTACCTCACTTTAGCAGTGGAAGGATGGTCTATTCCCGTTCTTGTGATCAGAGCAGACTGCAGGACTGGGAGGTGGATGAAGATGAGGTGGTTTCTCTTGAAGGCAGAACCCTGAACGTTTTTCGATGGCGCAAGCAGTTCTATCCGGTAGCCTCTGAGCGCAAATTCGGTGTCCTTTATCCGGTTCAGTACCTGCAACAACGTTTGAGTTTTGAGTTCAGAAACAGTCGCTACTGTCTGGTATTGAACAAAAACAAGCGCTTTGAAAGTCTCTCCTGGGAGCAATGTCTGCAATCGGTCGAAACCCGCTGGTTATTTGATCTGCCACCCGATCCTGGTGAGGATGGCTTGATAGGTTTAGCAGGAATTGACAGTAATCAAGATGGTGTTCGTGACGATATTGAGCGGTTTATTGAGAGAACTCTGACTGATTCTGAACAAGAAAAGAAAGCAGCCAGGCAGTTGGCGGAAGTGAGTCAGAAGAAACTTGAAAATGCCTATGACAGGGAAAAAATTATTGAATTGGATGATGAGTCAGGTTCGGCAGTGCTTTGTCTATTGCATATAATGGGCCGGGATGCCACCGCATTTCGCCATAAAATGAAGGCGAAAATATATAACACGTCAGAGCGTATAGAGGCATGGAATAAAATGAATAGCCATCTAAGTGGACTGCCCTACACATTACCGGAAGATTTTGCGAGTCAATGTGATTTTGCAGTGAATGGTTCAACCGAATAGTTCTGGATGAGTCACTGTCTCAACTTCTTTCAGGGATGATTATGAAGAAAGTAATGCTCTTGTTTATTGTGTGCTTCAGCTTGAATTTATGGGCTGCAGAGTGTCCTGTTTCAAGACCTGATTTAACAATGGCTTATGGTAATGGGATGTTTAACGACCGGGAGGATGCCGTTGAGTCTCAGGGTAGGCTGAAGGTGATGATGGCAAGCCAGCTTCCCGGTTACCGGGTCAGCTACAGGCTTTCTTATAACTACAACGAAAATCCTGTTGATCAAATACTCGAAGTGGCGCGACAAAAACTGCTGCAAGATTACAGTAATATTTTACTGTGGCTTGCAGGAGTGGAGTCGGCACCTAATTGGTTCCGGGAAGGATTGGAGCTGATAGTGGTCAGCTATGATGCATTCAGTTATGTTTTCGATAGCGACCTTCGCAGGCATATTAGTCAATACACGCAAGACATCAGCCAATGCCGAAAGGTTTTGCTGGTGGCTCATTCTCAGGGGAACTTTTATGGTAATGAGTCCTGGCGTTCGGTTTATCAGACTTTCACCGCTGGCATCGCCTGGGATGAGTTGAAGTTAATGGGGATGGTGTCAGTGGCCACTCCGGCCAGTCAGGTAGGTTACCCGTTGAGTTATCCCGTTGATCAACAGAGTGTGACCCGATACCTGACGCTTTCTGATGATCTGGTGATTAATTTCTTGAGAAGTGCTGCCTTCGGACCTCTGCCCGCCAATGTAACAAACAGTACTGTGAGCGACGACTGGAAAAATCATAGTTTTGGGATGAGTTATGTTTTGGGCGATCCCAGCGGCCAGATGTTGAGGGAGCAGATCAGAAGTGTTGCCTATAGTCTGGAAACCTTACCTTTTGATCGGCAGCCAGTAGATTCAACTGCGCTGGCGTCTGCGGGCTATGATCCAACGGCCCGGATACTGGAAATCCAGTTTGTGGGTAGTGACAGTCTCTATCGATATTATGATGTGCCTGAGAGTGTCTATCAGGATTTGCTGTCGGCCGAATCTGTGGGTCGCTATTACAATCTGGCCATCAGAGGGCAGTACCCTTCCAGGCGTTTGAATTGAAATGAGTTTTACTCTTGATTTGGCTCTTGTCTCTTCACCATGAGACAAGGGTCGGCTATTTCTGCTAACATCCACGTTCTGCTTTCTGATCCTGTTTTATTTCCTTCTCCTTGAGGAGGGGTACGGAAGCATCCTGTTCAATGACTCCCATCGCTCACTCATCAAAGAAGCCGTATTTAACCGGTTTATCTGATGACCGGGAGAGTTCACTGTTATCGAATGCCTTAGGCGTTCCTTATTAGCCATAGGCACATACAGGAGAGGTATTGTTGAAGACTCGGATCAAGGTCTGTGGGGTCACCTCTGTAGAAGAAGCGCTTGCAGCGGTTAATGCGGGTGCCGATGCATTGGGTTTGGTGTTTTATGCGCCCAGCAAGCGGTTTGTGTCCGTTAGTAAGGCTCGAGAAATTGCCGCTGCGGTCCCGCCCTTTATCACTCTGGTAGGTTTGTTTGTTGACGCTGAGGAAGCGGTTATCCGGGGTGTTCTGGATCAGGTCCCTCTGGATCTGTTGCAGTTTCATGGCAATGAGACCGATCAGGAGTGTGAGCGATGGCGAAGAAGATATATCAAGGCACTCAGAGTACGTCTCGGGACGTCTGTTGAGGAAAGTGCTGCCGCTTATCCCGGTGCCTGTGGTCTGCTTCTGGATTCTTATCGTAAAGGTATACCCGGTGGAACCGGTGAGGCCTTTGACTGGCAGTTGATACCCGACAGTCTGGATAAGCCTGTTATTCTGGCGGGTGGCCTGAATCCTGAGAATGTTTCGCAAGCCATAGAACAGGTTGCGCCCTTTGCTGTCGATGTCAGCAGTGGTGTAGAGAATGACAGGGGTAAAGACCCCGAAAAGATGAAAGCCTTTGTCGAGGCGGTAAAACAATGACTGTAGATTATAAAAAGTTGCACGAACTGCCGGATGAATCCGGCCATTTTGGTCGTTTTGGTGGACGTTATGTGGCTGAAACGCTTATGTGTGTCCTTGAAGAGCTGGAGTCGACCTACAAGAAGCTTTGGAATGATCCGGAATTTCAGGCTGACTTTGACCGTGATCTGGCTCATTACGTAGGCAGGCCTTCACCGCTTTATCATGCTGAGCGCTGGTCTGAAAGTCTGGGTGGTGCGCAAATCTACCTGAAGCGCGAAGATCTGAATCATACCGGTGCCCACAAAATCAATCATGCCATTGGTCAGGCTCTGCTGGCCAAACACATGGGTAAAAAGCGGATTATTGCCGAAACCGGTGCCGGTCAGCACGGTGTGGCTACCGCTACTGTTGCTGCCAGACTGGGTCTGGAGTGCATCGTTTACATGGGCGCTAAAGACGTAAAACGACAAGCGCTGAATGTTTACCGAATGAAGCTGCTTGGGGCCACTGTGGTACCGGTGGAGAGTGGCTCTCAAACACTGAAAGATGCCATCAACGAAGCACTGCGTGACTGGGTAACCCGTCCGGAAGAAACCTTCTATATTCTGGGAACGGTTTGTGGCCCTCATCCGTATCCGGAAATGGTGCGTAATTTTCAGAGTGTTATTGGTCGTGAGGCTCGCAGGCAATGTTTGGAAATGACTCAGCGTCTGCCTGATGCGCTGGTGGCCTGTGTGGGGGGGGGCTCTAATGCTATGGGATTGTTCTATGAATTCCTGCAGGATGAAGACGTCAAAATCTACGGTGTTGAAGCCGGTGGTCACGGTGTCGAGTCCGGAGAGCATGCCGCAAGAATGTCTGGTGAAAGACAGGGCGTTTTCCAGGGGCAGCGCAGTTTCCTGATGTGTGACGACGATGGTCAGATAACTGAAAGCTATTCTGTATCGGCTGGACTGGATTATCCGGGAGTAGGGCCAGAGCATAGCCATCTCAGAACCGTGGGTCGTGCAGAGTACCCTTGCGTGACAGATGATGAGGCCCTGGCGGCATTCAGAAGCCTGACACGAATGGAAGGTATTATGCCGGCGCTTGAGAGTTCTCATGCCCTGGCTTTTGTTGAGCAGCTGGCTCCAACCATGGAAAAGGATCAGATTATTCTTGTCAATCTGTCTGGTCGGGGTGACAAGGATATTCACACCGTGGCCGAGATTGATGGACTTTCGTTCTAAGCATTCGAGGAGAAAACATTATGAGAATTAAAAGATGCTTTGAGCGACTGTCTTCAGAAGGTCAGAAGGCTCTGATGCCATACATAACGGCGGGTGATCCGGCCAGCAAGACCGTAGACATTATGCACAAGATGGTAGCCAGTGGTGCTAACCTGATTGAGCTGGGGTTTCCGTTCTCTGACCCCATGGCTGACGGGCCGGTGATTGCAGAGGCTCACGAGCGGGCATTATCACAAGGTGTTACATTGAATGACGTTTTTTCAATGGTAACTCGCTTCAGGGAAAACGATAATAATACACCGATTGTCCTGATGGGCTACCTGAACCCGGTAGAGATTATGGGTTATGAGGCGTTTGCAACCCGGGCAGCTGAAGCCGGTGTAGACGGTGTACTGATTGTTGATCTGCCTGCGGAATTTGCCGGTGATCTGGTTGAGTATTTAAAGCCCAGACAGATTGATATGATCAACCTGATTACGCCGACTACCACCGATGAGCGCATTCAGAAGATCTGTTCTGTTGCCTCAGGATTCGTATATTACGTTTCGGTAATGGGAGTCACAGGCTCGAACAAGCTGGATCTGGACAGTGTTCAGTCCAGAGTCACTCACATCAAAGGGTTTACCGATCTGCCTGTAGGAGTAGGATTTGGTATTCGCGATGGTGAGTCTGCCGCTGCCATTTCTTCGGTTGCGGATGGTGTGGTAGTAGGGTCCCTGCTGGTATCTGAGCTGGCTAATTATGAAAGCCAGGGGGAAGGTGCTATCGACCGGGTTTCTGACCATGTGAAGGCCATGCGTCAGGCAATGGATAAAGGTTAACCCAATGAATTAAGGCGATAGAAAATGGGGAGTGCTCTGAACATCCAGGTGCTCCCTGTTTTCAGTCTTGCTAACAGACAGGAAGCGTGAATGAGTAACTGGCTAGTCGACAAACTGATACCTTCGCTGTCACGTTCTGCGAGTCAACAGAAGAGCAGCAATGTGCCAGAAGGATTGTGGCGCAAGTGTGTTAAGTGTGAGTCGGTATTGTATCGTCCAGAGCTTGAGAAAAATTTGTACGTTTGTCCAAAATGTAATCATCACATGCGTATCGGTGCCCGAAAACGTCTGCAGTATTTTCTGGATAAAAACAGCACTGAAGAGCTGTTCTCTGAGATAGAGCCTGTCGATAAGCTCAAGTTCCGGGATTCAAAGAAATACAAGGATCGCCTGTCATCGGCCCAAAAGCAGACCGGTGAAAAAGATGCTCTGGTGGCCATGAAGGGCCAGCTTGATGGTCTGCCTGTGGTCGCTGTGGCTTTCGAATTCAGCTTTATGGGTGGATCAATGGGTTCTGTTGTTGGCGAGAAGTTTGCCCGTGCGGCAGAGCTTAGCCTGGAGCTCAAGATTCCTTTTGTCTGTTTTTCTGCCAGTGGCGGTGCTCGTATGCAGGAAGCCTTGTTCTCCCTGATGCAGATGGCTAAAACCAGTGCGGCACTGGAGCGTATGAAACAGCAGGCGGTACCTTATTTCTCGGTGCTGACAGATCCCGTTTATGGCGGTGTGTCTGCCTCTCTGGCTATGTTGGGTGATGTGAATATTGCCGAGCCTGGAGCATTAATAGGTTTTGCCGGTCCACGGGTGATCGAACAGACCGTTCGTGAAAAGTTGCCGGAAGGCTTCCAGCGCAGCGAGTTTCTGCTGGAGCATGGTGCCATCGATATGATTGTTGATCGAGGCGAAATGCGTTCGACGGTTGCAAGACTGTGCAGAAAAATGCAGGGCATGGCCCCTGCGCCTGCTGAGCCGGATTCGGAATTTAGTGAGGTTGAGGAAGAGGTGATTTCAGCGACTGGGTGATGGTTGAAGAGTTAACCCGGAAAATTCAAACTGTATTTTTTCTATTTTGATACTGCTCGACAGAGGGATACGGGTTTCCGGGTTAAGTCGATCAAAGTGTTTGATATGGCTGTGGAAGTCTTCCTCTGCTCGTTTTGATTTTCTTGATTTTATGACTGTTTGGAGAGGATTTCTTTGGCTTCTGTCAAAAAATCATCCAGTGGCCTGGTAGAAACTTTGCCAGAATCAATGTCCTCCAGTGTCTTTTCTACCTCTACTATTTGCCACGCTGTCTTCTCAATCAAGTCATTAACTGCTCCACGGATCAGATAGGAGATACACTGATCTCTTAATCGAGCCAGCTCATGAAACTTATCAGAGGTTTCATGATCAAACTTTAAACCGCACATAAGCTGGGCCATCTAAAGTATTGGATCATAGCTCAGGGCTTCCCCATTTGAGAAATGAATGTTCATTCTAGTTAAAATTCATCAAAGATCACCTGTTCAAAACCAGACGTGGAATGATTTAAGCAAATATGCAACCATTCGTCCTTCATGATGTACTTCCAAGGAATCCCTGCATGACATACCAGCAAAACAGTCAGCCTCCGTTCGAGCAGCTGTCTGATTGGCTTGACTGGTTGGAAAACACCCGGCCTGAACACGAAATGGAACTTGGCTTGGACAGAATTAGAAAGGTGGCCGAGAGGCTGGTTCTTATCAAGCCAGCGCCTTTCGTTATCACGGTAGGTGGTACCAATGGCAAGGGCTCGACTGTCGCTATTCTTGAGTCTATTCTCCTTGCGGCTGGTTATAAAGTGGGCGTCTACACCTCCCCGCATTTACACAGATTCAATGAGCGAATTAAAGTCAATCGTGCTGAAGCGAGTGATGAAAGCCTCTGTGATTCTTTTCAAAAAGTAAATGACGGGCTAGGCGGTGACTGGCTTTCCTATTTTGAGTTTGCAGTCCTGTTGGCCGTAGATGTGTTCCGGAAAGAAAAAGTAGATATCGCGCTCATGGAGGTTGGCCTCGGTGGTCGTCTGGATGCCACGAATGTGATTGAGCCCGATGTTTCAGTTATTACTACAGTAGGCTTGGATCATCAGGACTGGTTGGGTTACAGTATCGAAGCCATAGCAAAAGAAAAAGCAGGTATTTTTCGCTCCGAAAAACCAGCAATATTTGGTGGTGTTGAGACACCGGACAGTATTGTCGATCAAGCTGTCAGACTGAAGTCGGCTCTGTATAGAAGAAATAAAGAGTTCGAGCTAAAAGAAAAAGGTAAAACATGGAGTTGGAAGGGTTTGAACAAAACGGGTGATTGTATTGAGTATGTCGACCTCCCTGTACCTGCGTTAGTCATTGATAACGCTGCTACTGCTCTGCAAGCAATTCAGTTTTTACCTGAAGTGGTAAGCCGTGGTGCCATCGTAGAAGGTTTAAAAGCATCGCGCCTTCCTGGTCGCTATGAAAAAGTCGTTGAGACCAACAAAAGCGGGGAGAAAATTCAGGTTGTTCTTGATGTTGCTCATAACCCCCAGGCAGCAGCTAAGCTGGTAGAGCGTCTGAAATCAGACCCTGTATCAGGAAAAACTCGTGCACTGATGGCCATCTATAAAGATAAGGATTATCACGGGGTTATCGAGACTCTGTCTGAAGTTGTTGATGAGTGGGTTGTTACTGATATTGACTCGCCTAGAGCGCTTGATAAGGCTGATCTGAGTGAAGCAGTGGCTAGATATTCTGGTTTGCCTGTGATGACTGAAAATTTGGAGCTTGGATTTCAACAATTAAAAGAAGTTTCAACTAGCAGGGATAGGGTTCTCGTTGTGGGGTCGTTTTTGACGGTTGGTGCTGTTATGGGTGGTGGCAGTGAAGCCTTGCCTTTGAAATAAGAATTTTGATATGAGTATTACGTACACTTTAGTATCTTTATGAAATTATTCGTATTTTGACGTGTAATTTCGGTGATTGGTACTTGTCAGTGTATGTATAAATGGTACTCTTGTTTTAATTTTTCATGATATATGGAGAAGTCTCTTAACTCTCAGTTGCTTCGCTTTGGAGAGTCTGTAGTTGGTTGTGTAGTCAATAAAAATTAGACGGTTTTTAAGCTGCTTTTCAGAGGGAGGTGTTATCTGGAGGGCGGTAGCGTTTCTAAAAACAATGATTGAGAGAGCACGGTGCGATTGACTGAGTCATAGCAGCAAGCCATTGTGACAGCAGGGAAAAATCATGAAAACCCCTGAAATTATTGACCCGTAGCTTATATTTATTTTCTTTTTAATACGTCTATGGTCTTATACCTGTACATCAGGATAAGGCCTCAGCATGAATGCTCACGATTTGATTTCACAACTCTCTATCATCAGTGACCCACGCCAAGCTTGGAAAGTCGGTCACAAGCTAACAGACATCCTTTTTCTGACCATCTGTGCTGTCATTGCTGGCGCAGAAGGCTGGGGTGAAATCGAAGACTTTGGTCATGAACGGCTGGACTGGCTTAAGCAGTACGGTGACTTTGAAGAAGGCGTTCCTTCTAATGACACCATAGCGCGAGTCGTGAGTACCATCAGCCCAAAGCGATTCCAGAAGTGCTTTATTGACTGGATGAATGCCTGTCATGACGTCACTCAAGGAGACGTTATAGCCATCGACGGCAAGACGCTCAGACGTTCTTACGATAAAAGTAAAAAACGCGGTGCGATTCATAGGGTTAGTGCTTTCTCTGCGGCCAATAACGTGGTGCTGGGGCAGCTTAAAACAGAAGAGAAATCTAATGAAATAACCGCCATCCCCGAACTCCTGAAGCTCTTGGAAATAAAGGGCTGTCTGGTGACACTCGATGCCATGGGATGTCAGCGAGATATAGCCCGGGCCATAGTCGAAAAGGAGGCTGACTATCTGCTGGCGGTCAAGGGCAATCAGGGCAAGCTTGAAAAGGCCTTCGATCATCACTTCTCTTTGGAGAAGCTGAACCAATGGCAAGGTGATAGCTATATGACCCGAGAAACAGGCCATGGCCGCACAGAAAGCCGGATGTATTTTGTCAGTGATATCTTCGATGAGTTTGTGAATTTTTCCTTCGACTGGCCGGGTTTAAAAACCCTGGGAACAGTACTGTCATCGAGAGAAATTGAGGGTGAGCTGGTGAGCTTGGATGATGTCTACATTCGCTACTACATCAGCTCTGCAGAGCTAACGGCTGAGCAATTGGGTAAGGCCAGCCGGGAGCATTGGCACATAGAGAATAAGCTTCACTGGAAACTCGATGTTGCGATGAGAGAAGACGAGTGTCGCATTCGAAGAAATGACGGAGCAGAAATTTTAGCAGGCTTTAGACATATTGCAGTCAATCTGCTGAACAACACGAAAACCTTCAAAGCAGGCCTGAAGAGAAAACAAAAGAAAGCCGCTATGAGTACACGCTATCTGGCTGAAGTCCTTGCTGGGCAGGCACTTTCATGATTTTTCCGTGAGAAGACGAGTGTCGCATTCGAAGAAATGACGGAGCAGAAATTTTAGCAGGCTTTAGGCATATTGCAGTCAATCTGCTGAACAACACGAAAACCTTCAAAGCAGGCCTGAAGAGAAAACAAAAGAAAGCCGCTATGAGTACACGCTATCTGGCTGAAGTCCTTGCTGGGCAGGCACTTTCATGATTTTGCCGTGGGGTTTCATGATTTTTCCGTGGGTTTAATAAGGGTCTAGCTAAGAGATGGACGAATTAACCTGTTTTAAAGCATACGATATTCGCGGACAATTAGGCTCCGAATTAAATAATGAAGTTGCCTATCGAATTGGCAGGGCATTTGGTGAATATTTAAATGCTAAAAAAGTTGCTTTAGGTGGAGATGCTAGAGAAACAAGTGAAGAGTTAAAGGTCGCTCTAGCCCGAGGCTTGCAGGATGCAGGTTCTGATGTACTAGATCTTGGGCTAACCGGAACAGAAGAAGTCTATTTTGCCGCACAATATCTTGATATCGATGGTGCGATTGAAGTCACTGCAAGCCATAATCCAATTGATTACAATGGTATGAAGCTTGTTCGTGAACACGCTAAGCCGATAAGCGGAGATACTGGATTATTTGAGATTAAAAAACTTGTTGAGACTGGGAACTGGAAGTTTGAAAATAGAAGCCAGATAGGAACTTTTACGAAAGTATCGATACTCGATGCTTATATTGAGAAGATTCTCAGTTTTATTAATCTTAACAACCTGTCACTCCTCAAACTTGTAATTAACAGTGGCAATGGAGCTGCGGGTCATGTCATTGATGCAATTGAAAGCAAGTTTATTTCAGCCAATATACCAGTAGAACTAATCAAAGTTCACAATGAACCAGATAGTACATTCCCTAATGGCATAGCCAACCCCCTGCTACCAGAGTGTCGACAAGATACCATAGATGCAGTAAAGGCCCATGATGCAGATATGGGCATCGCTTTCGATGGTGACTTTGATCGTTGCTTTTTCTTTGATGAGAATGGCAAGTTCATAGAGGGTTACTATATAGTAGGTCTCTTGGCAGAAGCTTTTCTTGATCAAGAGAAAGGTGCAAAAATCATTCACGATCCAAGACTGATTTGGAATACGCTTGAAGTTGTCAAAAATTTAGGTGGTACTCCTATAGTGAGCAAAACGGGTCATGCATTCATTAAAGAAAGAATGCGATCTGAAGATGCTATTTACGGTGGAGAAATGAGTGCTCATCACTACTTCCGTGACTTTGCCTACTGCGATAGTGGTATGATTCCCTGGCTCCTGGTGGCTGAACTTATGTGTCGCAAAAAAATGAAGCTTTCTGAGATGGTGAAAGAAAGAATCGCAGCTTATCCATCTTCAGGCGAAATTAACAGCAAATTAGAAAACCCAAATAGTGCAATTAAAAAAGTACTCAGTGCCTATCAACAAGATGCTCTTTCGATAGGCCATACAGATGGTGTTAGTCTTGAATTTCAAGACTGGCGTTTCAATCTTCGTTGTTCTAATACTGAGCCAGTAGTGCGATTAAATGTTGAAAGTAAAAAAGATGAAGTGTTGATGAGTGAAAAAACAAAAGATATTCTTGGATTGCTCCGCAGTTAATTTCGAATGTCCTGAATCTAAATAGAAAGAATTTAAAAGTACTCAAAACTTTAAGAACCTGACAAAAGGCATTAAATGCAGGGGGGATAATAAAACCCTGCATTTTTTTAGAAATAAAAGTGCTGGTGTTCACTAAGCTCAAAGCTCATTACTAGCAAAGAGAAAAATGCCTGATGCTTTTGAAGTCTTAATTGGTCTGGTTTTGAATTAAATTGCATGCTTTATAACCATTAAGTCGCAGGGCATATATGCTGCTGTAACCTAGTGATAGCAGAGAATTTCAAGATTTTTCCCTGGGTATGATGGTGATTAATTGGTAGCAATTTCTACACTCTATTTGTCTGAAGTACTCGCATGGTGAGGGGTTTCATGATTTTCCCTGGAATTTTCCGCTTTTTATTTTCATCTCCGAAAGGATAAATTTATGTCCAAGAAAGTTGCCCTTATCACAGGTGTAACAGGGCAAGATGGCTCTTACCTTGCTGAGTTTTTACTTGACAAAGGTTATGATGTGCATGGAATCAAACGCCGCGCATCTTCATTTAACTCCGAGCGTATCGACCATATCTATCAAGATCCGCACAGAGAAAATCAAAGTTTTAAATTACATTATGGTGATCTGAGCGACAGCTCCAATCTGACGCGCATCATTAGCGAAGTAGAACCCGATGAAGTCTATAACTTAGCAGCCCAGTCCCATGTTGCTGTCTCATTTGAGTCTCCAGAATACACCGCCGATGTAGATGCACTGGGTACCCTTAGATTGCTTGAAGCAATTCGTTTTCTCGGGCTGGAAAAAAAGACTCGATTTTATCAAGCGTCGACCTCTGAGCTATATGGTCTTGTACAAGAGACTCCCCAAAAGGAAACAACGCCGTTTTACCCGCGCTCTCCCTACGCGGTTGCCAAACTTTATGCCTACTGGATTAGTGTGAACTACAGAGAATCCTATGGCATGTATGCCTGTAACGGGATTCTGTTTAATCACGAGTCCCCGAGACGGGGAGAAACCTTTGTTACCCGCAAAATAACCCGGGGACTATGCAACATTGTCCAGGGCCTTGAAGAGTGCCTCTACCTGGGCAATATGGATGCACTGCGGGATTGGGGGCACGCTCGTGATTATGTCGAGATGCAGTGGCTGATGTTACAGCAAGAAAAACCGGAAGATTTTGTAATAGCCACCGGAGTTCAATACTCAGTAAGAGAATTTGTTGAGTTTACCGCAACCGTTCTGGGCATAACGTTAACCTGGAAAGGTCAAGGTACAGAAGAGTGTGGATACGTCAAAGAAATAAACGGCGAAAATGCACCAGCCTTAAAAGTCGGACAGAAAATTGTTGCTGTCGACCCCCGTTATTTCAGGCCTGCTGAAGTCGAGACCCTTTTAGGTGATCCAACCAATGCCAAATTAAAATTAGGCTGGGAGCCAACAACCTCACTTGAGGATATGGTAACCGAGATGGTCACTCACGACCTTGCTAAGGCCAAGCAGCATGCACTTCTCAAATCTCACGGATACGATATAAAAGTATCACGGGAATAATTGACGGTTGTTAACAAGATTATATGAAGAAAGTCTATATAGCAGGCCACCGTGGGATGGTGGGATCCGCTATTGTACGCAAACTGGAAGCCATTGGTGGTTTTGACATTGTCAGCCGTGAGCGGGAGTTGCTGGACCTAACAAGTCAGGCAGAGGTTCAGGATTTTTTCCAGTCTGAAAAAATTGAACAGGTCTACCTGGCCGCAGCGAAAGTTGGCGGCATTCACGCCAATAATACCTATCCGGCTGAGTTTATTTATGAAAACCTCATGATGGAGTGCAATATTATCCATCAGGCTTATGCTGCTGGTGTCAAGCAATTGCTGTTTCTCGGGTCCAGCTGTATTTATCCGAAGCTGGCACAGCAGCCTATGGTAGAAACTGTGCTGCTAAACGGGCATCTGGAAGCCACCAATGAGCCTTATGCCATCGCTAAAATTGCCGGCATCAAATTGTGTGAATCATACAATCGCCAATACGGTGTGGATTACCGCTCGGTAATGCCTACCAACCTTTACGGTGAGAATGATAATTTCCATCCGGAAAACAGCCATGTGATCCCGGCCATGATGCGTCGCTTTCATGAGGCGAAACTACGGGACGACAAAGAAGTAGTGGTCTGGGGAACCGGCACCCCCATGCGAGAGTTTCTACATGTGGATGATATGGCGGCGGCCTGTATTCATGTCATGGAACTGGATAAGACCATCTACAGCGAACACACCCAACCGATGATGTCCCATATCAATGTGGGTAGCGGTGTAGATTGCACCATTCGTCAACTGGCCGAAACTATGAAGGTGGTAGTAGGGTTTGAAGGGGAAATTTTGTTTGATACTTCCAAGCCCGATGGTACTCCCCGCAAGCTGATGGATGTTTCCCGGCTGGAGCGGCTGGGATGGAAGGCTTCAGTTTCCTTACAGGATGGACTGGAGATGACTTACCATTGGTTTCTGGAACATGCTGCCGAGTTACGCTCGGTTTGATGTCGTTTAAGATGCTTGAAGTTGAAATCTTTAAAACTATTGTTGCCTCAACGCCGCTTGTGGCTATTGATTTAGTTGTTCGCAATAGTCAAGAGCAGGTATTGTTGGGGTTGCGGAATAACCGCCCAGGCCAAGGGTATTGGTTTGTACCCGGTGGTCGCATTCAGAAAGAGGAACGGTTTGAAAATGCTTTTGATCGTCTGGTTAAAATGGAGCTGAGATGTGACGCATGGTTTGAGCAAGCGCGGTTCTTACGGTCTTATCAACATTTATATCCTGATAACTTTTCCGGCGAGAATTTTAGTACTCATTACGTGGTGCTGGGTTATGAGCTGAAACTGGATATTAATCTCAATAATCTGTCTGCTGATCAGCATCAGGATTATCGCTGGTTTACCGTTAATGAGCTGTTGGCTTCTGAGCAAGTTCATCAACATACCAAAGATTATTTTCTATAAGTTGTGAGTGATGTGTTTTGAGGCATGAGTTCAAGCCCTAAAAACAGTTCTACCAAACAACCCACAACTGCAAAAACATCAATATGAATTTAATACCCGTAATCATGTCCGGAGGCTCCGGCAGCAGACTTTGGCCCCAGTCCCGCTCTTTATATCCAAAGCAGTTTTTGCCGCTGGTAAACGAACAGACAATGCTGCAAAACACCCTTTCCCGGTTGGATGGGCTGGACTCTGTTTCCGATCCAATGGTCATTGCAAATGAAGAGCACCGTTTCCTGGTGGCTGAGCAAATTCGGCAGATAGGGCGAAAAGCTTCAGCCATCATTCTTGAACCTGTTGGTAAAAATACTGCACCTGCGGTTGCTCTGGCAGCAATGAAAGCCAAAGCTGTTTCCGAGGAAAATGAGCCACTGTTATTAGTGTTGGCTGCGGATCATGTGATTAAGGATGTACCTGCTTTTCATCATGCTATTGAAGCGGCGTTACCTGCGGCCAGTGACGGCGATCTGGTGACTTTTGGAGTTGTGCCTACACATCCGGAAACCAGCTATGGCTATATCAAGGCCAGTGAAGAATTAATAGGTAACAGTGAACAGGTTGCCCTGGTAGAAAGTTTTGTCGAGAAGCCTGAACTGGAAACAGCTCAGGGCTATCTTGCTGACGGCGACTATTACTGGAACTCCGGTATGTTCCTATTTAAGGCTACCCGCTATCTGGAAGAGCTGAACAAGTTTCGCCCCGATATATTACAAGCCTGTGAAAAGGCCATGGCAATTGAAAGTACTGATCTTGATTTCGTTCGACTCGATGAAGCGGCATTTCAAGCCTGCCCCGAGGAATCCATCGATTATGCGGTAATGGAAAAAACCACCGATGCGGTAGTGGTGTCACTGGATGCGGGCTGGTCCGATGTCGGCTCCTGGTCATCATTGGCGGATATCTGTAAAAAGGATGAATCTGGGAACTCTGTTCAGGGTGATGTGTTGCTACAGGATACCCGCAACACTTACGTTCGCAGTGAGAAAAAACTGATTGTTACACTGGGTGTTAATGACCTGGTCATCACCGAAAGCGACGATGCCATCCTGGTGGCCCATAAGAGCCGGGTGCAGGATGTTAAAAAAATTGTTGATCGGTTGAAAGCAGAAAAAAGGCCAGAGGTAAAACTGCACCGTAAAGTTTACCGGCCTTGGGGGGCGTACGACTCCATTGATATGGGCGACCGCTTTCAGGTTAAGAGGATTACCGTGAAGCCGGGTGCACAGTTATCCTTGCAGAAGCACCATCACCGGGCAGAACATTGGATTGTGGTTAAAGGTACAGCGCTGGTGACCAATGGAGACCAGGAGACACTACTTACCGAAAACCAATCAACCTTTATCCCTATCGGGGCTATTCATCGGCTGAAAAATCCCGGTAAGTTTGACCTTGAGCTGATAGAAGTTCAAAGCGGGTCTTATCTTGGGGAAGATGATATTGTTCGATTTGAAGATACTTATGGCAGAGTATGAAGTCATTATGTCAGACTCTGCTCTATTTTTTCTGACCGTTTAAATCGAATGATCAGTAGCGCTCTCTTCAAACATTTCTTCGAAAATATCAATAATCAAAATTGATATTTTAAATTGCATTTCATACCAAATTCAGTTCTGTACATGGTATGAAAATCAACTCATTTACAAGTAAATAATGTATGAAAGCCGTAATCTTAGCAGGGGGTCTGGGCACCCGTATCAGTGAAGAAACCGAAACCAAGCCAAAACCAATGGTTGAAATCGGTGGCAAACCTATCCTCTGGCATATTATGAAAATCTATTCCACCCATGGGATAAACGATTTTATTATTTGTTGTGGCTACAAAGGCTATGTAATCAAGGAATACTTTGCCAACTATTTTCTGCATATGTCTGATGTTACTTTTGATATGAGCGACAACCAGATGCATGTACACCACCGAAAAGCGGAGCCATGGAAGGTGACCCTGGTAGATACTGGTGACGCCTCCATGACTGGAGGTCGTTTGAAGCGGGTTAAAGATTACGTGGAGAATGAAGAGGCATTCTGTTTTACCTACGGTGACGGTGTCGGAGATGTTGATATCACCGCAACCATCAAGCACCACAAAAAACAGAATACCCTGGCAACACTTACCGCAACTTATCCACCCGGTCGTTTTGGTGCCTTAACCACCGATAAGCATAAAGTCATGTCGTTCGACGAAAAGCCAAAAGGCGATGGAGGCATGATTAATGGTGGATTTTTCGTGCTATCTCCCAAAGTGATTGACTACATTGATAATGATCAAACTACATGGGAACAGGAACCATTAATGAAATTGGCAGAGGATGGGGAACTCTCTTCCTATGAACACCACGGTTTTTGGCAACCAATGGATACCCTTCGGGATAAAGTGCACTTGGAAAAACTCTGGCAGTCAGGAAAAGCACCTTGGAAAACATGGCACTAAACAAGAGCTTCTGGCAGGGAAAAAAAGTATTCCTGACAGGCCACACAGGCTTCAAAGGCAGCTGGCTATCTCTCTGGTTGCAGGATCTCGGCGCAGAAGTAACTGGGTACTCACTTCCTGCACCAACAAAACCATCTCTTTTTACCCTGGCTAACGTGTCACAGAATATGGGGCACGTTATCGGAGATATCCGAGATGGGAGTAATCTTAAGCAAGCAATGAAAGAAGCAAGACCAGAAATTGTCTTACATCTGGCGGCTCAACCACTGGTAAGGTACTCATATCGTGAACCTGTAGAAACTTATCAAACCAATGTGATGGGAACATTGCATTTGCTGGAAGCTATTCGCAGTACCGACACAGTTCGCTCCTGTGTTTTGATCACAACCGACAAGTGCTACGAAAACAGGGAATGGGACTGGGGCTATCGGGAAATCGACCCAATGGGTGGCTTTGACCCGTACAGCAGCAGCAAAGGCTGTATGGAGCTATTGACAGCTTCTTACCGAAACTCCTATTTCCTACCGCAGAAGTACGACGAGCACAAAACGGCCATTGCGACAGCCCGAGCCGGAAATGTAATAGGTGGTGGGGACTGGGCTGAAGACCGTTTAATTCCAGATATGATCAACGCGTTTATCAACGAGCAACTGGCTGTTATCCGTAACCCCAATGCAATCCGCCCTTGGCAGCATGTTCTGGAACCGCTTGCCGGCTATCTGGAACTGGCTCAAAAACTGTGTGAGCACGGTCCGGAATTTGCCGAAGCCTGGAATTTCGGCCCTGAGCTGCACGATGCCAAACCTGTCAGCTGGGTAGCCAAAGAAATCAGCAGTCTGTGGAGCGAGCAGGCCCAATGGCAAACAGACGGTAATGAGCACCCCCACGAAGCCCATTATCTGAAATTGGACTGCTCAAAAGCCTATGCCCGGTTAAACTGGCGACCACGTTGGTCACTCAAACAGGCGCTGGCAAACATTACCGAATGGCATAAAGCCCATGAAAGTGGCGCGGATATGCATGCGCTGACCCTTCAGCAAATTCATCAATATCAATCAGCAAGCGTATAACCGCTATTTATCGAGTATCACGATGACAGAACTGAAACGTGAAGATTACCTCTATGTGCCATACGGCTGCACCGTTCACGGTGAAGAAGAAATCAAGGCCGTTGATAAAGTGTTGCGTACATCAACACAAATGGGCCCCCACGTCCGCGAGTTTGAAGCAAAGGTAGCTGCAACCTTTGATAAACCTCACGGCATTATGGTGAATTCAGGCTCTTCTGCACTTTATCTTGCTGTAGAAGTGTTGGATCTGCCCCAAGGTAGCGAGGTTATTACTCCGGCACTGACTTTTTCCACCACAGTGGGCTGCCTTGTTAGAAACGGTTTGATCCCGGCCTTTGTCGATGTAGAAGAAGGCACCTACTGCATTGATCCAGCGAAAATCGAAGCCATGATCACTGAAAAAACCAGCGCAGTTTGTATCCCGAACCTGATCGGGAATATCTGCGACTGGGATCGTATTGTTGAAATTTGTTGCAAGCACAATTTGAAAATCATTGAAGATAGCGCAGACACTCTGGGTGGCACCCTTTCAGGTCAATCCAGTGGCCACTACTCCGATATCAGTATTACCAGTTTCTATGGTTCTCATGTAATTAATGGTGCAGGTAATGGCGGTATGTTGTGTGTAAAGGATGATGCCATGGCAGCCAGAGCTCGGTTGCTACGTTCATGGGGGCGAAGTTCTTCATTGTTTGTAGAAAGTGAAGCCATTGAAAACCGCTTTAACGTTGAAGTGGATGGTATTCCTTACGATGCTAAATTCGTTTTTGAAGCCATTGGTTACCAGCTGGAGCCTTCTGAAATTAGTGCCGCTTTTGCTCTGGTGCAATTTGCCAAGCTTGAACAAAATATTAAGGCTCGTGAAGCGTATTTCAATAAGCAATACGAATTCTTCAGCCAGTATCAGGACTGGTTTATTTTGCCAAATCAGACCAACGAATCCCGCACGGGCTGGTTGGCCTTCCCGTTGACTATTCGGGATGATGCACCATTCACTCGTCGTGAGATGCAAATCTTCCTCGAAGAACGCAATATTCAGACCCGTGTTGTCTTTACTGGGAATATCACTCGGCAGCCTGGTTTTAAAGATATTGAAATGAAAAAAGCCACTGAAGGTTACCCTGTTGCGGACCACGTTATGCGCGGTGGAGTTTTACTGGCCTGCCATCATGGTTTAACTGATGAAATGCTGGCTCATGTTCACGGCAGTTTCACCACATTCGCTAAACAGTATAAATAAAACTTTGTAAGAGGAGGGGTTCCACCCTCCTCAGCGCTCACAATTTGGAAAGTAGAATATAATGAATATTTTGGTAACTGGTGCTACTGGCTACCTAGGAAGAGCCTTAATAGAAAAATTAGTCAAGGGTAATAATAATATTACAGCCTTAGTTAGAAAAAGCAGCAACATAAGACTGTTGGAAAGTTACATGCCAGCGAACAGATTTTACCATATAGAAAATTCCTTAGATTGTATATTTGATGAGATTGATATTGATTTAATCATCAATTGCATTGTTTGCTACCAAAGAGCGAATGAAAGTGTTAAAGAGGTAATTGATTCAAATGTTTTAATCCCCGTGCAACTAATGGAATTGGCTGCAAAAAAAAAGAAATGTACTTTTTTAAATATAGGGACATCGCTACCTAGGGGAGTAGCAAGTTATTCTCTGAGTAAAAGCCAGTTAGTTGAATGGGGTCGGTTTTATTCAACCAACAATGGAATGCAGTTTATCAATATCAATGCTGAGTACTTCTTTGATGCAAATGAACCTGATAATCGATTTGTCAAGATGATTGCAACAAAGTTGGTAAGGAATGTACCCTATATAGAATTAACTGCAGGCGAACAGAAAAGAGATTTTATTTACTTATCTGAACTGTTATCAGCATTAAATAAGATAATTGACAAGATGTCACTACTAGATAGATACGAAAGCATCGACATAGGTACAGGGAAAGCAATAAAAATAAAAGATTTTGTAGAAAAGATGAAAGAAATTTCAGGGAGTACTACAGAATTGAAATTTGGAGTTATATCCACCCGAGCGAATGAGCCCAATATTTGTCAGGCAGATATTACAAAGTTACATGAGCTGGGTTGGGAACCATTATTATCTATTGAAAAAAGTTTGAATAAACTCATTGATGATATTAGGAATAAAAAAGCAAATTGATTTTAGATAGGGTGTGTTTGTGTTCTCTAACACGTTTGGATTAGTTTTTTATCAGCTGATAAATTTATATATAACATATGTTTTAGCATTAAATTTAAGTGTTAGTGATTTTGGTGAATATCAATTCTATTTGAGTATCTCTTTCTTTTTGGTGATGATTTTAAAGGCGGGAATAGATGAAGGATTAGTTTATCTTATGCCAAGATCAAATCAATCAAAAGAGAATAATAAGGCAATAATATCATCACTGTATCTATTTTACTTTTTTGTTTTTATTTCGATATTTTTAACGAGTTTCATATGGAAAAGTTTGTTTAATAAAATTTACCCTGAGGTAGACTACTATAGAGTATATTTCATAACCGCATCGTTTTTCCTTCTGACTTTTGCCAGTGCTACTCTAAGGGTAATTGGTGCTAATACAGAAAGAGTATTTGGATTATATGTTTTAGCGCCTTTAATAATGTGTTTTTTAATCGCGATGCTACATGTAGATGTAAATAACGTGTTAGATTTTCGAATAATCAGTTTTTTGGTTTCAGGGTTGGTTTTAATATTACTCTTATATAGAAAAAACATTTTCACTCTCAGCCTTATGAATAAAGGTGATGCTGGGAGCCTATTAAAAATATCTTTATCGATTTTTGTGTTACAGTTTTTTCTATCAGGTGTTGAGCAAAACTATATAGCAATTGCATTACTGAAAAAGTATGCGTCATCAGATGAATTAGGGTTGTATAGTTTTGCGATACGTTATGCTGCTCTACTAGCGATGGTGGTCATTGCTTTCAATGGCTTTCTGGTACCAGTTCTGGTTCGTGTAGGTGAATCAAATTGTAAATTAAAGCTTAGGGAAGTTTATGTAAGTACAACGAGAGTTACATCAACCTTAAATCTTATTTCTTTCCTTTTCTTATATGGATTCAGTCAATATTTAATCACCTGGATAGATCCTAAATATATGGCATCCCTGAGTTTTGTAAAAATTTTACTATTTGCAAACTTCAGTACGTTATTGTTTGGGCTTAACATACCTATAGTTAACTCATTTGATAAAAAATGGGAGTTTAAAAATATTTTTTGTACATGCATATTTATGTTGCTTAGTTCAATGCTACTTTTAAAATTCTACGGAGCGCTGGGAATCGCAGTCTCTGCACTTTTAGCTCAATTTTTAATGAACTTTGCAAGATCTATGCGTGTTCACTTAATACTTGGTTTAGAAAAAAAACATCATATGATAGTGGTGAAAAGCTTTGCGATAGCTGTCAGCTACGCAATGCTAATCGAGCTTATAATTGAATATGGAAGCAAAAACCTGTATATAGCCAGTATCTTACTACTCCTTTTTAGCTTTGTGTTAATACTGTACAAAATGATGAAAGAAATCATGGAGCTCAGAAGCATATCAAATGAAAACTAAAATACTTTTTATTTCTACTCTATATTCACCTTTTCAGATTGATGTTGTTAATTCATTCGAGCAAGAACCTGGGCAGTTTGAGTATCACATCGCTTTCACTTTAAATGCAGCAAGTCACAGAGGGGCACATTGGCGTTCGCATGCTGCCGGTGAGTCACAATTTATACATACCATTGATAAAGATAATGGAGAAGAGTATAAGTACGAGTGGGTGATTAATCTGATTCAAAAAATAAAACCTACGCATATTATACTTGGACAATGGAAGAGAAAGTTATGGTATAAATTATCTGATTATGCTTTTCAAAACAATATAATATATGGCTACTGGATGGAGCCACCAAATTTTTTATTGCCTAAGGCAATTCAATTGATCTTAAAATATTACTCAGCTTACAGGATTCGCAATGCGGATTTTTTCTTAACTATTGGGGATCGTTGTGAAGCTAATTATCAGAAAATTGCATCAAAGAAAACAAAAGTCTTACATCTTAGTTATGGACAGGATTTGTCCCGTTTCCTAGAAGTTGACACAAATAATAAAGATAATAGTAAAGTAAAGTTTCTGTTCTCAGGACAGTTGATTAAAAGGCATAATATCCCCTGGATTTGTAAAGCCATATTTGAACTTGATAAAGCTCACCATAATGAATTTGAGGTTATAATTGCGGCAAAAGGTCCACATGAAAAGTACATCACCCAGTTATTTAAAGAGAAGCCAAAGCTTCATAAAATAATAAGTTATGATCGAGATTATAAGAATTGGGAAGATAGAATAAGACCTTTTGCTAATGCTGATGTTCTTATCTATCCAACAAGCCATTCCGGCTGGGGCTTGGTTATTCCTGAAGCGATGGCTGCTGGAGTGGTTGTACTCTCAACAAATCGGGCTGAAGCCGCTCGGTATTTTTTACGTCATAATATCAATGGAAAGGTATTAAATATGAGTTATGAAAGTTTGTATGAAAACATGAGGTACTGCATCATTAATAAAGACAACCTCAAAAGAATGTCTTTTCAAGCTAGAAAGGACTCATCTTATGGTAGTAGCGAATATGTTAGTAAATTATTAAAGAGTATATTTTCAAAACAATTGGCGTATTAAAGAAAAAGTAGTATTGAAATAAATAATATGAAAATACCGTAAGTACTCAAAAGCCGGTACATGAGGAAAAGTTGCAATTTGATTAGGTAAGATCGTGACTACTACAGGTAAGAAATATTTCCTTCACACGTGCGCTTGTAGAATATGTAATGGAGATTATTAAAAAATATTACACAATGAAATATTCAGGTGTCAGAGTTTTTAGGTTCTATTGTATTTCTGTAATTTATAAGTTGATTTCCATTGCCTTAGTTTTTCTTTCGTATTGCAAAAAGATAAATTTCTATAATTGAGATTTTGATAAGTGCTTGATCTTTTTTATTCAAAGAATCGTGTTTTTTATTTTTCTTTCCTTCTTTTATTAGTGAGTTCTCTATCATGGTATAAAACGTCTTCAGCAATAGAATACTATAATATTCATGCTTTTATTAGAGTGATAGCTATACTACTCGTCTTCTTTCTGTCGATTGCCATTTTTCTATTAAATGATATGAAGGTGTCTTTTTTTTCAAAAAAACTGCAGTTGGGTTTTTTTTGTTATGCTATCAGTTCCTGTTTAGCAAGCGCATTATATTTATCGCCTATAGGTGTTTGGAAAGGCTTTGAACTTTTGGTAGTTTTTATTTGGTCGGTCACTGTGCTAGGTACACATAAATATAATGACTTGCAGTTGCAAAATGCATTTAAAGTAACTGCTTGTTTTTTGGGGGTTATCTTGGTATATGTGTTTATAGGTTCTTTGCTGTCTACTGATTATATATATTCGCTAAATATATTTGGCTATCAGATTTTAAAGTCATCATTCCCAAGTATTAACCCTAATGCACTTGGATTTTATAGTTTATATTTTTGTGTTTTGTTACTCTTGTTTGATTTCCATCTTGAAAAAAAAATAGTTTTTATTACGCTCATAGCTTTTGGGTTGTGGTTTTTTTTGAACGAGAACTCGAGAAGTTCATATGTTGCGGCGTTGGTTGGGCTTTCTTTAATGGCGTATTTTCAAGCCAAAAAAAAAATTTACGGCCTGCACGTCCTGTTCCTATTTTTTTTGTTTATGTCTATATATTACATTAGTGAAAATGTCGAGTATTTTTTAGGTTATATATTGCGCAAAGGGCAAAGCTTAGAAAATCTGATGAGTGGCTCTGGTCGATTAGAGTTAGCACGTAATGTGATGCCATTTATTCATGATTTTGAACCTTTTGGTAGGGGGATAGGGTTTACTAGAGAATTGTATGAAAGTGGTGTAATGCGTAATGCATCTTCGCATAATAGTATTTTAGATATTTTAGTTTCTGGAGGTGTAGGAGGAGGGGTTTTTGTATTTTGTTTTGTTTGTTTTTATATGCAGTCCTTTTTTTACTTAAATAAAAAACCGACTAAAAAAAATATAGTTTTGTTTGTGATGCTTTCTTCTTTTTTGATCAGAGGGTTAACTAGTTCTTCATTAGCATCATTTCAATTGGAAATTGTTCTGCTGTTTATAATAACAGGCGGAATTATAAATATGAAAAAATCTTATCCTGAATTATGAAAAAGATACTTATAGTCGGATCTCTTCCACCACCATATCATGGACAGTCGATATGCTTAGATTCAACATTAAAAGCCCTTTCAGATCAGCATTGTAAGACTGTAAATACTTCATTTAGAAATACTAGTGTTGTTAAATCTTGCCTTAATGCGGTTGAATATTTTCTAAAACTACCAATTGTTATCATTTTGTTCAAACCAGACATTGTATATTTTACATGTTCTCGAACAAAGATAGGTTTTTCTAGAGATTTATATCTTTTATTCTTATGTTTTTTTTCTAAAGCTAAAGTATATAATCATTTACATGGTTCTGATTTTAAGGAATTTTATAGGCCGCTTAATGCGTGCTTCAAATCCTTGTTAAGGGCTGCTTATTCTAGAGTAAATAAACATGCGGTCCTTGTTGATGAAATGAAAGAACAGCTCAATGATATTAAAGGCAACGCAACTGTCAGTGTTATCCATAATTTTTATAAAGACCACCCTTCTATTTTTGAAGCAAAAAGGGGTAAAGCTTCGAATAGCCTTAAGATTTTATACCTTTCAAGTATAGTTAAAAGTAAAGGTGTTTTTGAATTGATAGATGCGGTTAAATATTTGAATGATAAGGGTGCTAATTTAACCTTAACTATTGCGGGCGGGTTTCTAGGCGATCAAGAATACTCCGGTAAAGAAATAGAAGATAAATTAAGATCTGATATAAAAGGGTTTGATTATATTAATTATGTTGGAGTGGTAGGTAGTGAAGAAAAATACAATCTTTTATCACAAGCAGATGTTTTTTCACTACCTAGTTATTATCGGTCAGAGGCTGTTCCTTTATCAATTATTGAAGCAATGCGAATGGGATGTTTGATTTTGACAACAAAATATAAATACTTGCCATCTATAGTTAAGGATGGGGTTAATGGTTATTTAGTTGAAACTAGATCAGTTATTGGTATTGCCGAAAAGCTGGAGTTTATAATTAGTAATATGGATGTGTTAAATAATATTTCTTCATGTAATTCCTCTGAGGCTATCGATCGATATTCTGAAAAAAAATACCAAGCTAATGTTAGAAGTTTTTTAGGTGTTTAATTTAAATGATTTTAGTTTTCTCTGGTACTGATGGCGCAGGTAAGTCAACGCAAATTGAGCTGTTGAAAGATTATTATAAAGACAAAGAAAAACATGTTAAGTATCTTTGGGGTAGAGGTGGATATACTCCTTGTTTTAAAAGTGTTAAGAAATTAGCAAAAAGGTTGTTTTTTAAAAAAATATCAGAAGGAAAAAGCAAAGAAAGAGAAAGGATTATTCAGAGAAAAAGTGTTAGTAGTGTCTGGTTGTTTATTGCTATTACTGATTTATTAATGTTTTATGGGCTCTATGCAAGAATACACTCTTGGTTAGGTTATGTTGTTATATGTGACCGTTATTTAGAAGATAGCTGTCTTGATTTTAAACTCAACTTTGGTAGTCGGTTTAAAGAAAAAGGTTTTCTTTGGTGTATGGTAAAACTGTTAGCACCTAAACCTGATAAATCATTTCTGCTCTACGTTCCTGTTGAACTCAGTCTGGAGCGATCTAAATTTAAAAATGAACCATTCCCTGATTCACCAGAAACCCTTAAGTGGAGGCTAGAATATTACCTTAATGAGAAATATTTCCCCTCTGAGAAGTTTTGTAAAATTGAATGTCAGCATTCTGTTGAAGCCATACAAGCTCTAATCCTAAATCATATTGAGGCAGCTTAATATGCGGATACAGCTGCTTCGCCAGCGTGAAGATTTTGAGCAGGGTTTTATTCGGGCATTATCCCAGTTTCTTCAAGATTATTTGGGCTGGTCCGGGAAGATGAGTTGGGATAAAAACACAGCTGGTGCTGTGTTTGTTGCCAATGATTACCTGAACGTTATTTATCCGAACAACTTACCACGGGAACGCCTTTATAGCCTTACCCGTGAATTTTCTTATAACCCCATATGGTTTCGACGTAAATTACAACAAGCCTATATTTATGGTGCTGTCAGACGACCATTTGAAAGTTTCGCTACGTCTGCCCAGCTTATCATCGAAAATTGCCCTCCTGAGTTACATAACTGGGTGTTTATTCCTGGTAATCATAGTCACAGGGCTGTGGATGTAGCTAATGAGTGTTGTTTTGTTTTTTATAAACCCGGTTTTAATCCTTTATTCACAAGCACTGATGCAGAAATTCGACTGAACAATCGATGGCTTCCTTCGCCGACTGTCCTTGAGTTATCACCATCAAAATCCTGGTATATAGAGCAACGTATCAGGGCGCTGCCCCTAAACAGGCTAGGTGATAAGAACACTGTCGATGAAGCTTTAGCGATTGCTCATAAGGCCATGGCCAGACTCTATGATGAATCCTCAACCGTTTGCCTGCTTTCTGACTATCTGGTTGTTGTTGATCAGGCAATTAAAGATGTTTTCAATGCTGTAGAGCCTTCTTTGTCCAGGGAATTGATTATTCGGTTATCCAATTATATTAAAAATCTGCAATCTGCCCTTAGTGTGTACGCTGATCATAAGGTTGAATTAGCCTCCACTCATGGAGATTTTCAGCCAGCAAACTTGTTGTATGACCATGGCAAGTGCTGGATTATCGACTGGGAATACGCGGATAAACGTTGCCGTACTCACGATGCATTATGCTACGGACTAATGAGCAGATTCAGCACGGGTATTGCCCAACGATATCACCACCTGCTACACAATCCTGAATTATTGAAAGCGGTTGTTGGATGGTCCGGGATTGGTTCTGTGTACTCACACAAACTGCTCTTACCTTTATTCTTGCTGGAAGAATGTCTGGTAAAACTCAAAGAGGTTGCGTCTGAGTCTATTACTGACAAGGAAGTAACACTCAGACCATGGCTCTCAGATTTTCTATTAATCAGACAGTTTGTTTAAACCGATGAAGATCACCAAATTTCTATTATTGAACCAAATGGCGGGACCTTTATTCAGGGAGCTGGCGGAAGACCTTGCCGATGCGATGCCCGAAGGCTGTATTTTAAAAACGGGGCACCCTGATACCCTGCGCTTAGGCAGTCAGACTATAAAACTCAAGATAGACTCTGCTCCAGCATATAACAGGAAAAATAAAATTACCCGTGTTTTGAGCTGGCTTCATTATGCTGTTATCAGCTTGTGGTCGATGTTAAGAGCAGATAAAAATACAGCTTTATTAATTGTATCTAACCCACCACTGCTCGGCCCTCTAGCCTGGCTGGTAAACTGCATAAGAAATACGCCTTATGTTGTCCTGGTTTACGATATGCACCCTGATACTATGGTCAGCTTTGGTGTACTCAGTGAAGACTCGATAATTACCAGGCTATGGAGAAAAATTAACCGCACTGTTTGGGAAAAAGCCGCAGCGGTATATACCATAGGTCCGGTTATGGCGGAAAAGCTGGCATCGCAGTTTGACCCATTGTGTACGCCACTGGGTAAAGTTGGTATTGTGCCTCCCTGGGCTGATACCCAGCGAATTAAACCTGTCTCTAAATTGGTCAATCCTTTGGCTGAAGAATTTGGCCAAGCCGGTGTTATCACTGTTTTATATTCCGGCAATATGGGCATTAGCCATGATATCGATAGCATGCTTGAAGCAGTACGCCTGCTTCGCTCTCGTCAGGACATAAAGTTTCTTTTTATTGGAGAAGGCGCAAAGTGGCAGGATGCCTGTGATTTTCGTGACAAACATCGATTGAATAATCTGGATGTACTCCCTTTCCAACCCGAAGAAAAACTACCATACACCATGGCATTGGGTGATATAGCACTGGTTGCCTTGGATAAAGGTGCAGAGGGATTAATGGTTCCCAGCAAAATGTATTACTACCTGGCGGCTGGTTCAGCCGTGTTAGGGATTTGTCATGGCAGAAATGATGTTTCCGAAACATTAAATAAGGCTGATTGTGGGATTACTGTAACTCCCGGAATGCCTAATGAGCTTGTAAGAACTATCAGTTTGTTGGTCGATGATCCTGAAAAGTTGTGCCTGCTTCGTAAAAAAGCAAGAAGAGCAGCGGTTAATTCCTATTCAAGAGCTGTTTGCACCTATTTATTTATCAATTCACTTCCCTTAGAGAGATGAAAAACTTTGAAGTGATATTTGGATTATATTAATGATTGAATTCAAACTGACAGATTCTCAAAGATTTCTTTGCCTGTGCATTCGACACTGCAATTACTTGAATACTCAGGAAATCCGTTCCATGTATACCAAAATCGGGGATGAAAAGCTATTCAAGGAAGCATCATTGAATGGCGTTGTTCCAATTGTTGCTCATGCTCTGGATAAGGTTTTTTCTGGCAATATTCCAGAGCACTGGATGGCTGAATATAATAAGATTGGCCAGCGAATTGAATCTTATATGAATGAGCTGGATGAAGTATCCTCATTGCTTGCCAATAATGGTATACCGCTATTAGCCCTGAAAAATAGTGGTATCACTCGTGGCATGTACCCCTACTATGGTGCTTGTCCTATGGGTGATGTTGATGTTCTTGTGAGCAAAAAACTATTTAGAAAGGCCCACAAAGTTCTCACCAATGAGGGCTATAAATTAAAGTTTCGCTGTCCTTTTGAAGAAGATAGCCTAGAAGCAGCTGAGCATGGTGGTGGAGCAGAATATTCCGTAAACCTTCCAAATGGAGAGCACCTCTGGTTTGAACTTCAGTGGCGCCCTGTAGCAGGACGCTGGATTCAACCAGATCAGGAACCTGACGCTGATGATCTTATTCAGCGATCAATACCTATTGAAGGTTCTGATGTTAAACTCTTGTCACCAGAAGATAATTTATTGCAGGTTGCTCTCCATACTGCTAAACATACATTCGTGCGGGCTCCCGGTTTCCGCCTCCATACCGATGTAGATCGTATAGTTTCATCTCAAAAGGTCGACTGGTCTGCGTTTGTCAAACGTGTAATACAACTTAGAACAAAAACAGCCGTTTTTATGTCCTTGGCTATGGCTAAAAGTTTGCTCGGAACACCAATACCTGACAGCGTTTTAAAAGAACTTTCACCTGCTAAATGGAAAGTTAAGCTTATGGTTGCATGGTTACATAGGGTTGGTATCTTTGAACCCGATGCGCCTAAGTGGAGTAAACTGGGTTATATTATTTTTGTTAGTTTACTTTACGATTGTTTTTCTGATTTAGTGGCCGGTGTATTTCCTAAAGCTGAGCTAATGAAAGAGCAATATCATTTTAAAAGTAGTGGGCTCTTGCCCTATTACCACTGTAAGAGGCTGGCAAACCTTGTTCTGCGACGAGTAAATACTTAACCATGTTAAAGCGGATATTAGATATTTTTGGGGCCTGTGTTGCACTTGTTTTGTTTTTCCCAATCATGATTTTTGTTGCCTGGAAAGTCGCAAAACAGATGGGGAGGCCTGTTTTTTTCCGCCAAATACGCCCTGGTCAGGATGGCAAACCATTTAAAATGGTTAAATTCCGAACAATGCGGGATGCCAATGGCCCCGATGGTAAACCATTGCCTGATGCTGAACGAATTACACCTTTTGGTAGCTTTATGCGCCGTGCCAGTCTGGATGAGCTGCCGGAGTTCTGGAATGTACTGAAAGGGGATATGAGTCTTGTGGGGCCCCGACCTTTGTTAATGCAGTACCTACCTCTTTACTCCAAAGAGCAGTATCGTCGTCATGAGATAAAACCAGGCATTACCGGCTGGGCACAAATTAATGGTCGTAATGCCATCTCATGGGATGAAAAGTTCAAGCTGGATGTCTGGTATGTTGATAACCAGTCGCTCTGGCTAGATATCAAGATTCTTTTTTTAACGGTCAAGAAAGTGGTTTTGCGGGAAGGGATTAGTGCGGATGATCATGCGACTATGCCTTTTTTTGAGGGAAGCTCTTCGGGCGTTGTCCGTGATCCGCATTCCGTTATCCGAAATAAGACCGATGTTATTTAGTCTACGACTGAGAAAGATGTTACTGACTGCTCGTTGGCTGCTTCTCGTAAAAATGAAAAGGTTAACGATTTAAAAGTTAATACTTGTAAGAATAAAGTTGATCTTTAACTTTCCTATTCTGCTGTTTGTCAGCCAGACTTTTACATGTGCTGATTATTAAATATCGATATTCTATGAGCGAATTTAATATACTTTTTTCTGCTGCTGGTCGGCGTGTTTCCCTGATCCGTCATTTTAAAAAAACGCTGTACGAGATGGGAATTACCGGGGCAGTTTTTGCTGCAGATGCTGGTAAGTCAGCCCCGGCATCTTTTGTTACTGATCACCGTGTGCAAGTTCCCAGAGTGTCATCACCTGATTATATTCCTGAGTTGTTATCTCTCTGTGAGAGGTTGAAGATTCGTCTGTTGATATCCCTTATCGATACAGACCTGACTTTGCTATCACAACATAAAGCCAAGTTCATAGATGTGGGTACAGAGGTATTAGTCTGTGATCCTGCAACCAATGAGATCTGTTTCGATAAGAATAATACTTGGCAATTTTTTACTGATAACGAAATTGATACTCCCAAGGTGTTCTCTGAAAACGAGATTCAGAACCTGAATGCATCGGACTTCCCTTTGCTTGTAAAACCTTGGGATGGAAGTTGCAGTATTGGTGTTAATAAGGTGAACAGTTTAGAAGAACTGCACTTTTTCAGGCAGTATGTGAAAAATGCCATTGTCCAAGAATACATTCAGGGAGATGAATATACCTGTGATGCCTATGTAGATTTTAATGGACAAGTTCGCTGTGTTGTGCCCCGAAAGCGCCTGGAGACAAGAGCAGGGGAAGTCAGTAAAGGTTTGACCGTTAACGATGCTGACATTATCGAAGCAGTAAATAATGTCGTAGCCAAGTTGCCTCATGCTGCAGGTTGTATGACGGTACAATGCTTTAAACAAGCAGATGGTCGAATCTGTTTTATTGAGATTAACCCTCGTTTCGGTGGTGGTCACCCTCTCAGTTTGCATGCTGGTGCTGATTTCCCAAAATGGATTATTCAGGAGCTCACCGATCAGGTATGTGAAGCCCGGCAGGATGCCTGGCAGGATGATCTGGCTATGCTTCGTTATGATGATGAGATTATTGTCCGTGGAGAAGATATCCGTTGATTAAAGCAGTAGTTTTTGATCTGGATGACACTCTATATCCAGAACATAGGTATGTAGATAGTGGATTTAAGGCTGTTGATCAGTTTCTTACAGAGAATTATAATTTGATAGGTTTCTATGAAGTGGCTAGTCTGTTATTTTCTAAGGGTTCTCGAGGGTATGTATTCAATGAAGCCTTGGAATCTTTAAGCTTTTCACATGATGATGCTTTTATAAAGCTGTTAGTTTCAGTTTATAGAAATCATAACCCTGATATTAAGTTAGACGAAACGACACAGAGAGTTTTAGATTACATATCAAGATTCTATAAAACTGCATTAATTACTGATGGCTATCAGGTCGCTCAGAAGAAAAAAATTGAATCACTCAATATTGGTACTTACTTTGATCATATCTGCATTACAGATGTGCTTGGTAAGGAGTATTGGAAGCCTCATGAGATCTCCTACAAAAAAACAGAAGAATTTTTAAATGTTGCGCCTGAAGAATGCGTTTATGTCGGTGATAACCCTACTAAAGACTTTGTGACGCCAAATCGTCTTGGTTGGAAAACCATTCAGATATTGACTGAGAAAGGTGAGTACTGTTCGATGGATGTAGATCAGGCTTTTCAAGCTCATATAAAAATAGATTCATTTTTTTTCCTTAAAAATGTCTTGGGATATCTATAAGTCGTACTCTTAATATAAGATATACTTCGTCTTAAAATAAAAGACTCTTTAAATGCTAAATACTCCATTCTCTCCTTGGCCTTCTTTCACGGAAGAAGAGGCCTCAGCTGTCACCCAAACCATACTCTCTAATAAAGTTAACTACTGGACTGGAACTCAAGGTCGAGAATTCGAAAAAGAATTTGCTAGTTGGTGTGGCGCAAAACATGCTGTAGCTGTAGCTAACGGAACCCTAGCTCTTGAACTTGCCTTGAAAGCTCTGGATATCAAATCTGGTGATGAAGTAATTGTTACATCCCGTACTTTCCTTGCATCAGCCAGTGCTATTGTTTTGTCAGGTGCTATTCCAGTATTTGCTGATGTGGACCGAGACTCCCAGAATATAACTGCAGAAACCATTCAAAAGGTTCTAACACCTAAAACGAAGGCTGTTATCTGTGTACATCTGGCAGGTTGGCCTTGTGAGATGGACGACATTATGGATTTAGCTGACCGCCATAGCCTGTTTGTAATTGAAGATTGTGCTCAGGCTCATGGTGCTTCATATAAGGATAAAAGTGTTGGCTCTATTGGCCATATTGGTGCCTGGTCTTTTTGTCAGGATAAGATTATGACAACGGGCGGAGAGGGAGGTATGGTGACGACCAATGATGAAGCTTTATGGAAAAAAATGTGGTCTTACAAAGATCACGGTAAGTCTTATGATGCGGTTTACAATACTGAGCATCCGCCGGGCTTTCGGTGGCTTCATGAGTCATTCGGTACCAACTGGCGGCTGACAGAAATGCAGTCAGCTATAGGCCGTATTCAGCTTCAAAGGATGCCAGAATGGAACAGGAAACGTCAGGCCAATGCAGAAGCTATAAGAGAGGTGTCTCTAGAATTTGCAGCTTTGCGGCTACCTGAAGTTCCGCAGTATATTAGACATGCATTCTATAAATATTACCTTTTTGTTCAGCCTGAAAAACTAAAAGAAGGCTGGACAAGAGATAGGGTTGTTGCTGAAATTCAATCCAGAGGTGTTCCTTGCTTGCATGGTTCTTGTTCAGAAATTTATATGGAGAAAGCATTTGACAATACCGGGCTTCAACCGGCGCAACGACTTCCAGTAGCTCAAGAACTAGGAGAGAGTAGTCTGATGTTTCTTGTTCATCCAACCCTAAAAGATGGCGAAATAAATAAAACTCTGGAAGTTCTTCGCGAGGTTATGCGCCATGCCTCACAAGTCGAACTTTAACCTTTGGGTTTGATAAAAATGCGCAACACACTGCTCTCACTCCCACGCTCAGGCAAACGGCTGGTCGCATTGCTATTCGATTCAATAGCAATAATCTTCTGTCTATGGATGGCGTTTTATATACGCCTGAGCATGGTGGATTCATTCACTCGATATTATCCTGCGTTTATCATTGCTATAGCGGTCACTTTGCCCTTCCTGGTGAAAATGGGACTTTATAGAGCTGTCCTCCGGTACATGGGCTCAGACTCTCTTATCGTCATCTTTAAAGCCTGTTCCTATGCTGCTATCTGCCTGATGTTGGCTGGGTTTCTTTCCGGTCAGGCTCATCTTCCCCGGTCCATACCCTTTATATATTGGCTCCTCTTGCTACCGACAATGATTATCTCTCGCTATCTGATCAGAAGCTGGTTATTAGAGGAATCTATAGCAGATATTTTTCCTGAATTTTTTCCACGCAGGGAACGCCACTCACGCCGGGGAGTTCCTGTCGCCATTTATGGCGCAGGTGCTGCAGGTGTGCAGGTAATGTCCGCTTTAGACAAAGGGATTGAATACCAGCCAGTCGCTTTTTTAGATGACAAAAAGGACAATGCTGGTCGTGCTATTCAAGGGAGGCGCATTTACCGACCCTTAAGTTTCGAGCAGATGGTTCAGGAGACAGGTGTTCAGGAGGTGTTACTGGCTATTCCCTCTGCGAGCAGGCAAAGACGAATGGAGATAGTTCATACTCTTGAACAACATGGTCTACCTATTCGAACTATACCCGCGATGGCTGACCTGGCCAGCGGTCGCATGAAAATGCAGGAAATTCAGCCAGTTGATATTGGTGATGTGCTCGGAAGAGATGAGGTAGAGCCAAGGCAAGAGCTTTTGGAGAAATGTATCACCGGTAAGGTTGTCATGGTGACTGGGGCAGGAGGTTCTATCGGTTCTGAACTCTGTCGTCAGATTCTTAAAAAGAAACCTTTATGTCTTGTGCTTTATGAACACAGTGAGTTCAGCTTATATTCTGTTGAGCAGGATTTGATAAAGACGCAAAAGAGTACCAATGACTGTAAAGCGGTTCAGCTTGCGGCAGTGCTGGGTTCGGTCAACAATCCGGATCGATTAATTGAGACCTTGCGAAGATTTGCTGTGAATACGGTTTATCATGCTGCTGCCTATAAACACGTACCTATCGTTGAACAAAATATTGAAGAAGGTTTACGCAATAATACTTTGGGTACGCTTTATACGGCACAAGCCGCCATTGTTGCTCAGGTAGAACGTTTTGTTCTGATATCTACTGATAAGGCGGTACGTCCCACCAATGTTATGGGTGCCTCAAAGCGTCTGGCAGAAATGGCTTTGCAGGGGTTGGCTGATGAACGTTCGGTGAATCTGTTCCATTCCGACAGGTTTGGCTTTCGGCCAGAAACAAAAATACCCGTTAATACCTGTTTTACAATGGTGCGGTTTGGAAATGTATTGGGCTCGAGTGGTTCAGTTATACCAGCGTTTCGTGAGCAGATTCGGGTCGGTGGCCCTGTGACGGTGACTCACCCAGACATTAATCGTTATTTTATGACGATTCCTGAGGCTGCACTTTTGGTGATTCAGGCCGGTGCGATGGCCAGCGGAGGGGAGGTCTTTGTGCTGGATATGGGGAAGCCTGTCAAAATAGCCAACCTGGCAAAGCGTATGATTAATTTATCTGGCTTAACCCTGAAGGATGAAAGTAACCCTGAAGGCGATATTGAAATTGTCTACACAGGATTACGCCCTGGTGAAAAGCTCTATGAAGAACTGCTGATTGGAGACAATGTGACAGGTACCAGTCATCCTAAAATCAGTATGGCTATGGAAAGCAAAGAATTATGGAGTAACTATAGGCTGGCCCTGGAAACTGTTTTCGAAGTAGCAAGAAATGGGCGTTTTACCGATCTGAGAAATCTGCTTTCCAGCTGTGTAAATGGTTTTAATCCAACCTCTGATGTGGTGGATTGGATGGATCAGTCCAGACAAGCTGAATCAAAACCAGAGCGAGGAGTTTTGAACTACCATTGAGCTGTCGTTTGCTATGATGTTTGCTTAATCCCTGTCCATATTGAACGGCTCATATTTTTGAAATGATCGGTGAGCCAGATACAAAATGCTACGAAAAATCCACTGTTATCCGTTGATGAATATTTAGAGTCTGAAAAGACGGCTGTTTAGAACAACGACAATCAATGCTCCTCATGCTCCAGAAAAAGAGTCACCGGCAAATCAAACCGTTTAGCCAGGCTTTGCATCTGTCGCAGGTTCAGCGGTCGCTTGCCGTTTAATACTTCCGAAACAACACCCTGGCTGCCGATCTCAGGCAGTTCGGCCTGAGTCAGGCCGTGCTGGCGAATTAATACTTTGATCAGGGCAATTGTGCCATCCTGTTGGTCCCACTGGGAAAGCACCGGGTCTGTCTGGTATTCATAGTGCTCTATTTTCTGGGCGATCATATCCAGAAGGAGATTTCTGGGATCATTCGGGTTATCGCCGATGGTTCTGTACAGCAGTTCCGTAGCATCTAGGGCCTGTTGATATTCGTTTTCGTTATTGATGCCTTCCAGAAAGGGGGCAACTTCCAGTAAATGCTGAAAACGTCGGGTTAATTCGGCCATGCCTTTTGAATCGTTCAGGTTCACAGACTTCCTCCTTTTCGGCAGCGTTTGGTGATTTCATCGTAGCCCTTGTGGTCAACAATGTGCTTTACAAAGAGCTTCTGATTCTTAAAGTAAACAATGCCAACCAGCCGGATGTGGTTACCGGCAATATCGATGACATAGGCATCTTTGTCATAACGAAAACGCTCTGTCGTTTTGAAGATCTGTTTTAAGGAATGAATATCCACAAAGCTGCGTTTATTCAATACCAGGTAGGTTTCCATAATGGCCCCGGCGTGCTGCGGGTACTTTCTTGCCGCTTCAGAGAACTTTCGCTTTGCAATGATATGCATTGTTAACCTTATATCTCAATTTGAGATTTTGCAATTTTTACCGTCAATCCTTTTGGTATTTCATAGTAGTCCAGATAAAGCCGCTGTTCGTTTCCCGTTGTCCTTAACCCGTTAAGCATTTTTTCTTATCTTTTTCAGATAACGGTCTACGGGAAGCGGATAGTGAGATTTGCCATTAATTTAATGACTCAGTTTGAAAAAAAACATGCTAAACAGCCCTTTTCCCCCTGACCTTCCTATACGCAGGAAGAGGCCGATGCGTTCAGCCGTGTAGTGTTGTCCAATAAAGTCATGGAGTGTTGGCCACATCGGTGCCTGATCATTCTGCAAGGACAAGATTATGACCACCGGCGGTGAAGGTGGCATGGTCACCACCAATGATGAAGTGTTATGGAAAAAAATGTGGTCGTATAAAGATCACGGTAAGTCTTATGATGCGGTTTATAATACTCAGCGGGTAACCCTGAAGGCGATATTGAAATTGTCTACACAGGAACGCCCCGGTGAAAAGCTCTATGAAGAGCTGTTGATTGGAGACAATGTGACAGGTACCAGTCATCCTAAAATCAGTATTGCTATGGAAAGCAAAGAATTATGGAATAACTATAGGCTGGCCCTGGAAACTGTTTTCGAAGTGGCAAGGAGTGGGCGTTTTACCGATCTAAGAGATCTGCTTTCCAGCTGTGTGAATGGTTTTAATCCAACCTCTGATGTGGTGGATTGGATGGATCAGTCCAGACAGTCTGACTCACGACAAGAGAGGCAATCCCTCAAATATCATTGACCATTAGGGAACCGTTCTTAGCTCTATGCGCCCAATAGAGTAGATCCAATAGAGTCTTTGTCATTTTCCCAGGCGGTCTAATGAGTCTATTGAAAATGGTCAGAATACTGACATGGATTTTTAATTGGGTACATTGTCGACATCATAACTGGATGCAGAAAAAACAGTGACTTACGGGAAATTACTGGAAGCGAGAAGATTTATTTAAATTTATTGCTTTAGCTTTTTCTAAAAGCAGTCTAAAACTGGAAATAACGGTTTTGGAAATATCCGAAGCCAAATTTAAATAATCAATAAGGAAGTTTGATTATGAATAATTTTTTCCCAGCCCTCGCTCTTTCCAGTCTTTTGATGTTCTCTGCAGGCTCATTTGCCAATAGCGACGAAAAAGAATGGGTCGTTAATGTCAACACAGCCACCGTTCAAGAACTGGACGAAAAGCTTATAGGTGTAGGCCGACGAACAGCAGAAGAGATAGTAAAACACCGCAAAGCACATGGTCCTTACAAGAATATGGATGACCTTGATCAGGTGAAGTTCATCGGTGAAGCCTTTATGAAGAAAAACGAATCCAGAATAATTTTTGAAGAGTAGGTACTCAACACACAAAAAAGCCCGTCCATAGAGACGGGCTTTTTTGTGTGTTGAGTACCTGTTCCAAAACCGATAATCTGACCTGAATAAAGACTAATGCAGGAGTTTTCCTTTGACGTTTACCTGGATCGACTGGGTCATTGTGGCCATAGTTGCTGTGTCCTCTCTTATCAGCCTTAAACGTGGCTTTTTCAAGGAAGTCCTTTCTCTTCTGACCTGGGTAGTGGCTATTTTTGTAGCCTGGACTTTTAACGGCAGTGTTGCCAACTTGCTGACCCAGTATGTAGAGACCCCATCAGTTAGAGTAATTTCCGCATCAATCCTGCTTTTTGTCGCAACCCTACTGGTGGGTGGGTTAGTGAATCGATTGTTTGCAGAATTGGTGGAAGCCACTGGCCTTACTGGGACTGACAGGGTGCTGGGTATGGTTTTTGGGGGGCTCAGAGGCTGCCTGCTTGTGGTGCTTGTGGTGGGATTAATGACATTTGCCCCATTAGAGAATGACGAAGCATGGCAAGATTCGGTATTATTGCCCCACTTTTTGCTGCTTGCAGACTGGTCCAGGCAAACAGTGGTCCAGTGGGTTGGACCTGTGCTGCAAGCTGGTTGAAATAATCTCTGAAAGCTTTCCGGGAACAGGCAAACGTCCAGGTGGGGCTTTCAATGAACTCTTGAGAAAAAATAGGCTCTAAAGACAGCCAAAAGCATAAAATGCGGGGAGAGCTGATTTTCAGGTTAACCTGCCATAGCTTTAGAGCCGCTGATCCAGCCTGAGGATGTGATAAATGTGTGGAATTGTCGGTATTTCGGCGACAGTGAATGTTAACCAGCTGTTGTTCGATGCGCTGACCGTGCTTCAGCACAGGGGGCAGGACGCAGCCGGAATGGTAACTCTGGGGGGAGGGCATTTTTATCTGAGAAAAGATAACGGGCTGGTCCGTGATGTCTTCAGAACCCGGCATATGAAAAAACTGGTAGGGAATATGGGCATCGCTCATGTTCGTTATCCTACTGCGGGTACTTCCAGCTCAGCCGAAGCCCAGCCCTTCTATGTGAACTCTCCCTATGGGATTGCCCTTGCCCATAACGGAAATCTCACCAATGCCCAGAGCATCAAGCAAGAGCTCTTTGAAGCAGATCTTCGCCATATCAATACCAGTTCTGATTCGGAGATTCTGTTGAATGTCTTCGCCCATGAACTGGAACAGTCTGGCAAGTTGCAGCCCAGTCCGGAAGATTTTTTTCAGGCGGTTCGTCGCGTCTATGAGCGTTGTGAAGGGGGTTATGCTGTCGTTGCTATGATCAATGGTCACGGTATTATTGGTTTTCGTGACCCTTATGGTATTCGCCCCCTGATCTACGGTAAACGAGAAAGCGAGAAAGGCACAGAATATATGATGGCTTCTGAATCCGTCGCCCTGAGTGCCTCTGGTTTTGAAGTAATCCGTGATGTTGAGCCAGGCGAAGCGGTATTTATAGACTCAAATAATCAGCTGCACAGCTTCCAGTGTGTCCAGGGCACCAAGCACCCTTGTATGTTTGAATACGTCTATCTCGCTCGCCCTGACTCAATTGTGGATGGTATTTCTGTCTACCAGGCGCATCAGAGAATGGGGCAGATCCTTGCCAACAAGATTCTCAGAGATTGGCCAGAGCACGATATTGATGTTGTCATGCCCATTCCTGATACCAGCCGAACATCGGCACTGGAGATTGCCAACCGGTTGGGGCTTCCTTACAAAGAAGGCTTTGTTAAAAACCGCTATATCGGTCGAACCTTCATTATGCCTGGTCAGGAAGTCCGGGAAAAATCCGTTCGTCAAAAACTCAGTGCGATTCAACAGGAATTTGAAGGCAAGAATGTGCTGTTGGTTGATGACTCTATTGTCAGAGGCACAACCTGTCAGCAGATTATTGAAATGGCCAGAGACAGTGGTGCCAAGAAAGTCTATTTTAGCTCTGCTGCCCCTGCGATTCGCTATCCCAATGTTTATGGGATCGACATGCCGACATCAGAAGAGCTTATAGCCTACGATCGGACTGATAAGGAAATTGAGCAGGAAATCGGGGCAGATCGTCTGATCTTCCAGGATTTGGATGATCTAAAGAAGATCGTTTCTTCGTTGAATCCCGAGATTACCGACTTCGACTGTTCTGTTTTTGATGGTAAATACATTGCTGGCGGTATCGACAGTGAATATTTGAGTCGTCTTGCGGCCAGCAGGAACGAAGAAACCCGGGCGAATGAAGGAAGCGATTCGATCATTGACCTTCACAATGATGAAGAGCTTGCCTGATTTATCCGCCAACAGCGCCAGTTACCAGAGTCTAGCAGCCTGTCGGACTTAAGACTGTCCTGCTGCGGTTGCAATAAATTGGTCTAAAAATCCCTGTTTCTTCGTCAAATAGCTCGCTATTCTCCTCAGAAACAGAGATTTTTATCCTCAATTTCTTGCAATCCTCGCTACGGACGCTTAAGTCCGACAGGCTGCTAGCCCTTGTTAGACTTGCTGGCAGGGGCTAAACCCGCGGTGTCAGGATAGTTGTCCCGCTCACTGATTAACCAATAAAAGCTAGACAGTGGGCGATGGACGTTGAATATGCTTCGTTTTTCAGAGGAACGTAAATCAGCTGTTTTGAAAAAACTGTTACCACCACACAATTGCTCTGTACCGGACGTTGCCAGAGAGGAAGGTGTCAGCGAACAAACTCTGTATAATTGGCGTAAAAAGCGACGGGACAAAGGATTACCTGTGCCAGGGAACGAACAAAAATCAGAACAATGGTCTGCTGAAAGCAAATTTGCCGTGGTCGTTGAAACCGCTGCTTTGTCAGAAACAGAGTTAAGTGAATACTGCCGTAAAAAAGGGCTTTATCCTCAACAAGTCAAGGAGTGGAAGCACGCTTGTATTTCAGGTGCTGATCAGGCTTCTCAGCGTGCAGACCTGTGCCTGTTTTTTTGTTAGCACAACTTGCGGCTCACGAAGGCTTCAAAGATAAGGGGCTTGCTAAGATTACTCTGATCAAAGCTCTTGAGCACTTATACGACATTAATGCTCATATGAGGGCTTATGCTGTTATTGTTGATTGTTTGAACGATAACATTGCGGCCTTTTATGAACAGTTTGGCTTTGAATCCTTAACGAAGGAAAGTAGTCGAGCGCGTAAGTTCTTGCCTATGAAAACGGTGCAATTACTGTTTGATAAATGATGAAAAATAGTTGCATTCGTTCTTGTTGGTTTTGATGCATATGAGGTAGTTCATTTATCTTTGGAGTTTTTAAAGCGAAAAGGGATTCCCATTGAGATATGCGAATCAAAAGTTCTGAAATCTGCTGAAATGTACAAAGAAGCAATGGAAGAGCTACACTGATTTTCATCTCAAAGATGATTTGATAAATTTAAGTGAGCCTTAAAAAATGCTATATACAGGCTGTAGAAACAAACTATTATTTTCTTTCCTTATCACTCAACGTATCTTGAGCTACTGCATTAGAATTTTTCTTTTCGTCTTTGCTTTAGGCTTGTTGCCGGTAGTTGAACTTTGGCAAGGTATACCATTGGCGCTTAATGCAGTTTATAGGAATCACAGAACAACTGTCTTTTAACGTAGAAGTGAGTAGTTGCGCCTGAAGAAGTTTGTTGCATACCTTACCTGCCGAACTTTAAAACGGTAGAGCATTGCGTGTAAATGAAGGCAAAGAGTGCCTCCATCCCTGAATTGATGAACGCCAGACTTGGCAATAAAGTAAATGTTCCCAACCGCTGAGACAAAGATTCCGTATTTTACTTCGCTGTAATCTTTCGTTTGAAAATAAATAAAATGGTAGGAGTTTATTTCCAGTCGAAGATTGTTGTTAATCCAATTACGGATTTGTTGGCCAAGTTCAGTTATTTCTTCAGGAATAAATTCATGACGCGAATCATTAAGTTGTTGATCATTAAAAGTTGTAGCCTGCAGAAACTCCAGAGTTTGTATATCACCTTGTACAGTTTCCCTGTCCTGAATGGCAAATACAAAATTTGGGTCTATTTCAGTACCTTGACTGTCATTTATTAACAGAGCACCCATGGCATTGAGATACCCTGCCATCAGGCTTTGATCCTGGGGTGTGTTGAACAGCAAAGTGAGAGCTGGGGTTTCAGGCGAGCCACTGGTTGAGGTTGGCATTAATGCCTGATAAAACCCAATACTCAGATGAGAGGGCAGTTTAGCATCGGGACTAATACCTGTTGAGCTTTGCAATCTCAGTGTTGTCATATCAATCAAATTTTTTGGGCTAAATGCCTCAGCCTTGGGGCAGTCACATTCCTGATCTGACTTATCACATTGATTACATGTGTGATTAGCTAAAACGTTTACGGAAAGAAAAAGCAGGCAAGCAATAAATAATATTTGCCAAACAAAGACTTCTTTGTAGTGTTCCATCGGTTGTTCTCTTTTTTATTGATGGCACGATTATAGACAATATTGCTAACTTGCAAGTCTGAAAAGCTGATTGCGACCGTGCTGGCGACCAATGGTAATTTGAGCAATCAAGAACCCTCGCCCAGAGCGAAGCGAGTAGCGGGGAGTGTCAGATATTTGAGTATGTTAAGCATGATCCAGCTGGGTATCGGTGGCTACACTGCCAGCCGAGGGATTGAGAAAGTTGCGAGAAGCATTCTCAGCCCTGACAGTTCAGTTTCTGACTATCACTGTTTGACCCAGATTAACTGGTCAGTATCAAATCCGAGCTTACCGGATTGCTGGATGAACTGTTCTTTTAACTTCTGGCTCACTTCAGGGGTTCGGGACAAAAGCCATAGATAATTCTTGTTATAACCGCTGATAAAAGCGTACTGGTAGCCCTTCTGGTCCAGCTCAAAGATAACATAAGAGCCATAAAAGGGGCCAAAAAAAGAGACTTTTAAATAGCCTTCATCACTTTGTTGAACGAACTTTGCCGTGCCTGTTGCCTGATGGTATTCATCGTCTTTTTCAGAGTAGCCAGAGTTGATCACTTTGACAGAACCATCCCGTTGTAAGGTGTAATCAGCAGTGACCTGGCTCAGTCCTCGCTCAAAGGAGTGATCCAGTCGGGCAATTTCAAACCACTTGCCCATATATTTTTCGATGTCAAAAGGTTTTACTGGCTTTACGCGTTCGGGAATTCCTGTGCAGCCTGAAAGTAGTGCGAACATAGCCAGGCAGGCAATGAGCTTCACAAGTAGTCATCCTCTTTTTATTCATGGTAACGATAAGGGGATTTTAAGGGATTGGAAGCAATTAAACATCTATTGTCGCGAAGATGGAGTTTCACCCCTGTCCAGAAAAGTTCTTTATCATCAGCTTGTTTTCCTGGAATCTTTATCCAATAAAAACGCAGAAGAATTTATAGCACTTTTGCGACAGCAACCACCCTCACGCACCGGGCGGCATCGCCAACGGAGTGATGACTATGGTACTGATGGATTTACGCCAGAATTCAGTGGTTTTTGATCGAGGCGATAATAAACACCCTGTAATAGCACAGCAGACCTTACCTTTCGCCTATCCTGAAGAATCTCGTCGATACGCATTAACGCTCTGATTCCTGACGATAGGGTAATATATCATGAAAAGATACTGGTACAGCCTATGGGCTATTCCACAGCTGGTTTTTGCCATTGGCTTTGAGTTCCCACCTTATCCTGGCTACGACACAATGCCTCCGCCGCATGTATTTGGACAGGCGATTACTCCCTGCGCCATTCCAGCAGGGACCTACAGGCTTGATGCTAAGTATCTGGCCAAATTGCATAACATAGGCATTAACAAACTCCTCCTGAAACTGCATGTGAATCCTGGCGGTCTCATGGTTTTGACCCTGCAACTGGTTCCTGATGGCAGAGAAGAGTATTTTTTGGTCAATCCCTATGGTAACTCAGCGGATTTGGCCAACCTGTGCAATGGCAACCATTTCAGCTTTTGGTTTCAGAACATCAATCTTCATGGGAAGACGCTAAGTGGAGAGATTAATGGTGAATTCATAGGAAAGGGTTCTAAGAGTTATCTGACAGTGCGAGGTGTTGTGGAGAGGTATGATCCTTCATGGCAATCAAAGGTGACTATAAAGCTTTCTAACCATCGAATGACCCTTGCATATCCTTACGTAGAATAAGAGTGGAGCCATGGATGGCTAGGAGCCTGACCGAGAATAGACTGCCCTACGCGGCAACTGCTCCTGCGTTGCTCTAGCTCCTGCATCCATGCAGTCGTGCGGCGGCAGCAAATTGGTCTGAAAATCCGCTTTTGTTCGTCAAATAGCTCGCTATTCTCCTTACAAAACCGAATTTTCATCCTCAATTTTCTGCCGTCCTCGCTACGGGCGCTATTCTCGGTCAGGCTCCTAGTAATAATGATGATGTGAGACTTATGGTTGGGCATGCAGCCACAGCCCTGAACTTTATCCGGTGTATCAATGGGGAGCTTGCTGGAAGGAGAGCTATATGGAGCGGAGCCCCGCACAAACTGCACTTCAGTGGAAGTGCAGCTCAGAAAGTACCGATCAGTTGTCGCTCATATACTGGCTTGGGTCAATGTAGATACCCAGAGAACGTTTGTCGATACGCTTTTCATTGCTCTGCTCTTTATAGCGGAAGACGACAGTATCGCCCACATTGACATCTAAGGTCTTGTCGGCTGAGAGGTACTTATATTCATCATCGGATATGGTCAGTGTGTGGATGTAATAATCGGGCATACCCAGCCAGTCACTGTGTGGGCCTTCGGTGCTGATGTTCTCAAGCACACCGCGACCTTCCAGCTTTGGCTTGCGCTTTTGGAAGCTTCTTTGCATGGCAGTATTTGGATTACCGAGGAGTCAAAAAAAGTTTTCGAAAGGTGAGTGCTCTAACTCATGGCGATAACTATAGGAAGACAGCGATCTCCTGTCCATAGTAATAGAATAAAAATGTCGCATTTTAAGTGAAATTTATCCCTTTATACCCCGGACTGGAATAATGTCCATAAGGGACATTTGGGCAAAGAAGGGCCTATGACTTTTTGCATATTGTACGTTTGCGTCGCTGGCGCCAGTTGTGAACGACATTCCAGCGCCAGTATAGCCTGATCAGCAGGTAGCCAAGAAAACCCAGAATAACACCGGTAACTAATGAGCCCAGATACAGGGGTTTCCAGATTCTGGCCAATTCAACACCCAGGCTATGTGCCGAGAGCTCAAAAGGGGTTTCGCTGATGGGGACATCCAGAATGTAGCATCCCACCTTATAGGTGAAATAAAATATGGCTGGCATAGTGACCGGATTGGTGATCCAGACGAGAGCTACCGAGAGGGGTAGGTTGCAGCGGAATACCACGGCCATAGCAGCAGCCACAACCATTTGGAAAGGGATGGGGATAAAGGCACAAAACACACCCACAAAAAAAGCGCTGGCTGCAGAGCGACGATTCAGGTGCCATAGGTTGGCGTCATGGATAGTGCTGCCCAGAAACCGAAGATGGCGGTTGCCCTTGATGGTTCCCGGATCCGGCAGATAGCGTTTTATCAGTTTCCTCGCCATGTCCCTTAACTGTACTCTTTCTCTGATCTGAGACTGATTTCCAGTCTTCAGTGTGGAAATACCGTTCCATAATTAGCGAATCGAGTTTAGTGATTCACACCTTAAAAGTCGGTCGTCTCCGGTTGTTTTGATCAGGCAATCTTGTGAGCATTTACCACTCAGCCTGTCATTGCCTTGCAGAATTGGTTGGTTGAAAGCCATCTAACCAGCATACCTTTCAGCATAATCCAATCTTGATGACTATGCTGAGAGCCTGATCCAAACGTTAAACTGATCTTGGGTCTGACGTTGGGTTCTCTGCAAAAAGCGCGACATTATGCACTGATTAAATGAAACACACTATCTATCTTCCCACAGCATACTGTAGCTATTTATCGGGAATAGTGCTGACGGTTCTTTTTCCGACAATACCAGGCGATATGTCTATCAGGGTTATCGGCGTCCTGGGCGTGCTGTTGATTATAACCGGGCTGCTGCATGTCATCATGGAGGCTGGAGTCGTCCAAACCCCAGACTCTGTGCCATTAAACAGAGTGTTGAGATTCCGGAGATTTTATAAAGGCTATCGAAGCCTTCGGAGCATTTTGCCAGGTGTTAGTTATCTCCTGAATGGTTTTTCGGTGCCTATTCTCCTTTATGCCGGGTTGGGGTTGATCGGAATCTTTACAGGATTTTTACATGCTGATGGGCTTAAGAAGAGCTGGATCAACACTGAGCAAGAAAGCAGAGCGATGATAGTAACAGGATTTATCTCTGATATTCCTGCTTATCATCCACATCTTACCCGCTTTGATTTTAATGTGAAAACGCTGGAGGGAAAGACTGCCGGGTATCTTAAAAAGATTCGACTCAGCTGGTACCGGGCACCTGAAGTTCAGGCTGGAGAGTTATGGAAATTACAGGTTCGGATCAAGCACCCTCAGGGCAATCGAAGTCCTGGGGCTTTCGACAGAGAGGCCTGGGCAGCCAGAGAGAACATTCAGGCTACGGGTTATGTCAAAACAGGCGAAAAAATAGCGACTTCTGATAGCATGGTTTTCTTCAGAAGCCGCTTTAGAAGTGCTGTGCGAAACTGGCTCTATCAACATTGCAGCGAGCATTCTGCCGGCTTGTTATCGGCGCTGTTAATTGGTGACAAGTCAGGAATCTCTCAGCAGCAATGGCAGTGGTTGAATCAGACGGGTACAACTCATTTAATGGTGATCTCGGGACTGCACATAGGTCTTATGGCGGCTGTAGGTTACTGGCTAATGATGATGCTGGCACAAACAGGCGTTGTTCCTCTCAGGAAGATTACCTTACCCCGATATGCGGCTGGAGCAGGGCTCTTGTTTGCCCTGATGTATGCCTTTATGGCAGGTTTTACGGTACCGGTTCAGAGAGCGCTGGTGATGACCGGTCTGGCATTATCGGGCCCTTTACTGGGTATTAAAGCCAGACCCCTGACGTTGTTCCTGTTGGCGCTTTGTGTCGTATTGTCTATCGAGCCTCTGGCTATAACCAGTGCCGGATTCTGGTATTCCTTTTCGGCGGTGGGTATTTTGCTTTACGGCTGTTGTGGACGGCTTTGCATGAAAGCTGATGACGATGTCAGTATGGGCGCCAGGTCGAAGCTTTGGCTCAGACCTCAATGGCTGGTTTTCCTGATGCTGGCTCCCATGTTGTTATTCAATGAGCAGTCGGTATCTCTGTTTTCACCGCTGATTAATCTCGTTGCGATTCCTGTTATGGGGCTGCTGGTGGTGCCTGCAGCTTTTCTTGCTTTGGCCTTTCAGCCTGTTTTTACTTCGCTCTCTAACGGGATTCTTCATTTTCTGGATGGTACTTTCAGGTTATGGGACATGGGATTGGCCGCTGTATCCTCATTGCCAGTCTTCATACCCGAGGTCAGCATAGGACTGACACAAGTTCTCCTGATGGCAGTAGCCGTATTGATTCTGGCTTCACCCGGAGGGCTTGGGTTGAGGGTGCTTTTCCCCTTTTTTCTTCTGCCTCTGTTTTTCCCCATCAAGGATTATCTTGAAACAGGTGAAGTGAAAGTGGCCGTACTGGATGTGGGGCAGGGTGTTGCAGTGGTCTTGCAAACTCGTCGAAACACACTGCTGTATGATACCGGAGTGGCTTCCAGAGGCCGTTTCAACTCGGTGGATGGTATCATTGTTCCTTACCTTAATCGCTTTGGTATTGACCGGGTGGACCGTGTCATGATTTCCCATGGTGATAATGATCATTCTGGTGGGCTTGACTTGATTCATCAGCGATTCCCTGAAGCAGAGATTATTTCAGGCTCTGCAGTTGCCGGGTTTGAAGGGGCAATGAGCCCCTGTCTGCCCGGAATGAAATGGCAATGGGATGGAGTGGCGTTCGAGGTTTTGTCAGGCAGCCGATTATCGGTTTCTGATAATGAGCGATCCTGTGTTTTGAAAGTGACAGCCGGCACTGAAAAGTTGCTCCTGACCGGCGATATTGGCAAAAAAACCGAGTCTTATTTAATCAGTCAGGTTGAAAATCTTGAGGCAGATTATCTTCTGCTTCCCCATCACGGCAGCCGCTTTTCAGGCTCAAAGGCGTTTCTATCCCAGGTCAACCCATCACAGGTATTGGTGTCATCGGGTTATCGAAATCCATTTGGACACCCGACGGCAGAAACCCTGAGCCGGGTTGAACAACTGGGAGCGGCTCTCTTCAACACGGCCAGTTCAGGAACCCTCAGTTTTGTTATGGGGAAGGAGCCTGAGACCGTGAAAAAGTACAAAAGTCAAAGTGCCAGATACTGGTGGCGCTGAGAAGGGGCTGTCCAATGTTTGCACTTAGGTTGTTAGCAATATTAGAGTTGAGACGCATGTGTGCGTGGTTTTAAGCCGATGCTCTATGATAGAGTCTTTCTATTAAACAGGCTTCTGGAAGGGAATGGGCTGTGTTCGAGTTGGTGAAATCCGGTGGTTGGCTGATGTTGCCAATCCTGCTTAGTTCTGTCATTGCCATGGCGATTATTTTTGAACGTCTCTGGACGCTCAGACCGTCGCGTATTGCACCCAGAAATACTTTGTCTCAGGTCTGGAAGTGGATAAAGAATAATGATCTGGACAGCAAGAAAGTCAGTGGCTTGAGGGGTGGGTCTCCGTTGGGTGAAATCCTTGCTGCAGGCATCAGTAATGCCCGCTATGGCCGCGATATCATGAAAGAAAGTATTGAGGAACAGGCAGGCAGGGTTATCCATGAGCTGGAGCGTTATCTGAATACCTTGGGAACGGTGGCTGCCATTGCCCCTTTGCTGGGCCTGCTGGGCACGGTCATTGGTATGATTGATGTGTTTACAGTGATCATGCTGGAAGGTACAGGAAATGCCGGTGTGCTGGCAGGGGGGATCTCCAAAGCCCTGATCACCACTGCAGCTGGTCTGACCGTTGCGATTCCCAGTCTGATCTTTCACCGTTATTTTACCCGTCGTGTGGATGAACTGGTGGTGACTATGGAGCAGGAAGCCACCAAGCTGGTGGAAGTGCTCCAGGGAGAGCGTAAGCTGAAAGACCGCGAGGGCAAGTGATGAAATTTCGTCGCCAGTCCCGGGAAGAAGTCTCGCTGAACCTGACACCGCTGATTGATGTGGTCTTTCTGTTGCTGATCTTCTTTATGGTCTCGACGACCTTCACCAAAGAGACTCAGTTAGCCATTGATTTACCGGAAGCCAGTGGAGAGCAAAGCGCGTCTGTTGAGAAAACTCAGGTGGAAATTACCATCAGCCGTGAAGGTAATTATGCGGTGAATGGCCAGTCTCTTGTGAACAGTGGTTTGGACACATTGAAAAATGCCCTGGCAAAAGTCAGTGAGGGAGACTCCAATCTGCCTCTTACTATTACGGCAGACGCCAAGACACCTTATCAGTCAGTGGTCACCGCCATGGATGCTGCCGGTCAGCTCGGTTTTGCCAACCTCAGCATGACAACGCGCAAACCGGTAGAATCGGAACAGTAACGGTAAATGAGCCTGAAAGGCCTGTTACCTCTGGTACAAACGCAGTCACTAAAGACTGCGTTGGCATTTTTTTCTTACGAGAGCGACTGACCCCCCCTATGGAAAGCAAGGAATCTCGTCGTTGGCAGGCGGTACTCAGTGACTCGGTTCTCAAGTCATGGTACGGCAGTGGGTGCTGGACCCGACTGTTGCTTCCACTGTCCTTTTTATTCGCTCGAATCGCCCAAAGCCGCCGGGTAAAGCTAGAGCGCTCAGAGCGCTGGCAGTCGCCTGTTCCTGTTATTATCGTTGGCAACATTACGGTAGGGGGCACAGGTAAAACGCCTTTTGTAGCCAGTCTGGTGGCAAAATTAATCCAGCAGGGATTCAAGCCCGGGATTGCCAGTAGGGGCTTTGGAGCCGGTAAGGGCATTCATTTACCCGCGGAAGTATTGCCTGGCTCTGATCCTGCTCTGGTTGGGGATGAACCTGTAATGTTGGCTCAGCAGTTGAATATCCCGATTATGGTTGACCCGGATCGGGTTTCAGCAGCGAAAGCGTTGATTGAAGAGAAAAAGTGTAATCTGGTCATCGCTGATGATGGTCTTCAGCACTATAATCTTGATCGCCACGTTGAATTGGTGGTGATTGATGGCCAGAGAATGCTGGGTAATGGTCTCGTTCTGCCTGCCGGACCTCTCAGGGAACCCCCGGACAGACTCAGGGAAGTGGATCAGGTGCTGATCAATGGCGAGCCCTCCGGGACGCTGGATTGTCACTCTGAACGTTTTTCCCTTGAGCCAGGTGCACTCAAGCCTGTCAATGGGCAAAATACAGACCAGCCTCCTGCCTCCGGAAAAGTACATGCCGTGGCAGGTATCGGTAATCCGGAGCGCTTTTTCAAAACGCTGGAAAAGCTTGGATACGAGGTAATTCCCCATCCTTTTCCCGATCATTATGGGTTCAGGAAAGAAGATTTTCAGTTTCGGGACAATCTGCCTGTTATCATGACGGCCAAGGATGCAGTAAAATGCTCTGCTTTCGCAGAATCCCGTTTCTGGTTTCTGCCGGTCCAGGCAAAGGTGCCTGAGTCGGTTTTTGAACGAATTCTGACACTGATTGAAACTCATGGGCCGCAGAGTCGGCCTGATAAGGATACCCATGGACAAGAAGCTGTTTGAGATTCTGGCCTGTCCCCACTGCAAGGGCGATCTGAAATACGACAAATCAGCGGCTGAGCTGATTTGTCGTCCCTGCGGCATGGCCTATCCCATTCGTGATGGTATTCCTGTTATGCTGGAAAACGAAGCCCGCACCCTGACTGCTGATGAGCGGCTTGAAGGTGGCGGAGCGACACCTTCCCAAGAGGATACGTCAGCCTGATGAGTGCTTCCAATGCTGCATTTACTGTTGTTATTCCTGCCCGATTCAGTTCCAGTCGTCTGCCCGGCAAGCCGCTGATTGATATCTGTGGTAAGCCCATGATTCAGCATGTCTATGAGCGGGCCTGTGAGAGTCACGCCAATCGCGTCATTATCGCGACGGATGATGAGCGTATTGTCAAAGTGGCTGAAAGTTTCGATGCCGAGGCCTGCATGACACTCTCCGGCCATCCCTCCGGAACCGATCGGCTTCAGGAGGTGACCCGCCTTTATGAGATGGGTGACAATGAGGTGATTGTTAATGTGCAGGGGGATGAGCCACTGATTCCGGCAAAAGTTATCGATCAGGTGGCTAATAATCTCATACAGGTTGACTCGGCGGGTGCTGCAACTCTTTCGGAGCCTGTGCGAAATCGGGAAGATCTGTTTAATCCCAATGTGGTCAAGGTAGTGACTGATCATGAAGGGTTTGCTCTTTACTTCAGTCGTGCTCCTGTGCCCTGGGCCAGAGATGAGTTTGCTGACAGTGGTAAAGCTCTGCCCAAGGTGGATATTTTCAGACGCCATATCGGTATCTATGCTTATCGTGTCAACCTGTTGAATCAGTACGTGCAATGGCAACAGAGTCCGGTTGAGTCCGTTGAGTCGCTTGAGCAGTTGCGACTGCTTTGGAATGGTCATCGTATTCATGTGGCCGACGCCATGGAGACACCTCCCCACGGGGTTGATACGGAAGACGATCTTGAAGTGATCAGGGGGCTCATGGAGAACAGGCTGGCAGATATTTCCTGATTGGCAGTCAAGCAAGGGTAAAAGGATGATTCAGGTACTTTTTGTCTGTCTGGGCAATATTTGTCGTTCTCCCACCGCTCATGGTGTGTTTGTTCATTTAGTGGAGCAGGCCGGTTTATCTGGACAGATCGGGGTGGATTCAGCCGGTACCAGTGGCTGGCACAAGGGAGCAGAGCCCGATGGCAGGTCAATGGCAGAAGCTTCACGTCTGGGCTATGACTTGTCGTTTATTCGTTCACGGCAGGTTTCAATCTCTGATTTTGAAGAGTTTGATTATGTGTTGGCCATGGATGAGAGTAATCTCGGTGATTTGCTGGATATCTGCCCGCCTGATTACCGCCACAAAGTACAACTTTTTCTGTCTTTCAGTGATGTTTCTGAACGTGAAGTGCCTGATCCCTATTATGGTGGGGCACAGGGTTTTACCGAAGTGCTCTCTCTGGTTGAGAAAGGAGGGGTGTCACTGTTGGAGCACATCAAACATCATGATCGGAGTGAATTGCGGTAGTTCATGAGAATTCTTGAAAATTATTCCCTCCAGACTCTGAACACCTTTGGTTTCAGAGTCAATGCCCGTTATTTCGTTGATGCCGTTTCGGTTGAGAATCTCCGCGAGGCCATTGTTTTTGCAAGCACAAAGAATCTACCCCTTGTTCCTCTGGGTGGTGGTAGTAATCTGGTGTTAAGTGGTGATCAGGAGGCTCTGTTTGTCCATATCAATATTCCTGGCAAAAAGGTCATCTCCCGAGAAGATGAATGTGTCACTGTGACTGCGGGAGCGGGTGAGAATTGGCATGAGTTTGTCCGCTGGACTCTGTCTGAACAGGCTTTCGGGTTTGAGAATCTCTCCCTGATTCCGGGGAGTGTAGGAGCAGCACCGATTCAGAACATTGGTGCCTATGGCGTTGAAATCAAAGATTACTTCCGGAGTTTGGAAGCACTGGATATCCAGTCCGGAGAACTGAAAAGCTTTTCTCTTGAGGATTGCCGGTTTGGCTATCGTGACTCGATCTTCAAGCAATCAGCTCGAGACCGCTTTATCATCACGTCTGTTTCGTTTGCTCTTGATGCCAGGTGGTCGCCCAGGCTCTCTTATGGCGATTTACAGCAGAAACTAGAGCGGCGCTCAGACGGGAGCCCTGATGCTTTTGCGATCAGTGATGCTGTCTCTGATATTCGCAGGGAAAAATTGCCTGACCCTTTGAAACTGGGTAATGCCGGTAGTTTCTTTAAGAATCCTGTAGTGAATGAAGCACTTTTGAAGAAGGTGCAGGCAGATTACCCTGACATCGTTGCTTATCCCTTTGAAGGCCGCTGGAAGCTGGCCGCTGGCTGGCTGATTGACAGGGCGGGTCTGAAAGGTTTTCGTCAGGGATCGGTAGGCACTTATCACAAGCAGGCTCTGGTACTTGTCAATCATGGTGGAGCAGAGCCCGATGATCTTCTGGGGCTGGCCAGACATATTCAGGCTGAGGTTCATAATAAGTTTGGCGTCGAGCTGGAGATGGAGCCAAGAGTCTATTAATTCCTTTAGCTCTTCCAATAGCGAGTGCCAGTTTTCTGGCATTCCCTTTCCCTTCTGATGATAAAGAAAAACCCATTTTTCAGGCTGTCTACTCTTAAAAAAGTACGAGATGTTTTCTGTTCGATGAAAGCCTTTGATGCAGTGAGGCTTGCACTGTAAATGGAGCTTTCATGCGTGGTTTTCTATCGTTAGTGTTGCCATACCTTTTTGTTAACCTATTGGCTACAGCCGTGTCCGCCGAGGACTGGTTATCAGTCCCTTCAGCATCTTCTGAGCCTGATATCCGAATCAAGAATGAAGGGTATTCACAAGCTGCTTCCAGTGAGCAGTTGATCAGCTGGATGTCGACAGCGCCCCAGCATGGTATTGAATTTCCTCAGAGTCAGTGGTTGCAGCTGGCGATTGATCCCTCCGAGCAGAATGTTCGAAAAGTCGCTTACGAATTTGCGGCTTATCTGGATACCGGGCGACTGGACAGAAGGGTTTATCAGCCTGGGTGGAGAATTGCAGACACAGCTACTTTGCCTGTATTGCAAGAGCATATGGACTCCAACTCGCTTGATATGATTGAGCCCAGGCTGCCGCAATATGAGTTGTTCATGAGAGCACTACAACGGTTTTATTCCTATCTGGAGACAGCTGTTGATCACTTTCCGTCGAGTATGGTGCTGCAAGAAGGCGATCGGCATCCTTCCGTCTTGATTCTGAACCAATGGTTATTTGATCTGGATCTGGCTGATCGTCTGCCGACAGGGTATTACAGTCGATCCCACATGTCAGTGGTCAAGACATTACAGAAGCAGTATCGTATTCGTGCAGACGGATATGTAGGCGAGCGCACTCGTCAGGCTCTGGTTGCATTAACCCTTCAGAGAATCAAAGTCCTGAAGGTGAATATGGAGCGAATGAGGTGGATGCCCAGATCATTGCCTTATCCTCATGTGCTGGTGGATATTGCCGGTTTTAATGTGGCCTGGGTGACGAGTCAAAGAAAACAGAGGCTTTATCGCGCCATTGTTGGTAAGCCTTCTCGGCAGACTCCGATTTTTCAGGAAAGTATAGAGAGTATTACAGTCAATCCATACTGGCGGGTACCTACCTCTATTTCCTCGACTTCGATATTGAAGAGGGCTCAGAAAGATCCTGCATTCCTGAAACGTGAGGGTTTTTCCGTGTATGAGAGTTGGAAGTCAACTGCAAGAGAGCTGGATCCTGACACGATTAACTGGAAAAAATACAATCGCAGAGTCTTTCCCTATCGTCTGGAGCAGAAGCCGGGGAAGGTGAATCCACTGGGCAAATATAAGCTGGACTCTCCCAATGCCTACAGTATTTACCTGCATGATACTGACAAGCCGGATCTTTTCAAGCAATCTGTCAGAGCCTTCAGTTCCGGTTGCACCCGGGTTGAAAATATTGAACATTTAATTGGCAATATTCTTAAAAGCCAGGGAATGGAAAATGAAGTAAGGACTCTGCAAGCCACTTCGGAGACCGGCAAGTTAAAACTCAGAAAGCCTGTTCCACTTTATTTTGTTTACTTCACCGCCTGGCCAGACAGTCGTGGTCGTGTCCGCTTCAGGCAGGATATCTACAATCTGGATGATGCGTTGCTGTCCGGACTCTAGCAGCCTGTCGGACTTAAGACTGTCCTACTGCGGTTGCGATAAATTGGTCTAAAAATTCCTGCTCCCTCGTCAAATAGCTCGCTATTCTCCTCGGAATCAGAAATTCTTATCCTCAATTTCTCGCAATCCTCGCTACGGACGCTCAAGTCCGACAGGCTGCTAGTTACACCACTGGAGACCTTCGAATTTTCTTCGCCACGAGCATTTGAAATTGGTATCCTGAAGGGATTGATTGGAATATCTCCATGGATTGACACTCTGTTGCAGGGTGTTTTAGCTGACAAGAGTTTTCGGATGACTGCCAAGACAGCCGCTGTATCTTCTATACCTCAGACCCATCGTCAGGAATTAATTGTTGATTTGATTCGTCAGCATGGCTTTATGACGACCGATGAATTGGTGCAACACTTTAAAGTGGCTGCCCAGACGATTCGCAGAGATTTGAATGAGCTGGACAAAAAGAACCTGATCTCCAGGCATCACGGTGGTGCAGGTATGCCGTCCAGTAGTACAGTCAACACAGCTTATTCAGAGCGCAAGATGAGCCTGAGTGAAGAAAAGGATTGTATTGCTGCCGAGCTGGTAAAAAGAATCCCCGATGGTGCATCTCTGTTTATCAATATCGGTACTTCAACTGAAGCCGTTGCCAGGGCGTTGTTGAATCACAAGGCGTTAAGAGTCGTTACCAATAACCTTCATGTGGCGTCAATTTTGCTGCAGCGCGAGGACTTTACCGTTGTCATTGCAGGTGGTGAAGTCCGTAATCGTGATGGCGGTATTGTCGGTCAGGCAACCCGGGATTTTATTGAACAATTCAGAGTGGATTATGCCGTCATGGGGATCAGTGGCATCGATATGGACGGTGCCCTGATGGACTTCGACTATCACGAGGTCAGGGTCGCACAGGCCATGATTGGTAATGCCAAACACTGTTTCCTGGCGGCGGATCACAGTAAATATGGTCGTAGTGCTATGGTCAGGCTCGGTCATCTTGAGCAGATTGATGTCTTGTTCACGGATGTTGAGCCACCTGAGCCGCTTAAAGAGGTTATGGCAAATTCGGCGATAGAGATGGTAATTTGCGAATAACGGATCATTGTTGCGCATAAAAAGTGTTTTTTTCAAAAAAGGTTAATGGTTAAAGAGCACCAAATCGCCCTTATAGCCATACAAGATTCAACCTTCATCTGTCTAAGGACTTTCAGCCATACACTAGCCAGAATCCGGTGGGCTTTCAGGCAAAGAGAAGCAGGCTCTTATCTCAACGAGTAAAGTCCGTTGGTTTAAATGCTATCGCCATTTCTTAAGCTGACGCGAGCTTCAATCAACAAATTTAAAAAATGCAAGTCATTGTGGTCAGGGTCCATCAGGTGCAGGATAGGTGTGAAGTTATCAGCTTCTGTCAATATATGAACAAATGGGTCCTCTTGCCGGGTAGTCCTATCCTTGAGGGGAGTCCTACACATAGCACATACATCTCCATGCTCTAGCCAGGTTTCCAGACAGGATGTGTGAAAATTGTGGGCGCATTTGGTAACCGATACTTCTTTTTCTGCAAAACTAAAATAACAAATAGCACATTCGTCCTCTTGCATATATTCAGTAGCGGGCCAGTAATATTGGTCAGAAGGGGTTGTGATTCCGTTCATGATATTTACTCCTGTTTGCTTGGCTTATATTTATTTGACTTGCGTTATCTCTTTTAGTTCCCTGATCCTCTGTATTTTTTGTGGTTATTGAAAGCGGTAACGATGTAATCGGAGTTGCAACGTCAATCGTGTTTTCCAACTCCCGTAATAAGCATGAAGATATGAGTTTTAAGACAAGAAAGGAGAGGCATTGCCTCTCCTTTTTCTATGGGCGTCATTGCAACATGACAGCGTGAAATGATGAACTCTCATCACTGGAGTCATAACAGCCCGATGATAGTTCACCGGGCTTGATGATTAATTTTCCTGTGATGCAGAGACAGCAGGTTGCTCATCTTCAGATGGCTTGCTTTCGGGCTGCTGGGCTGTTGAAGCCTGCTGTTGCTCCTGACGACGCTTCATGCGAGGGTCGTTGTGAGCCCTGCTGCGTCTGCGGCGGGGGGCAGGTTCTTCTTTCTTGCTGAACTCAACAACATTTGATGTTGGCTCGGCTGCAGCTTCGGGTTCGGCAGCTTTGCGTGCTTCCTGCTGTTGAGGTGCTGCTTCAGCAACCGGTGCCGGAGCGGTTTCCCTGCTGCTCTCAATTGCTGGAGTTGCGGGCTTGGCAGGTTCTTCTGCTTTTGCGACTGTGGGTTCAACGCTTTGTTGAACCGGAACATTTGGCTTCTGGAGAGGGGCTGCTTCCCTGTGGCTGCTGGCAGCGACTGCCTTGGCCATTTCAGTCATGCGAGGTGCTGCAGTTTCAGGTGCCTCAGCAACTGGCTGGTTAGCAGGTCGGGTATCTTCAGCCTGAGGCTTCTGCTCATTGGCAGGAGCTGCCTTGCTGACGGCTTCCTCAGCCTGCCTGGTTGTTGGCGCTTCGGCAATAACATCGACCTTTTCTGACTGGTGGGATGCTTTCTGTTCAGATTCTCTGGCAGCCGTCTTTTCAGCCGGAGCTTCCAGTGGGGCTTTTAATTCCTGAGAGTCTCTTACGTCCAGCTCGGGAGCCGGTTTAGCACTCTGTTTTTGAGAGGTCTGTTCTACAGGCTCTTTTATAGCCTCACGCGCTCTGGTGGCAGCAGGTTGCGCTGGCGCTTCCGTCTTCCCTTCTTCAGGCTGAGACAGAGATGGTAGTACAGGTTGTTCCAGTTGGTTACGATCTCTCTGGGAGGGGCGATTGTTTCTTCTGCGATGTGCAGAGCCGGGACGACGACGGCGGCGGTTATCTTCCTGCTGCTCGGAAATGGTCTGGTCCTGATGTTTCCGTTCTGCTAAAGGCTCACGGCGGTCTCTTCTTTCCTGCTGCTGGCGACGAGAGCTACGCTCCTCCGGCTGTTGGCGAGCAACGCGTTCCTGACGGGGCGTGTCGTCTCTTCTCTCGTCCTGTTGGCGACTACCGCGACGGCGATCATTTCGAGCCTGACGATCATCAGGCTGCTCTTTGCGGTGCGGTGGCTTGTTGCGTTGTTGGCGCTGGCCACGATGATCTCGCTGCTGAGAGTCGCGCTGTTGATTATTGCGATCTCTTGGCTGGCGCTGCTGACGAGCAGGCTTTTGGGTTTCAGTCTGGGCAGGTTTTTGTAAGGTTTCTTCGGCCGTAAAAAGACCACCAATTGCTCTGACAAAAGACTTCAGCAGACCTTGTTTTTCAGCTAGAGCGGGCGCGGGTTGTGATGGAGCTACGTTCTTAACCGCCGCTTCCTGACGTGGAGTTGCCCTGGTCTGTGAAGCGGTCACTTTTTCTTCCTGTGGCTCTTCGGCAGTGATGATTTCGTAGCTGCTCTCGGAGCCTTCCAGAACGTGATCATCTCTCAGACGCTGGACGTCGTAATGGGGTGTTTCCAGGTTGGGGTTGGGAATCGCAACAATGCGAATCTTGTGACGCTTCTCAATCTTGGCGATGGTCTGGCGTTTCTCATTCAACAGGAAGGCAGCAACAGCGACCGGCACCTGGGCACGGATTTCAGAAGTCTTGTCTTTGAGAGCTTCTTCTTCCATCAGGCGCAGTATAGACAGGGCCAGGGATTCAATATCACGTATAGTGCCCTGGCCGGAGCATCTTGGGCAGACCACACCGCTGGTTTCACCCAGTGACGGGCGCAGACGCTGACGAGACATTTCCAGCAGTCCGAAAAGAGAAATGCGTCCAGTCTGCACGCGTGCGCGATCCATGGAGAGTGCCTGACGAATGCGATTCTCGACTTCACGCTGATTGCGGTTGTGACTCATGTCGATGAAGTCGATCACGATCAGCCCGCCGATATCACGGAGTCTGAGCTGACGGGCGATTTCATCGGCCGCTTCCAGGTTGGTGTTGAGTGCCGTTTCTTCAATATCGCCACCACGGGTTGCCCGGGCAGAGTTAATATCTATGGAAACCAGGGCTTCAGTGGGGTCAATGACAATAGAACCACCGGAAGGCAGCTTAACTTCACGCTGAAAAGCTGTTTCAATCTGAGATTCGATCTGAAAGCGGTTGAACAGCGGGATGCTGTCTTTGTATAGCTTGACCTTGTGCTGGTACTGGGGCATAACCTGCGTGATGAAGTCCACAGCTTCATCAAATACGCTGGATTTGTCGATCAGAACTTCGCCAATGTCCTGACGCAGATAGTCCCGGATTGCTCGGATAATAACGTTGCTTTCCTGATAAATCAGCATGGGTGCAGGTTTTTGCGCCGCATCCTTGATGGAACTCCAGAGTTGAAGCAGGTAATCGAGGTCCCACTGCAGCTCTTCCCCGGAACAACCGAGACCTGCTGTGCGGACAATAACACCCATTTCGGAAGGGATCTTGAGGTTGCTCAGGATTTCACGGAGTTCAGCCCGTTCATTACCTTCGATGCGACGCGAAATGCCGCCGGCTCTTGGGTTGTTGGGCATCAGAACCAGATAACGACCGGCCAGACTGACCAGCGTCGTAAGAGCAGCGCCTTTATTGCCACGCTCTTCTTTGTCTACCTGAACAATGACTTCCTGCCCCTCTTTGATAACGTCCCTGATGTTGGGACGACCACCCTGGTGAGGGGAGCTAAAGTATTCTCTGGAGATCTCCTTCAGGGGGAGGAATCCGTGACGCTCAGCGCCAAAATCGACAAAAGCCGCTTCCAGGCTGGGTTCAACCCGGGTGATTTTTCCTTTGTAGATGTTGGCTTTTTTCTGTTTACGAGCGCCGGACTCGATATCCAGGTCGTAAAGGCGCTGGCCATCAACCAGCGCAACGCGCAACTCTTCAGACTGAGTTGCGTTGATTAACATTCTCTTCATAGAGTACCGAATACATTCAGAGGCTATCCTCTCAAGCCGGCACTGCCCGTTTTCTTGTCTTCCGGTCCGTCACTGATGCGGAACTGCCGGTTTATAATCTGTGCTATCAGGGTTACTTCCCAGTACTTCTTTAACCAGCTTTGTAACTATTTAGCATCAAACCGGTGACCAGGTCTTAATCCAGACGGGTCACCCTGGGCGGGGAATTCAGTTTAACCGGGAATTTTTCGGCGTTTATCGATAGCGATTGGCTCGATAAAAAAGTAGGCCGATTATAATGTCATTTTTCCCGGAGTTCTCCTCACGCCCGGAATCCGGGGGTGCACTGCTTGACAGAGAGTAGCGCTGTTTATCTTACACGGCTGGGCCGTGATGGTGTTTCATCTGTCCTGAGTGTCATCGGCTCTGGTTCAAGTGGCTTTATGGCTCTTTCCTATTTGCCAGTTCCGCTGTCGGCCGCTCTCAGGATTCGTAAATCGAACTGCCTATTCATATACGCATAAGGCAGTGCAACAACTATACCAGTAATCAGTAAGTGCTTCAAATGACGGAAAGCTGATACTATAGCGCAATGGATAAACATCAGAACGACTCCCGGCAAGCCGGAGAATCCCGCCAAGCGGTAAAAATGATCAATATTGACAGCGAAGATGCCGGGCAACGGGTCGATAATTATCTGGTACGGATTCTCAAAGGTGTGCCCAAAACCCGGGTTTACAGAATCATCCGTAAAGGTGAAGTACGAGTAAACAAAAAGCGTGTAACTGCAGATTACCGGCTTCAGGATGGGGATCTGTTAAGGGTTCCTCCTGTCAGAATTTCTGAAAAGGCTCCCATGGCAACGCCTGGGGCTGTTATTATCCAGAAGCTGGAAGACGCCATCCTCTATGAAGACAAATCTCTGATTATCATCAATAAACCAGCCGGTATTGCTGTTCATGGTGGCAGTGGTATCTCCTATGGCGTTATCGAGACTCTGAGAAACATCCGCCCACAGGATCGAAGTTTGGAACTGGTGCATCGTTTGGACCGGGATACTTCGGGCTGCCTGATGATTGCCAAAAAGCGAAGCATGCTTCGTTATCTTCATGTTCAGCTGAAGGAAGATAAAATCAGTAAAATCTACAACGCCCTCGTCCTGGGACGTTGGCCGAGCAGGAAAGTTCTTGTGAATGCCCCTTTGCTGAAAAATACCCTTCGATCCGGAGAGCGGATGGTGACGGTGGACATAGAGGGTAAGCGTTCAAAAACCCTTTATCAGGTGCTTGAGAGATTCAGTTGCGCCAATGAAGCGGTCACTCTGGTAGAGGCCAGTCCGGTTTCCGGTAGAACGCACCAGATCAGGGTGCATTGTCTGCACGCCGGGTACCCGATCCTTGGAGATGATAAATACACGCCGGATGAAGATAATAGACGATTCAGGGAGTTTGGGTTGAAGCGGCTGTTTCTTCATGCCGCCAAACTTAAACTGGTTCTGCCGGATGGCCAGTCTTTGACAATTGATGCCCCTTTGCCGGAAGATCTTGAGGAGGTCCTTGAGACGATCAGGAATTAATATTTTTTGGATATTGATGGCGTGTTTTTTCTCGCGTTACAGACATCTGGACAAGCAGTAGAAGATTGATCAGGTATGAAGGAAAGAAAAGAGTATTCACTGGTTGTATTTGACTGGGATGGAACCTTAATTGATTCTGTGCCCAATATCGTAACCGCACTGGTCAAGGCGGCAAAGAGCATGGCGTTGCCTGTTCTTTCAAATGAGACTTATAAAAGCATTATTGGACTGAGCCTGGGGGAGGCGGTTACAAAACTCTATCCTGAGCTGGATGACGGGCAGGTCGCCGCTTATCGTGAAGCGTACCGGTCCTTTCATCTTGAGCTGGAGCAGAAGCCATCCCGTCCTTTCCCCGGGGTTACCCGGGGGTTGGAGCATCTGAAAGGTACGAGGATCAAAATGGCGGTGGCTACGGGTAAAAAAAGAGCGGGCCTGGAACGCTCAATGACCGCTAACGGTTACCAGTCCTATTTTGAGGCCAGTCGGACGGCCGATGATGCCCATTCCAAACCTCATCCGATGATGCTTGAACAGTTGCTTGCTGGGTTCGGTGTAACTGCAGATCAGGCGCTTATGGTTGGAGATTCCGGGTTTGATATGGCCATGGCTGCCAATGCCGGTATGGATAGTGTGGCGGTTACTTATGGCGCTCAGGATGAAGGCAAGCTGAAAGAGTATGATCCCGTGCATACGGTGGACTCTTTTGATGAATTGATTGATTGGCTGGGCAGACACTGACAGTCATAGAAAAAGAACTTTTTTTGTGCTCCGTTCGAATAAGGAGCAGAGAAGTTTGTTGAAAATAACAGGAGTGAGTTGAGTGAGTAGTTCATGGAATGAGAGTGATGACTATGAACAGTCAGGTGATAAGGAAGGGCGTGCCTGGAAGCTGGTTGAGAACTTGGCCCAGGGTGCCTTGAAAGAGCAGCGTCGTGCACGGCGCTGGGGGATTTTCTTCAAGCTTCTGACTTTTATCTGGTTGTTTGTATCCGTTGGTGTTTTCTATAACGCCATGCATGTAGATCTTTCCGGTGCTCCAGCCAGTGCATCCCATACTGCCCTTGTAGAGTTGGACGGTGTTATCGGAACCGATGATGTCAATGCCGACTCGGTGGTTACCGGGTTGCGTGCAGCTTTTGAAGATAAAGGTACCAAGGGGGTTATTCTTCGTATCAACAGCCCTGGTGGCAGCCCGGTTCAGTCTGGCTATATCTATGACGAGATCAGACGACTGAGGGGGCTGTATCCTCAGACTCCTCTCTACGCAGTAGTCATGGATATTGGTGCTTCTGGTGGCTACTATGTGGCGGCGGCGGCAGATAAGATTTATGCAGATAAAGCCAGTCTGGTCGGTTCCATTGGTGTGATTTCTTCCGGTTTTGGCTTTGTCGGGGCTATGAAAAAGCTGGGTGTGACCCGCCGTAACTATACGGCAGGTGAGTTCAAAGCCTTCAATGACCCCTTTCAGCCCGAAGACCTGGAAGCAACTCAGCGCTGGCAGCAGTCTCTGGATACCATCCATAATCAATTTATCAATGTAGTAAAGCAGGGGCGTGGTGATCGTCTGTCTGATAATAAAGATATCTTTTCCGGTATGGTCTGGACAGGTGAGCAGGCAGTAAAGCTGGGTTTGCTGGATGGTCTGGGTAGTGCGGGTTATGTGGCCCGTGAAGTGATTGGTGAAGAAGAAATTGTCGACTTTTCCCTGCGTTTGACACCTTTCGAGCGTTTTGCGAGAGATTTTGGTGCCGGGGTTGCTTCGACAGCGGTTAAGGTGCTCGGGTTGAACTCCTTATCGTTGCAGTGATGTTTTTCGATGGGTATAACTAAACCCGAAAAGGCCAGCGACTTGCTGGCCTTGCTTGTTGTAGATCCTGTTGGGATCAGCTTTTCTTGCGTGCAACGGAACCTCTGCGTTTTGGTCATTTTCCAGTATCTCTTTGAAGTTCCACCTACTCTGAATCCAGTCATCATCCATGCCCTCCGGATTGCATCAATTATGGCAGCTTGCTCTCACTCCTCAGCAATTTAGTGACTCGCACTGTTTTATCCTTACTGGTGGTCACCACATGGCGTTGATCGGCGCTGAAGGTGGCTGATGTGATTGGCCCCTCATGGGGAATGGTGGTTTTTTTTACCCATGATCCGTCGGCCATCTTGCCATAGACTATTCGTGTGATCGTCACTGGCCGTTACCACGTGGCTCCCATCAGCGCTGATGTTGGCTGATATGACCTTGTCATTATGAGAAATGGTGACTTTTTTTGTCCATGATTCATCGGCCCCCAGTTCATAAATGTTTGCCGTCTGATCGTCACTGGTGGTCACCAGATGGCGACCATTGGCGCTGAAAGCGACTGAACTGATTCGATCCTTATGGGTAATGGTGACTTTTTCTACCCACGAGCCGTCGGCCATCTTGTCATAGACTTTGGCCGTGTGATCGTCACAGATGGTCACTAAGTGACAACCATCAGCGCTGAAGATGGCTGATCTGACCTTGTCTTTATGGAAAATAGTGGCTTTTTCTACCCATGATCCATCGGTCTCCCTGCCATAAATTTTTGCTGTGTGATCGTCACTGGCGGTTGCCAGATGACAACCATCGGTGCTGAAGGTGGCTGAGTTGATCTTATCATTATGGGAAACGATGGTTTTTGCTTTCCATGATACATTGATACCCCAGTCGTAGATTTTCGCTGTATAGTCGTTACTGATGGTCACCAGGTGGTGGCCCTTGATGCTGAAGGTGGCTGAGTTAACAGAGCCTTTATTATAAATGGTGGCATTTTCTTCCCATGATCCATCGACGTTCTGGCCATAGATTTTCGCCGTGTGATCGTCACTGGCGGTCACCAGATGGCTTCCATCGGGGCTGAACTCAGCTGACCTGATATTGCCACTATGGAAAATGGTGGTTTTTTCTTTCCATGATCCATCGACCTCCTGGCCAAGGATTTTCACACTGTGATCGTCGCTGATGGTCACGACCTTGCTGCCATCGTCGCTGAATCTGGCTGATTTGATACGGTCATTATGGGAAATAGTGAGTTTCTCTTCCAGTGTGCCATCCTCCCCCAGAGCATAGATTTTCAACGTATGATCGTCACCAACGGTTATCATATGGCGGCCATCGGCGCTTAAGGAAGCAGAGTTGATTTAGTAGATTAGAGTCTTTTTTGGGACAATAGTTCAAAAAAACGAACCGTATGCAAAGTGGGTGGTATGCTGATCTTTAAAAGTCAGAATGTGTCTTTGTAATTGAGTGGTTGACAAATAAAGGCTGAAGTGGATTTCTGTAAAAAAAAAGCCAGCGATTTGCTGGCCTTTTTCATACGTGTGCCGAGCATGTCACACAGCTTGGGGGTGAAAGTCCCCTGTCCAGCCAGATGAGGGCGAAGGACTAGTGAAGCACAAGGTTTGTATCGCGAGGTGCAGGCTGAAGGCAGTGTGGAGCAAAACCGCGAGCCGACGAACAGAAATCAGATATGAGGCTGTTTGCGTGAGGACGAGTCAGCGTATGATGATGAAGTCCATACTCATCCGGACATTCAGGCAGTAGATCTGGCGGTTGTGCGGCGAAGGCGGTGTGACTTACCTCGGGAGGTCTGTGTGGTGTCTGATATTTCGGACTGAGGTCATCGTAAGGTGACTTGACCGCCACACAGAAGTCAGCAGATGGCATAGTAGCTGGCGTATGTCAGTGAAGGCCTGAACGGTACAGAGTGGTGAGTAGTTTCTGTTATTCGATACACTGGACGCAGACAAATCCAGCAAACACTGGAACTCATGCCAAGTGGTCACGGCGGAACCGGAGGCTGCAAGGCTATGAGAGCTGAGGTCGTGTCGGTATCACAGGATTACGAAAGCCCGGCGGGTGGTACGAGACTGATGGAGCGTATCGCCAACCCCAATAATTTAACAAGAGCCTTTCAGCGAGTTAAACGCAATAAAGGCGCAGCAGGCATCGACCGTATGACAGTGGAAGGGTTGTACACCCATCTACAAGAACATGGTCATGAACTGCGACAATGTCTTTTGCAGGGAGAATGGCGTCCTGCTCCCGTAAGGCGAGTACTGATTCCCAAACCGGACGGAGGAGAAAGGCAGTTGGGTATACCAATCGCCTTAGACCGAATGGTGCAGCAAGCGATACAGCAAGTATTGCAGGCCGAGTGGGAACTAAGGTTCTCATCTTTCAGTTACGGGTTCAGGCCGAACCGGTCAGCTCATCAGGCGATTAATCAGGCTCAGTCGTATATCCGAGAAGGATATAACTGGGTTGTGGACATTGACCTGTCGAAATTCTTCGACCGGGTTAACCATGATCGACTGATGGCAAAACTGGCCGTTCACACAGATGACAAGGATGTATTACGTTTAATTCGACGATTCCTACAGTCCGGAGTGATGGAGAACGGGCTGGTAAAACCGCAGACTGAAGGAGTGCCTCAGGGAGGACCGCTCTCACCTGTGTTATCTAACATCGTACTGGATGAACTCGATAAAGAGTTAGAAAAGCGTGATTTACGATTTGTACGTTATGCTGACGACTGTCGGGTGTTTGTGCGAAGCAAGAAAGCAGGCGAGAGAGTGATGGCAAGTTTGACTCGTTACATCGAAAGTAAGCTGAAGCTAAAGGTCAACGTTGCGAAAAGTGCAGTTGACAAGGCATGGAGGCGGGCGTTCCTGGGATACAGCTTTACCAGAGATGGCAGGAAGAAGCTGGCAGATAAAACCTGCAAGCGGTTCAGGGACAAGGTCAAACAACTAACCCGCAAAGGCGGGCGGTCACTGGAGCAGAGATTGGAGTCTCTGAATCGCTATTTACGGGGCTGGAAGAACTACTTTCGAGAAGTTGAAACCCGTTCGGAGTTTGAAAACTTTGACTGCTGGATCAGGCGACGATTGAGAAGTTTGCTCTGGTATCAATGGAAGAAAAGTCCGAAGCGATATGCGGAGCTAAGAAGGCGAGGAGTCAGTGAAGAGCTGACGAGGCAGACAGTAGGATCGAGCAAAGGGTACTGGCGGATAAGCCGGAGTCCTGCGCTACACTTAGCATTGCCGAATAGTTGGTTCGATGAATTAGGTTTGATTAGATTATTGGCTGCTTAACTGACCGAAACGCCCAGTACGGACCCGTATGCTGGGTGTTGTGGGAGTTGCGCCTTGCAAGCGCGTAAAATCTTGTGACCTGAAATGGTCATCGCGGTAAAGCTGTGGTCGGCAGCCGTGTACCGAGTCTTGCGTGGTAGAAGGTAACGACTACTGCGAAGCGTAGACAGGGTGATAACAGGCCGTAACGTCTGCTAAGGGATAATTAGCCCCGAAATTGAACGTGGTTGAAGTGGCTGACCTTCTCTCTCAATGGGGAAAGCGGAAGTCGGGAGCTCCGCTAATGACAAGGCATCCCGACTGCTTCCGGGGTTCGTACCCACGGCATGTTATCGAATGATTTTACGTGAACAAGGGAGATCCTGAACGTTCAGGCGGAGCCTGTAGGGTCCGACGAGCCTGTAAAGCAAGAACGACTTGATGACGTTCAGGAAGTCAGACCAGCTGATAGTACTCCGAGGCGGGGAGAGCCCGTCACATGGGGAAGCGGCTGGCGGTATTTGAGCCTTTCCAGGGAAACATGGGCTCCACATCTGAGGGAGTTACGGTCTTTTACGCAGTGAGAAGGTAAACCAGCCATGGCAACGGGACTGGAGAGGGTAGCAGCGAAAGCCCGGAGTTATCCGAAACTTCGCTTCACAAGTCTGGCACATCATATTACCCCGGCGAGCCTGTGTATGAATCTGAACAAGATTCCACACAACACATCGCCCGGAGTCGATGGGCTGACTGTCGAAGAGACAAAGAAAGACTTTAAGCGGTGGTTGCAACAGACACTGACGTCTATCCATCGGCAAGGCTACAAGGCACCGCCGGTCAAAAGGGCATGGATACCCAAGCCGGGGAAAAAGGAAAAGCGCCACTCTGGGTGTTCCCTGCATCAATGACCGGGCTTTGCAGCGAAGTGTTGCTGATGTGCTGAATGCTATTTATGAGCAGGACTTTTTGCCCTGTTCCATGGGTGGCAGGCCACGACTGGGAGCGCACCATGCCCTGTCCACTTTTAACGAGGTGGTTTCAGGCCGAAAGGTCAGCTGGGTGCTGGAAGCGGACTTGAAGAACTTCTTTGGGAGTCTTGACCATGGATGGCTGCTTCGTTTTGTGGAACACCGGGTCGGTGATCCCAGAATTCTGAACCTTATACGGCGCTGGTTGAAAGCCGGGGTGATGGAGGCCGGGGAGTTGCAAGAGTGTGAAGAAGGTACGCCTCAGGGTGGGCCGATCAGCGTAGTTCTGAGCAACCTGTACCTGCATTATGTGCTTGACCTCTGGTTCGAGTGCAAGGTCAAGCCCCGGCTAAAAGGCGAGGCATGGCTGATCAGGTACATTGATGACTTTGTGGTGTGTTTTCAGTATCGCAGTGATGCGGAGCGGTTCATGAATGTGCTGCCACAGCGACTGGAGAAATTTGCGTTGAAACTGGAGCCGGATAAAACCCGGTTAGTCAGGTTCGGACGTTTTGCCAGTCGTGGGGAAGACGATCGGAGACGGTTTACTTCCTTGGCTTTACGCACTACTGCACAAGGAATCTGAAAGGAAACTTCATGGTGGGAAGGAGAACGGAAAAATCCCGCCTAAGACGCAGCATAGCCAAACTGAAGGAACTGCTGAGACGAATACGCCATGATCCGCTGCACGAACAAGTGACAGCGATCAATCGACGGTTGAGAGGGCATTATGCGTATTACGGTCTGGGAGGAAACTTCCGAAGTATGGAGAAGCTTTACCGGTTTGTTGACCGCTACTGGTACAAGATGCTGTGTAGCCGATGCCGGAAAGGCAAGATTCCATGGGAAAAGTACCATAATCTCAAGCAGCTTCTGCCGTTACAGAAACCGAGGATAATGCTGCCTTTTATGGCAATGAAATCCATGGCTGTGCTGTGAGTCAAATATCGAAGAGCCCGGTGCGGGAAATCCGCACGCCGGGATCTGAGGGGGTTGGAGCTACAATTGGTAGCTCCTTCTACCCGGTGAGCGTAGCTGTGAGGCTACGCCCTATCCCGATTGTGTCTGGTGGCTAATTAGAAGAAGTAACGAGCCTGCAGAGACAGGGTGTTGTCACCGTTCTTCTTGCCAGCGTCATTTTTGCTGTCGTCGATGGCGTATTCAACGGCAAACTGCATTGGGCCAGTTTCATAAATGGCGCCAATCATGGTTTCCTTGAGGGTAGCCTCAGTCTGGTCAACAGCTGCTGAACTGTCATCTTTCAGCTCGTTGTAACCTGCTTCCAGGGAGAAGCCTTGTAGAACATTGTTCATAGCCAGTCGGCCGTAAAGTTCAATACCTTTGGACTTGGCGTTCAGTTTGTCGGCCAGTTTGGTTTTATTTGTTAGCTCGCCGTACATGGCAGCCAGGTACAGCCTTTCGTTCTCAAATTTCAGACCAGCAGTGGCAGACTTGGATTTGTCCTGGTCAACGTACTTCGTTTCAGAGTAGGCGGCACCCAGAGAGAGGCCCATGGCGAGATCATAGCTGGCAGAGATGCCGTAACCGGAATCACGCTGGGCGTTTGTTACTGAATGATCTTCCATTTGGTATTGAAGGCCGATGTTCAGACCGCCGAAGCTGTTGCGGTACTGGATAACATCATCGGCACGGGCAGAACCGTCGATGTCACCGTCTTCACGGCCTTCGTAGATACCCAGGGCGCTACCACCACCGATAGCATAACTGTCTGTCCAGCCTGAAACGTCATAAGTTACGCTCCAGTTTTTACCGGCAGCGAATGCACCCATTTCTTCATGGCTCAGGCCAACATAGCCCAGACGGTTAAAGAAGGTGTCTTTCTTCTCACCATTTTCGTATTCATCTTGAGCGCGGAAGCCCCACTCTGCAACGCCTTGGCCGGTCCATCCGCTGTCAAACTTGTGCGCGAATTTAAAGTTAATACGAGCGCTGTCGTTGTTCAGAGTGTTTTCACCATCATAATTTTTGGCAACAACACCGACACGGCCACCAATGCTGAGGCTGCTTGTGCCGTCGTCAAAAACGTTCACTGCCATCGCTGGACCTGCCACTGCCGTGGCTACTGCTGCGGCCAGAATCTTTTTGTGCATGATTACGTATCCCAACTGATTGTGTTCAATGTTGAACCGAGATTGTTATGTAGTTGTACTAATGGGTCACGTTGAAAGCATCAATGGTTATATCGAAATCGCGAATGTGTTAATTCGCCACTTACCGTGTAAATTACTTATCGGTCAGTTCAATGGGTTGAGTGATTTCTTTCACTGGATGAGAGGGGTTGGAGTGGTTAATCTACTCGCCATGAATCGTCTACTCCGATTCATGTGTTGTGTGTATTTGCCGGCATCAACCCAGAGTCATTGATGCCGGCTTTTTTATTTTCAGGGTTTATTGTCTTTAAAGTGTTTCCGGCATAACCGGGTTGGTGAAAGGGTTTTGTCTTCTCCTCTTTATTAGAAGAGGCTAAAACAAAGTGCTTTCATAGAGCGTAAAAACAGTTTGTTTCAGTGCATCGAATGAGTAGTCTAGGCAACCTTTTTTGCGATATGGGCATTTCAATGTCTAACAGAGAGAGTTGTACTCATGGCCAGTAATCGGCTGAAAATGAGTTTGCTGCCCGCTTTACAGGCGATTCTGGATACCGGAAGTGTAACCCGCGCAGCAGATCAGATGCATGTGACTCAATCCACCATGAGCAGGACTTTGTCACAGCTGCGAGAAGCTTTGAATGATCCCATCCTTGTCAGGGAGGGGAATCATATTTTTCTTTCTGAAAAAGCGCGTCAGGTTCAGCCGCTGGTTTCAAAACTGATGGCAGATTCTGAAACGCTGTTTGAGAATCAGAATTTTGATCCTGCAACCAGTGAGCATCACTTCCGGATAGGTACAAGTTCGGTCGTTCTTGATAATTTTCTGATTCAGGCTCTGATTGAGCTTAAGCAGATTGCGCCGGGTATCAGCAGTTCGGTGTCGCTGCCGGATGAGGAAACGATTTACTCAATGGAGTCGGGTGAGTTGGATCTTGGGGCGATTGTTGCTTTTCCTGATACCACTGAGAACCTCTGCAAAGAAGTGATTACTTCAGCGTCGTTTAATGTGCTGATGCGCAAGGGGCATCCGATGAGTGGTCGGGACACGCTCGATCTGACTGAGATGGATCAGTATCCTTTTGTTGTTACCCAGGCAGTGATTGCCGCCAGTCCGTATATCAATGGATTGCGTGAACGTTATGCCTTTTTACAAAACCCCTGGCTGAAGCTGCCAAGCCTCGAAGCTGCCTTGAAGGCGATTCGATCCAATGACGCATTTACCATTGTGACCAATGTAGAGTATTTGGCAATGGACCTGTTTGAGGATTATGTCCTTCTTCCTATCTTGTCAGATTCTCCGCCCCTGACATTTGAACTGGTGTGGCCAGAGCATTGGCAGTTTAACCAGGCGCATCAGTGGATGAGAAGTTTTCTGTTAAGTAAATTCCAGGAATTTTTCAAACCGTTCGAAAGGCTTTGAGTTGGTGAACCAGGGCTTATTTGCCCTGGTTTTTACGGTTGTCGTTGATAATGAAGCCCGCTACTGCGCAACCAAAAATGAGTGTGGCTGCAACCACCAATAATCCTGCGACCACGACCGTGTCTATATACATAATTGACTCTCCTGAGTTTTTGTTTTCCACAGGATAGAACGGGGGAAGCGGTGGGGTATTGATCCGGGTCAACTTTTTTCTTGATGGTTAAAATATTAACTAATGATTAAGCAGAGGGTTGATGCCTTCGTTGATCAGCATGTGGTTTAGCTGAATCAGGGGTAAGCCAATCAGGCTGTTTGGATCATCACCCTCCATTCTGGAAAAAAGGCTGATGCCCAGTCCTTCACATTTAAAGCTGCCTGCACAATCGAGCGGTTTTTCTTTCTTTATATAGTTCTCAACTTCGACCCTTTTCAGGGTTCTGAAATGAACGGTGTAAGGCACCACATCAAGCTGATATTGGTCAGTTTGGGTGTTGAGTAGGCAAAGGCTGGTATAAAAGGTCACTGACTGGCCGTTGCACTTCAGTAGTTGCTCTATGGCTTGCTGTTCGGTTCCGGGCTTGCCAAGAACGGTGTTGTTGAGTTGTGCTGCCTGGTCTGAAGCGATAATCAGATGCTCGGGATATTGCGCTTTGAGAATATCGGCTTTTTCCCTGGCAAGCCGTTGAGTTAGCATCTCTGCGGATTCGCCTTCAACAGGTGTTTCATCAATATCAGGTGAATGACATTCAAAGGTAAGGTTTAGCCTTGCCAATAAGGATTTTCGGTAGGGAGAGCTGGAAGCCAGAATGATTTTCATAAACTTTGGTTGGGCAGGTTGGAATAGCTTTCATTGATAGAGGTTTTTGGCAGTTATTACAAGCAGTAAGGGATAACTGCCCGGAAGGCCAGAACAAGGTGTGTCAGACGCGGAAATTACATATTGTTTTTGTTGTTCTGAAGTCTGCTGGCCGCATGTCTGAGCGTTAAAAAGTCTAATGCGTTTAAACCCTTTGACAGGGGCTTTTCTTGCCCCTATTATTGCGCGCTTATGACAACCAACCCGTGAGCTCATGGCTATCGGACAATTACCCAAAACCTTCGACCCGCGTAAATTTGCGCGTCAGGGCAGGCAGTTTCAAGGTTCGCTGGCGCTGAGTCAATTCGACCGGCTGGTAGGCAGTCTGGTTGATGACAGAGGCGAAGTCCAGGTTGACCTTCGCTTTTCGTTGAGTGAAAACAACCGGGTTGTGCTGGAGGGACATGTTGAGGCGGAACTGAGCATGATCTGCCAGCGCTGTCTGGATGTGGCCAAGCTGCCGGTGCGAGCTGATCTCCATTTGATGGGGGTGCTGACCGACGAGCAGGCCAAAGCCCTGCCGGAAGACTTTGAGCCGTTAATGTACGGTGATGAGCCGGTAGAATTATTGCCTATTCTCGAGGAAGAGCTGATTCTGGCACTTCCGCTGGTGGCCTATCATCCGCCTGAAGACTGTTCAGCTCAGCAATATTACACCACTGAGTCTGAAGAAGAGGCTCAGGCTGCTGCCCTTGAGGCAGATAAAGAGCGCAGGAGCAGTAACCCTTTCAGCGTTCTGGCCAAATTGAAAACAGATACTACGACCCAGGAGAGTTGACACATGGCTGTTCAGCAAAACCGTAAAACCCGTTCCAAGCGTAACATGCGCCGTTCCCACGACAGTCTGACTTCTGCTCAGCTGTCTGTAGAAGCAGCTTCCGGCGAAACTCATCGTCGTCACCATGTTTCTGCTGAAGGCTTCTACCGTGGCAAGAAAGTGGTTGAAACCAGCGAAGACTAAGTCTTCAGGCTTTTTGCCCCAAGGAGTGATACAGTGAATGTTTCGCTGTCTTCCAGAGGCATAAGATAAAATGACATCAGGTGCAAACGAAGACTCAAAAATAACGGTTGCGCTAGATGTAATGAGCGGGGACGATAGTCCCCGTTCTCGTATCCGGGCGGCTGTCAGGTCGTTAGAACATTATTCTTCTCTTCATCTTCTGCTTGTCGGTGATCGACAGCTCATGGAAGATTATCTCTCCGATATCGATTTCTCTGATCAGTCACGTTATGCCTTGGTTCACGCCAACAAAACGGTAGCCATGCATGAAAGGCCTTCGCTGGCACTTCGTGGAAAAAAAGATTCCTCCATGTGGAAGGTGCTTGAGCTGGTCTCAAAAGGTGAAGCGCAAGCCTGTGTGAGTGCAGGTAATACCGGTGCGCTCATGGCCATGGGGCGTTATGTGCTTAAAACCTTTGCTGGTATCGATCGTCCGGCAATAGCGGCCAGTGTGCCTACCTCTAATGGCAGTGCTCTGCTAATGGATATGGGTGCGAATGTTGATTGTACTTCGATGCATCTCTACCAGTTTGCCATTATGGGAGCTCAGTTAGCCTCGTCGGTTTATGGTGTGGAGTCTCCAAAAGTAGCTTTGCTGAATATTGGTACTGAGGAAATGAAGGGGAATGAGCAGGTCAGGCTGGCTCATCATCTGCTTCTGGAAAAGCTTGAGCTACAGCAGGGACTGGATTATATCGGCTTTGTAGAAGGGCACGATATTTTCAGTGGCCGGGCTGATGTGATTGTCTGTGATGGCTTTGTCGGCAATGTTGCCCTTAAAACCGGAGAGGGAGTTGCAAACCTGGTGCGTGATGGCCTGAGGGCTATTTTTCAGCGCTCTCTGTTAAACCGATTTCTTTATTTTTTTATATCACCACTGCTGGAGGAATTTAATCGCAAGGTTGACCCGGTGTTGCATAACGGGGCCAGTTTGCTCGGTTTGCAGGGGGTTGTGATTAAAAGTCATGGTGGGGCTGATGAAGAGGGTTTCTATCGAGCGATTCTTCAGGCGGTAAAAGAGGCACAAAATGATGTTCCGGCCAAGATTGCTCGAGAGGTTGAAGAGCGGTTGCTCTGAGAAAGCCTGTTTGTCTGGCTATCCTTTTGCTCTGGCAGGCCATCCATGGCTGGAGTCGCTGTCAGGCCGTCTTGGCCAGAAGGTTGTTATTTACCGGGGGCTGCTGCTTTGTTGTTTTTGCCAGGTTCTTCAGCTGGTGCTTTCTTCATCAGCGGTTCAATAATCCTCGTGAAACACAAAGCGGCCATGATTCCTCCGGTAATGGGGCCCAAAACATACACCGTCAAAAAGCCATAATGGTTATCGGGAAACGCCGCGCTTGCCCAGCCGGACATTGAGGCTAACAGACGAGGGGATAAATCTCTGGCCGGGTTCAGTCCTGCCTGGGTCAGTGGCGCAATAACTGAGATGATGGCGGCAACGGTTAAACCGATAAATAGCGGCGCCAGAGCCTGATCCGGTCGCCCCGTGTTGCAGGTTTCGGTAAGGGCGAGAATCATAAATACGAGGGTGAATGTGCCGGTACACTCGGCAAAAAAAGCATTGGTAGTGGAGACAGAGGCTGTTTCTCCGGCCATCGGGTTGGGGTAGTAATCACCAAAGATCATTGCACTGGCTATGGATGACTCGGAACCGCGGATAATGTCATGGGCTAATTCGTACTGCACGATTGAGCTGGAGAAGAGCAGGTAAAGCAGGGCAGCTGCCATAAATGCTCCGGCAAACTGAGCAATCAGATAGCAGGGTAGCAAGGTCAAAGGCATTCGACGACTGATCACCATAGCAATAGTCACTGCCGGATTGAGATGCGCGCAGGAAAGACGTCGGGTGGCGTAAATCGCCAGCATCACTGCCAGTCCCCAGACCATGGCCACCTGAAAGAGTCCGGCATGGGCAGAAAATAGCACCGTCACGGCCACGGAGCCGCAGCCGAATAAAACAAGGATAAACGTGCCTATAAACTCCCCGGCAAAGCCTTTTAGATAATTCATCTGAGTCTTTCTCCTGATGATTGTTGGTCATTCGGTGCGCAGGTGAGGAGATATACTATTTCTGAAGCAATTTACAGAATGTTATGATCTTGGTGATGAGTTGCCCCCGGGGTGTTATCGCCTCTCCCGGGTGCCTCGGCAGGTCTGCAGGAGGCAGGAGAAAAGTTAGTTCAAAGACTTGTTCCTCGCAAGCATTGCTTACCTCTGCCCGTTTGTTGGTTGAAGGCTATCCGCAATCATAGAAATTGAGCTTAATAAGTCATGGGTTAATTTCATTGCGTGCGTGGCTGTTTCAGAAGTAAACATAAATTTACCAACCTGAGGTTCGACTTTTTCTATAATTGCCAGAATTTTCAGGAAGAACTGAATCGCCGTGAAAGGCGTGCTTCTTTCAAAGATTGGCTATATCAGGACTAGACCCAAAGCAATGACGGATTTACTTGCATTTGTTTTTCCGGGGCAGGGATCCCAGTCGGTGGGCATGCTTGCCGACCATATCGGCGATCCTGTTGTCGTTCAAACATTCACTGAAGCTTCTGAAGTGCTCGGATTTGATTTGCTCAGGCTGATCAGTGAGGGGCCGGCAGAGGAACTCAACAAAACGGAGAATACCCAGCCAGCACTGCTCGCTGCCAGCGTAGCCTTGTGTCGTCTCTGGCTTGAGAAGGGCGGTGAGCAACCTGTTTTTATGGCGGGTCACAGTCTGGGTGAGTACTCGGCACTGGTCTGTTCGGAGGCAATGAAGTTTGCTGATGCCGTTCGGGTTGTTCGTCAGCGTGGTCTCTTTATGCAAGAGGCTGTTCCAACGGGTACGGGTGCCATGGCTGCCATCCTCGGGCTTGAAGATCAGCAAGTGATTTCACTCTGTCAGGAGGCTGCCCGGGGAGGAGTGGTAGAGGCGGTTAACTTTAATTCTCCCGGTCAGGTGGTTATTGCCGGTGAAAAAGAAGCGGTGGCCCGTGCAGTTGATCTGGCTAAGGAGGCGGGTGCCAGAAAGGCGATGCCTTTGCCAGTGAGCGTGCCTTCTCACTGCGCATTGATGAAGCCAGCGGCACAGAAGCTGGCTGTTGAGCTGGAGCTTGTTGAGTTGAGCCAACCTTCAATCGCTGTGATTCAGAATGTCACTGCAGCGCCTTGTTCAGAGCCGGAAAAAATGCGTGAAAACCTGGTCAGGCAGCTTTATAGTCCTGTTCGTTGGGTGGAGACGATTCAGTTTTTGAATGAAGCAGGAGTGGCCCGGTTTGTTGAGTGTGGTGCTGGCAAGGTGCTTGCGGGCCTTAATAAGCGGATCGTGCGCAGGTCACCTGTACTGACTCTTGAATCGGCATCCTCTTTCGATGATTTGCCAGGTCGGTCTTGATTGTCATTTTCAGGTGTGCGTTTTCCGGCTGTTTGTCAGGCTTGCGTTACATTCAAGTCTGCAGGGCTGACTGGTATGCACTTCTGTGACTGATAGCAATAAGCAAAAAAAATGCCTTTATTTTAGGCGGTTAGAAGTAGTTTCGCACTAGAACAACAGGATAGAACTATGTCGAACCTTGAAGGCAAGGTGGCTCTGGTTACCGGCGCCAGTCGCGGAATTGGCAAGGCCATTGCCTTTGATCTGGGCCAGCAGGGGGCTGTGGTGGTAGGTACCGCTACTTCCGGTCCGGGTGCTGCAAGAATCACTGAAATGCTGCAGGCTGAGGGAATAAAAGGCTGTGGTATGGTGTTGAATGTCTCTGAGACTGAAAGCTGTACTGAAGTGGTAAAAGCAGTGACATCCGAATTTGGTGCCCCGCAGATTCTGGTTAATAATGCTGGCATTACTCGTGACAATATCCTGATGAGAATGAAGGATGATGAGTGGGACGATGTCGTCAATACTAACCTGAGCTCCATATACAGAATGAGTAAGGCGGTATTGAGAGGCATGACCAAAGCCCGTTGGGGTCGTATTATCAACATCAGTTCCGTGGTAGGTTCCATGGGCAATCAGGGGCAAGCCAATTATGCGGCGGCCAAGGCCGGAATAGAAGGCTTCAGTCGCTCTCTGGCCAGAGAAATTGGCTCTCGCCAGATCTCTGTGAATACAGTAGCTCCAGGCTTTATTGATACCGATATGACCCGTGAGTTGTCGGAAGAGCAAAGAACCTTTTTGCAGTCCCAGGTGCCCATGGCCCGTCTTGGGCAGCCCGAAGAAATTTCCGGTGTGGTGGCTTTTCTGGCCAGTGACGCAGCAGGTTACATTACCGGAGAAACCATTCACGTGAATGGTGGGATGTACATGGGCTAGTCATTTACACTTGACTGGTGTCAAAGACCCCTCCGATAAAGATGAAATTTTCGGTAATATAACAGGCCTGTCCTTGAAATTACCGCAAGCGTTTATATATAGTAACTGACCGCAGATTGGGTGGCTTTGAATCGCCCTTCTGCACCCGAATATCCATAGGAGCACAACCAGGTATGAGTACCATTGAAGAGCGCGTCAAAAAGATCGTTTGCGAACAGCTTGGCGTAAAAGCAGAGGAAGTCACCAACAGTGCGTCATTCGTAGAGGACCTCGGCGCGGACTCTCTGGACACTGTTGAGCTGGTAATGGCTCTGGAAGAAGAGTTTGAAACTGAGATTCCGGACGAGGAAGCTGAAAAGATCACCACAGTTCAGGAAGCCATCGATTACGTTGTTGCTCATTCCTGATTCTGTCCGGGTTGCATACGAGTAAATGTATCCTAAAAAAGCCGTACGCAATAAAATGCGTGCGGCTTTTGTGTTTATACAGTGAGTAACCTGACTGGGATATAATACCAATCGAACTTTCTGACTCCCTGTTGCGCTGAAGATTTGAGCCTTAATCCGGCGTTGGCGATCGTCGCCATAGCTAAGGCTATGACTCCTCACGCCGTCTTGTCTTAAGGCTCAAATCTCCGTGCTCATCACGGAAGTTAGAAAGCACGACGGGTATAAGCTACTCACACAAACATAATGTCATCATTTTTACATAATCATTTAGCATGATTTTTTGTAAACCTGTGGCCTTACCTGGTTTATGACTCATGAAAGGGCTGAACTCGATGATTAATTGTCAGCGTCCCCAATGCCCGTGTATAAAAAAAGAAAGTCAGAAGATCTGATGCAGGAGTGAATTGTTTTGTCGCACAGAAGGGTAGTGGTAACAGGGCTTGGAGCTTTATCTCCAGTAGGTCTGGGTGTTGATCAGAGCTGGCAGTCGGTGTTGGCGGGTCGCAGTGGTATTCATACCATCGATCATCTGGATACTGAGAAATTCAGTGTCAGTATCTGTGGAACAGTAAAAGGCTTTCGAGCAGGTGACCACTTCAACCCTAAAGATGCCCGAAAAATGGATGTCTTTATTCAGTACGCACTGGCGGCTTCTGTTGAAGCGATGAAAGATGCAGGGCTTGATGGCAGTGATTTGCTGAAAGGCGATAATGTTGGTCGCTATGGTGTTGTCATTGGTTCCGGTATTGGTGGTATCACTTCTATTGAACAGAGCTATGATACGCTTCAGAAGTCTGGTCCTCGTCGTATATCTCCCTTCTTCATACCAGCGGCTATCATCAATATGGCGGCGGGCTGGTTGTCCATGCACTACAACCTGCAAGGACCTAATTTTTCCACCTCCACTGCCTGTGCAACGGGTAGTCATGCCCTTGCTCTGGCTGCCAGAACCATTGCCTACGGTGATGCTGACATCATGGTCGCAGGCGGTGCTGAGAAAGCCTCTTCAGCATTGGGGGTAGCTGGTTTCGCGGCGGCCAGAGCCCTGTCTACCAGGAATGACCAACCGGAAGCGGCCAGCCGCCCCTGGGATAAAGATCGCGATGGCTTTGTGCTGGGTGATGGTGCCGGTGTTATGGTTTTGGAAGAATACGAGCATGCTGTACGACGTGGAGCCACGATTTACGCTGAACTCAGTGGCGTAGGCATGAGTGGTGATGCTTATCACATGACATCACCACCTGAAGATGGTCGTGGAGCCGCCAGAGCCATGCAATCAGCATTGGATGACGCGGGCCTCAGGGCAGAACAGGTGGCCTATATTAATGCCCATGGTACCTCCACGCCTGCCGGTGATATCGCTGAAACCAGGGCAGTGCACACTGTTTTTGGTCAGGCTGCCAGGCGGGTTGCCGTCAGCTCCACCAAATCCATGACCGGTCATTTGTTGGGAGCGGCCGGTTCGTTGGAGGCCGTGTTTGCAGTGAAATCGCTGCAGGATAATATGGCACCTCCCACGATTAATCTGGAAAATCCGGGTGAAGGTTGTGATCTGGATTATGTACCCGGAAAAGCCAGACCCATTGAGATGGAGCATGTGCTCACCAACTCCTTTGGGTTCGGGGGTACTAATGTGACTCTGGCTTTCTCGAAACTGGGTTAAAAACTTTGGATAATCATCACCCTGTCAGCTGGGTCAATGGAGAGCCAGCTTCTGAAGTATTGGTCAGCGACAGAGGTCTGGCTTATGGAGATGGTCTTTTTGAAACCATCCGGGTTCGGGCCGGGGTCCCCACTCTTTTTGATCTTCATTGTAAAAGGCTCTGTTCCGGTGTTGTTGTGCTGGGCATTCCTTTTGATCTGGAAGCTTTTAAAAATGAAGTCAGAGATTTTCTGCAAAAGCGGAATCTGAAGGAAGGAGTGCTCAAAGCGATTGTGACCCGTGGTTCTGGCGGCCGTGGATACAACCCGGAGGGTTGTGATCGTCCCAGCCGGATTCTCTCCTTTCATCCATTGCCGGCCTATCCTGACGACCCCGCCATCAAAGGTGTCAGGTTGCATCGATGTAAAATCAGGCTCGGTGATAATGTCTTTGCAGGAATTAAACACCTTAATCGTCTTGAGAATGTCATGGCTCGTTCTGAATGGCAGGGTACCGAATGTCTGGAAGGTCTATTGCTGGGTATGGACGACAGGCTTATAGAGGGAACCATGAGCAATTTATTCCTGATATCGGGTAAAACCTTGAGGACGCCCGGTCTCGGCAAATCAGGTGTCAAAGGGGTTTGCAGGGATCTGATTCTGGAGCAGGCCTGTCAATGGGGCTTTCAAGCAGAGGTGGGGGATTATCACTTGCAGGATCTTGCAAAGGCCGATGAAGTATTCGTTTGTAACAGCGTCAATGGAGTCTGGCCGGTGATCGCCTGCGGACATTTACACTGGTCAGTAGGTAGTGTGACCCGGACAGTCAGAGACAAGGTTCAGGAAGTTTTGAATGCTTAAGAAGTTGTTATTTATTGTGGTGGGTCTCTGTCTTGCAGGGTTGCTGACAGCCATTGTATTTTGGGAGGCGTTGGGCTGGTACGGCGATCAACCTGTGATGGGGCCGGACGGTAATGATAACCTGGAGTTTATTATTTCCCAGGGCGAGTCCATGACTGCTGTAGCAGACAGTCTGGCTGAGTTGGGTTGGCTTCAACACCCGAAAATCTTTGTTCTGCTGGCCAGAATAGAGAAGGCTGCCGCCGGGATTCATGCCGGGGATTATCTGATTCCGGCCGGCATTAGTCACAGGGAGTTGCTGAAGATTTTTACTTCTGGCCAGGTGCGTTACTACAACGTGACACTGGTTGAAGGTCATACGCTGAAAGAGGTCGTGGCCGCCTTGAATCAACACGAAAAACTATCCTCACCCATGGATGACAAGGCGTTGCAATCACTCTTCAAAAGTCTGGCAATAGAATTGAACCCGGAAGGTCTGTTTTTTCCTGATACTTATTTCTTCCAGTCCGGTGCTACTGTTGAATCCATACTCAGGCGAGCATACAACCGGATGGATTCAGTACTCGCCGAAGAATGGGGAAGACGTGCTGAAGGACTCCCTTACAAAAATCCCTACGAGGCACTGATTATGGCTTCTCTGGTGGAAAAAGAGACGGGTGTCGCTTATGAGCGAGGTGAAATAGCAGGTGTTTTTGTCAGGCGCTTGCAAAAAGGTATGAGGCTGCAAACTGATCCCACTGTGATTTATGGTCTGGGTGATAGCTATAAAGGAAACATTAGTCGTCAAATGCTTCGCAGAGCCACTCCATACAACACTTATGTGATAAAAGGATTACCTCCGACGCCTATTGCCATAGCCGGTCGGGAAGCGATTCATGCTGCTTTGCATCCGAAAGATGGTAAAACACTCTATTTTGTCGCCAAGGGTGACGGTACTCACTATTTTTCGAAAACTCTGGCAGAGCATAATCGTGCTGTCAGAAAGTATCAGATTGAACAGCGTCGAGAGGATTACCGATCGACTGTGGAGACTCAATAATGGCTAATGCTCCCTCCGGTTTTTTCCTGACAATTGAAGGTGGCGAAGGTGCGGGTAAAACGACGGCGGTTGATTTCATCAAGAGCTGGATGACTGAGCATCAGCTGGCATTCAATGAAACCCGTGAGCCGGGCGGCACTCTGGTAGCTGAAGAGCTTCGCTCGCTGTTGCTGGGGCACCATGGCGAACCCTTATCTGATATGACTGAATTGTTGATGATGTTTGCTGCTCGCTCGCAAAATATTTTTCATAATATTTTGCCCGGGTTGGAAGCGGGAAAAATCGTACTCTGTGATCGCTTTACCGATGCCACCTATGCCTATCAGGGGGGCGGTCGTGGTCTGAATATGCAACCGGTTGAGATGTTGGAAAACCTGGTGCAGGGCACCCTGCGTCCGGATATGACCATTCTGCTGGATGTTGATCCTGAAACTGGTATGGCCAGAGCCAAAGGACGAGGCGGCAGGCTGGATCGGATTGAGCAGGAAAAAATGGACTTTTTTATCCGGGTTCGTACTGCCTACCTGGAAAGGGCAAAGCAGTCTCCGGGGCGGTTTGAAGTGATTGATGCCGGGCAGTCCCTTGAAAGTGTTCAACAACAGTTGCTGGAAGTGCTTGAGAGAAGACTGGGAGGTCGATAATGAAAGACTGGAGTATTTTTCCCTGGCAAAACGCTCAGTGGGAGCAGATGGTTCACTGTCAGCAGTCGGACAACCTGGCCCATGCCTATTTGTTGAGAGGCCTGCCAGGTACCGGAAAGCTCCAGTTTGCCAAAGCACTAGCGGCTTATCTGTTGTGTATGAATCCCCAGGCGACAGGGGCTTGTGGTCACTGCAAGGAGTGTGAGCTACTGAAGGCCGGCACGCATCCTGATTTTACACTGCTGGAGCCTGATGACCCCGGTCGACCTATTCGGATTGACAGTATTCGAAAGTTGAACGAGTTTGCCCATAAAACAGCTCAGCAGGGAGGGCGCAGGGTGATTATCCTGAGTCCGGCAGAGGCGATGAATGTCAATGCGGCCAATGCGCTGCTCAAGTGTCTCGAAGAGCCGGGAGAAGATACCATTTTCCTGCTGGTCAGTGCTCGCTCCGGCGATATGTTGCCCACCATTCGCAGTCGTTGCCAGCAATTAAAGTTTGCCACTCCCAAAAGAGCAGAAGCGGAGCAATGGTTAGCTTTGCAACTGGAAGACTCGAGTCTGGTACCGCAATTGTTGGACCTCACCGCTAACTCGCCTTTGGAGGCAAAACGATTTGCCGATCAGGGGCTCCTTGAAAAAAGAGAAGCCCTGGCTGATGGTATAAAAGGACTTTTCAAGGGAAAGCTAACCCCTGTTGAATTAGCAAAAAACTGGCAGTCAGCAGATTTGACTCTCACGATTAGCTGGATCATTGGTTGGCTCGATGATGCCGTTAAGCTGGGTTTAAACGGCGACCCTTCAGACCTTCGAAATCGCGACCAGTTGAAAATGCTCGAGTATCTGGCTCGTAAAAGTGATGCCAAAGTCCTTCTGCAAGAGAGGGAGTGGTTGATGTCGCAAAGACAGTCACTGCTCGAAGGGGGGAATCTTAACCCGCAGATGTTGATGGAAGGTGTCTTCTGTCGCTGTCTTGAGTGGGTGTTGTAAATGATGTCGAATGAATAATGTCAGTTTTTCATTAGACAGACTGCAAGGTCAGGATTAGCGCCCTCCTAACGCCCTCCTAACGCCCTCCTAAAAAGTGGCGGCAGGAAAATAAAAACGCATCGTCGCATCCGGGTAATCAGTCTGCTGCTGATTTTTGCACATCACGGGGACGCTTCTTCGTGGCGGCCTCCTCTTCACGCTCCTTGTTCAGAACAGTCACCAGCTGCTCAAGCTCGGCGTCATCCAACCACCTGGAGGAGTGATCACGTTCAAGGACTAACAGCTCAACGTTGCGAGCACTGGAGTCGGCAACCTCCAGTAGGCCCTTCAGGGCGAATTTAATCGTTTCATCGCGGCTCATGTCATCCTTGTATTCTTTCTCCATAAGCTCCAACACAGCCTTACTCTTCTGTCCGACAGAGCAGGCCTTCCAGCTAGCGCAGACACCGGCGGGCTCAGTCTGCCAGAGCTGAGGAGTGCCATCCATGTTGAATCCGCCAATGATACAGGCAACACCATAAGGGCGACAACCCGCAGAGTGAGTAGCTTTCTGCTGGATTTCAGCAATATGACGGGCTATGCAGTTGATATCCATGGCGTCCTCGTAGGACAAACGGAAACTCTGGCACTCCAGCTGAGCCTTCCGGATCAGAATACGGGCGTCAGCAGACAGACCAGCGAAGGCCAGGTGAACGTGCTCATCAAGCCTGACGATTTTACCGATAGTGTGGCTCTCCAGCAGCTGCAGCGACTTCTTTCTCGCAGCCAGGACGACGGTGTCAGCAGACTTTACTCCGACAACGCAGAGACCCAGACTGACAGCCTCTCCAGCATACTCCACTTGTAACAGACGACCGTCTCCAGAGAACATACGACCGTCTCCAGAGGGCGGATTGCCACCAGCAGCCTCAATTTTCTGCGGGTTGATTTGTTTTTGCCTTCCATCCCTCTCGGTAGAAGCTGTGTCGGGTTCCGGGGTGCGTTCTGAATGGCCAGGATGAAAAGGCTTCTTGCGAATGAAGCGGTTCCATTCATGCCAACCGCCTCCCGCTGGCAGCGATGGGCCGAAAATCTCTGGATACAATGACTCGAGAAAGTTCTGGCTGAACTGACTGAACCGCAAGCAGGCCTCAACCCTGCTGATGAATAACAGCTTGCCGTTGTGTTGGATGATATATGACGGTTGTCCATTACTGTCCTGAATATAAAAAGCGGTCCCGTGAGTGAATGCGAGAAATCTTAGTAGCGGGTCATCGGATAATGAGTCCAGTATCAGTTTATTAGCCCATCTGAAGACAGATCTGATACTGCCGGTATAACTCTGAACAGATTCAGCCGCAATGAGTTGCGGCCAGTTTTCCCCAGCAATATCGCCGACTCTCACCACGGCAGGAAGCTCAGAAGGCGCAAGAATCAGCGATTCTTCCTGATTAAGCCTTAGCCAGATTGCATCCTCAAATAAAACCGGAATACCGGATTCAGCATAACGGATTGACAGGGGCAAGGGGCTTCGAAGGAGACAGGTTAACGGGTTTTCTACTGCGTCAAGGTCTCTGTTATCAGAGCTATCAAAACCATTTCCTGCAGCCAGAGTGGCCTGTAATTTTATCTGACTGTATTGTGGAGAAACGACAGAAATCCTTGTATCAAAAGGGCATGAACGACCTCCGACATGCTGTGCAGGCTGCGGTGGCGTATTCAAGTCAGGCAGATGGTGTTTTGTTTCGGGGATATTCCGGTAAACAGTGGCAATCAGAGGCAAGAGCGAACTTAATGACATCTGCCCGGAGAGATTATTGACGGCCTCTGCTAGCTGTATCGTCGCCAGTTGCATCATAAAACAGGACGAAAGAAATCTGCAAACAGCAAGTGCGTAATATGTTTTTTTCATATCACTCTGGTATCCGTCATGCATTATCCCGGTCAGGAATAAATTGCTTCGTACCTGTGACCGAACATAAAAATTACTGTCGAAGGACTTTCCGCAATGCCGACCAGATGCTTTTCCGTCCGATCAGTTGTCCAGAGATGGGTGCGTTCAGCCCATAACGAATTCAATGCCAGATAGCAGGATAGACCATCGGACAGGGGGGTCATTAACGACTCATGACCATCACCTTCTCGATGGTAGTGTGTTGATGTCCTGTATCGGCAATACTCCTGCAAGCTTCCATGCCGTCACTGACGATGCCACAGGAACTATCGATCAGATGTTTTTGTGCACACAGTTCTGAGTTTTTGTTGCGAAAATAGTCTCTGTCAACTCAGCGTTGGACGGGTTACACTGACTGAAAGAGAAGCTCAAAATCCGTCTGTGCCATGAGAAAAAGAAGAATCATAACAACTGGAGAAGAATGATGAACCGTGCAAAGGGTGGTATGTCAGGCATTTTGTCTTTGACGATCAAAGACTCCTCTTCTCTCTATTCATCCTATATGCCTTTTATAACCGGTGGTGGATTGTTTATTCCGACCTCAAAGCGTTACTCACTGGGAGATGAGGTTTTTATTCGTCTGACTCTGATGGATGAAGCGGATAAATTACCTGTCCCCGGGAGAGTGGTCTGGATCACCCCCCAGGGCTCTGCCCGAATGGCCGGGATAGGTGTTCAGTTTACCGACGCGACAGACACGGTCAGAACTAAAATAGAAATGTATCTGGCGGGGGCGCTCAAGTCCGATCGCGAAACCAGTACCATGTAAGGCTCTGACCTCAAGCAGTCTTGTTGCCTGGGGTTTTATCTTCATAGATTATCTGAACAGTATTAAATTTTTTACGACTGAATATGTTGATTGATTCACATTGCCATCTCGACCGTCTCAAGCTCGACAGCTATAACGGTGACCTGGAAGCAGCGCTCAATGCAGCAAGACAGGCGGGTGTTGAAAGAATACTTTGCGTGGGGATTGATCTTGAGCATGCAGATGCTGTGGTTGGTCTGGCTGACAAATATCAGGATGTGTATGCCTCGGTTGGAATACACCCTCTCGAAAAAGAGGCTGCCGAGCCGGATCTGCAAACGCTGTTAAAGTACGCGGCACACCCAAAAGTGATTGCGCTGGGTGAGAGTGGTCTTGATTATTATTACTCGGCGGACAATAAAGAAAAGCAGCAGGAACGGTTCAGAATTCATTTACAGGCAGCTCAGCAGTCACAACTTCCAATGATTGTTCATACCAGAGACGCAAGGGAGGATACCCTTGAGTTGATTCGCCAGCATGGCGATCTGGAAAAAGCAGGTGTACTGCACTGCTTTACAGAGAGCTGGGAGATGGCGAAAGAGGCGATGGAACTGAACTACTTCATTTCTATTTCCGGCATCATAACCTTCAGGAATGCGGCTGAATTAAGAGAGGTTGTTAAGAAAGTGCCACTTGATCGGCTGCTGATAGAAACCGATTCCCCTTACCTGGCACCCGTTCCTCATCGAGGCAGACCCAATGAGCCTCGTTATTTGCCTGATGTCGCAAAATGTGTGGCAGAGTTAAAAGGTATCTCACCGGAAAAACTGGGGGAGGTCACTTCTGAAAACTTTTTCCGGCTGTTCTCCAAAGCTGCTTCCGGCTGAAGAGAGTGCTGGTTGTAAATGCAGACATCCAATCGACACTCCAGATTGTCCATAGCGATCAATGAGTGGATATTCACTGAGTCGATCTCCACTTTGAAGATAATGGTGACTTCTTTCTACATTAAGGGATTCCACGATCATTCGCCTATGGCATATCCAGAAGACTGTCTTTATAATTGCGCAACCATTTTTTTCTATGGTGAGCCGCTGCGGCCACATAACGATGAATTGATGTGCGATTGTACTCGAGTCACAGACAGAAGCCTTTCGGACTTATGCTTTCAGGCATGAGGCCGACACGCTTTTCGACAGCATGAGGCTTGGGGATGTTAACCGTCATTTTGCTTGGATCAGAATACTGACAAACAGGGGGCATTCCACCGGGGTGCGTTCTTCAGGGAGCCTGCAGGACGGACTCAGGTCTGACTGGCTCCCTGCTGTGTATCTGATTGAGGCAGATATCATAGCTTGAATTCTGACTTTCCGTTGGAAAGAAGCTGGGTATTCGGGGTTGTTCTGGTCAGTTGTCGGTTATCACCGGAGAGGCGGGTTTATTCCGGACCTGAAAATTGATTGATTAGGCGAAAGGTATGATCAAAATCAAACAGGGGCTGGATCTTCCGATTACAGGGGCGCCTGATCAAAGCATATCCGATGGCCGAGCAGTTCGCTCTGTCGCCGTGATTGGCTTTGATTATGTAGGTATGAAACCTACTATGGCCGTTGCTGTCGGGGATCGAGTTAAAAAAGGGCAAGAGCTCTTTACCGATAAGAAAACACCGGGTGTGCGCTACACTGCGCCTGCCGGTGGTGTGGTTGCTGCGATTAACCGTGGTGAAAAGCGGGTGCTTCAGTCCGTTGTCATTGATGTCGATGGTGACGATGAAGTCTCGTTTACTGAACACAAGCCAGAAGCACTGTCAGCCCTGACTGCTGATCAGGTAGAAGCTCAACTGAATGAATCCGGATTGTGGACTGCCCTTCGCACCCGACCCTTCAGCAAAGTGCCAGCTTTGGGTTCACGCCCGGTTTCCATTTTTGTTACTGCCATCGATACCAATCCTCTCTCAGCTGACCCTGAAGTCATCATCAGTGAACATGCTGAAGCGTTTGAGCAGGGCATCAACATCCTCGGCAAACTCAGCGGTGGCAAAATCTTCCTGTGTAAAGCTCCCGGTGCCCGTATTCCGGCCGGTATCGCTACTGCAGAAGAGTTTGACGGGCCTCATCCGGCTGGACAGCCCAGTACCCATATTCACTTTCTGGATCCGGTGAGTGCTGGAAAGACCGTTTGGCAGATTAACTACCAGGACGTCATTGCCGTAGGCAAACTGTTTACCACTGGTAAACTCTTTACTGATCGAGTTGTAGCTCTGGCAGGCCCTCAGGTTGAGAAGCCTCGTCTGGTGCGGACCCGTCTGGGTGCCAGTACTGATGAACTGGCTGCAGGTGAACTGAAACAGGGTGATAACCGTATTATCTCAGGTTCTGTGTTTGGTGGCCGTACTGCTAAAGGCTCTTTTGCATTCCTGGGTCGTTATCACACACAGGTTTCCGTTCTGGAAGAAGGCAATGAGCGTTTGTTCATGGGGTGGATAAACCCTACGGTGAACCGTTACTCAGTCCTGAACGTTCTGACTTCCGGTTTGAGCAGAAGCAAACTGTTCAACTTCACAACCACCACCAACGGTAGTGAACGTGCCATGGTACCAGTGGGACAGTATGAAAAAGTCATGCCTCTGGATATCCTGGCGACTCAATTGCTGCGTGCGATTGTGGTTGGCGATACGGAAATGGCCCAGAAACTGGGCGCCCTGGAACTGGAAGAAGACGATCTGGCACTGTGTACATACGTGTGTGCCGGCAAGTATGAATACGGTCCCATCCTGCGCGACAACCTGACCCGTATCGAGCTGGAGGGCTGAGAAATGGCTTTGAGAAAACTCCTTAACTCCCTCGAGCCCCACTTTGTCAAAGGTGGCAAGCACGAGAAGTGGTATGCACTGTATGAGGCAGTAGACACTCTGCTCTATACAGCCCCTAACAAGACCCATAATACCGCTCACGTTCGCGATGCGATCGACCTGAAGCGAATGATGGGCATGGTTTGGCTCTGCACCTTCCCGGCCATGTTCTTTGGTATGTGGAATGTCGGCTTTCAGGCCAACACAGCTATTGCCGGTGGTCTGGCTGCTCCTGCTGACTGGCACGGTGTCCTCATTAGCCTGCTGGCGGGTCATGATCCGGCAAGTCTGTGGGATAATTTCATCTATGGCGCTGTTTATTTCCTGCCTATATATGCCGTGACATTCCTGGTCGGCGGTTTCTGGGAAGTACTGTTCGCTATCGTTCGTGGTCACGAAGTCAACGAAGGTTTCTTTGTCACTTCTGTCCTGTTCGCCCTGATTGTTCCTCCCAGCATTCCGCTTTGGCAGGTAGCCCTGGGTATTTCCTTCGGTGTTGTCATCGGTAAGGAAGTGTTTGGTGGTACCGGCAAGAACTTCCTTAACCCGGCGCTGACAGGTCGTGCGTTCCTCTTCTTTGCTTACCCTGCACAGATTTCCGGTGACCTGGTCTGGACTGCTGTAGATGGCTTCTCCGGTGCGACTGCCCTGAGTCTGGCGCAGCAAGGTGGCATAGATCAGGTAGTCTCCAATGGCATTACCTGGTTCGACGCTTTCCTGGGTACCATCCAGGGTTCTGTCGGTGAGACCTCTACTCTGGCGATCTTCATTGGTGGTGCTGTGCTGCTGGCGACCCGTATTGCTTCCTGGAGAATTGTTGCTGGTACCATGCTGGGTATGATTGCAACGGCAACCCTGTTTAACACGATTGGTTCCGAAACCAACATGATGTTCAGTACTCCATGGTACTGGCACCTGGTTATGGGTGGCTTTGCTTTCGGTCTGATCTTTATGACAACCGACCCTGTATCAGCTTCCATGACCAATACCGGTCGCTGGTATTACGGTATTCTGATTGGCGTCATGGTCATCCTGATCCGTACCGTTAACCCGGCTTATCCAGAGGGTATGATGTTGGCCATTCTGTTCGCCAACCTGTTTGCGCCGCTGATTGACCACTTCGTGGTTGAAGCCAACATCAAGCGTAGGGAGGCTCGTGCCTGATGGGTAACGATAGTATCAAGAAAACGTTGTTTGTAACGATTCTGCTCTCTCTGGTGTGTTCCGTTGTGGTATCTGCTGCAGCCGTTTTCCTGAAGCCGCAGCAGACCCAGAATGTTGAACTCGACGTTCAGCGCAACATCCTGAGCATTTCTGGTCTGACCAAAGATGCCAAGGCGCTGAGCAACAGCGAAGTGGCAGAGCTCTACAAGCAGGTTCAGCCGCGTCTGGTTGATCTGAAAACCGGCAAGTTCGTAGAGAAAACGCCTGAAGGTCAAACCGCTGACAACTACGACCAGCGTGTTGCTGCCAAGATTCCTGATGAGTCCCGTGCCCTCAGTGGTGCTGAAGATATTGCCAGCATCAAGCGTCAGGCTGACATTGCCAAGGTCTATATCGTTGAGAAAAATGGCAAGCTGGAAACCATCATTTTGCCCGTACACGGCTACGGTCTTTGGTCTACCATGTACGGTTTTATGGCTCTGGATAGCGACCTGAACACCGTTAAGGGGTTCGGTTTCTACGACCAGAAGGAAACTCCGGGACTGGGTGGCGAGGTGGACAACCCACTCTGGAAGGACAAATGGCCTGGCAAGAAGATCTACGACAATAAAGGTGCAGTGGAAGCAGGCCTGGTAAAAGGCGGTGCAGATCCCAGGTCACCTTACAAGGTCGACGGTCTTTCCGGCGCTACTCTGACCAGTAACGGTGTTACCAACCTGATTCATTTCTGGATGGGTAAAGATGGCTTCAAACCGTTCCTTACTAATTTGAAAGCGGGGGATGCATAATGTCTGAGAAGACTAAGGATATCCTGCTGGAACCGGTCGTTAACAACAACCCCATAACCCTGCAGATTCTCGGTATCTGCTCGGCACTGGCGGTGACCACCAGCATGCAGGTCAGCCTGGTAATGGCCATGGCGGTAATTGGCGTAACCGCCTGTTCTAACCTGGCTGTGTCCCTGATTCGTAACTACATTCCCAACAGCATTCGTATCATCTGTCAGATGACCGTAATCGCTTCCTTGGTAATCGTGGTGGATCAGATTCTGAAAGCCTACGCTTACGACATCTCCAAGCAGTTGTCAGTATTCGTAGGTCTGATCATCACCAACTGCATCGTAATGGGTCGTGCCGAAGCCTTTGCTATGAAGAACGGTCCCAAGCTGTCGTTCCTGGACGGTATTGGTAACGGTCTGGGTTACGGTGCGGTACTGCTGATTGTGGCATTCTTCCGTGAACTGTTTGGTGCCGGTAACCTGTTCGGTGTTGAAATCCTGAAGACTGTTAACAACGGTGGCTGGTACCAGCCTAACGGGCTTATGCTGCTGGCGCCAAGCGCGTTCTTCCTGATCGGTCTGCTGATCTGGGTGATTCGCAGCCGCAAGCCGGATCAGGTTGAAGATAACGAGTTCAAAATGGCTCCTAACACCAAGTTCAGCGAGGCCCACTAAGCCATGGAACATTTCATCTCACTTTTTGTGAAAGCAGTGTTCGTGGAAAACATGGCATTGGCTTTCTTCCTGGGTATGTGTACCTTCCTGGCGGTGTCCAAGCAGGTTAAAACAGCCCTGGGTCTGGGTGTTGCTGTAGTGGCCGTATTGACCATTACTGTACCCATTAACAATCTGATTTATCAGAATATCCTGAAAGATGGCGCGCTGGCACCCGGTATCGATCTGAGCTTCCTGGGTCTGATCACCTACATCGGTGTTATCGCTGCTCTGGTCCAGATTCTGGAAATGTTCCTGGATAAGTTTGTACCGTCTCTCTATAACGCGCTGGGTGTATTCCTGCCGCTGATTACCGTGAACTGCGCTATTATGGGTGCTTCCCTGTTCATGGTTGAGCGTGACTACAATCTGGGCGAGTCTGCGGTATATGGGTTGGGGGCTGGTGTTGGCTGGGCTCTGGCAATCGCCGCCCTTGCCGGTATCCGTGAAAAGCTGAAGTACAGTGACGTGCCTTCGGGCCTGCGTGGCCTGGGCATCACCTTCATAACAGTTGGTCTGATGTCACTGGGCTTCCTGTCATTCTCTGGCGTACAGCTGTAAGGAGGTCGTGTAAATATGGAAAATACTCAAGTCATAATTTATGGCGTAGTCATGTTTTCCGTCATAGTGCTGACGCTCGTAGCGATCATCCTTGCGGCACGCTCGAGACTGGTTAGCACCGGTGATGTGACCATCAACATCAACGAAGATCCCGATAAGGCGGTCACTACGGTGGCCGGTGGCAAGCTTCTGACGACTCTGTCAGGTGCCGGCGTCTTCCTGCCTTCTGCTTGTGGTGGTGGTGGTACCTGTGCGCAGTGCAAGTGTAAAGTACTCGACGGTGGCGGCGAGATGTTGCCTACCGAACGCTCTCACTTCACCAAGCGTGAAGAGAAGGAAGGCTGGCGCTTGTCCTGTCAGGTGAACGTCAAGCAGGACATGGAGATCGAAGTTGAAGAAGAACTCTTCGGTGTCAAGAAGTGGGAGTGTGAAGTTGTTTCCAACGAGAACGTTGCCACCTTCATCAAAGAGCTGGTTCTGAAGCTGCCAGAGGGCGAAGACGTTAACTTCCGCGCCGGTGGTTATGTGCAGCTGGAAGCGCCTGCTCACACGGTTGAGTACAAGAACTTCGAGATTCAGGATGAGTACCGTGGCGACTGGGACAAGTTTGACCAGTGGAAGTACGTTTCCAAGGTGGATGAAGAGACCATCCGTGCCTACTCCATGGCTAACTACCCTGAAGAGAAAGGTATCCTCAAATTCAATATCCGTATCGCTTCACCGCCTCCGGGTACTGACTTTGAGCCGGGCAAGATGTCTTCTTATGTCTTTAACCTGAAGCCGGGTGATAAGATGACCGTTTACGGACCCTTCGGTGAATTCTTCGCGAAAGACACCGACAACGAAATGGTCTTTGTCGGCGGTGGTGCAGGTATGGCGCCCATGCGTTCCCATATCTTCGACCAGCTTAAGCGTCTTTCTTCTACCCGTAAAATCTCTTTCTGGTACGGTGCCCGCTCCCTGCGTGAGGCATTCTACGTAGACGAGTTCGACAAGCTGGCAGAAGATAACCCTAACTTCACCTGGCATCTGGCGCTGTCTGACCCTCAGCCAGAAGATAACTGGGAAGGTGATACCGGCTTTATCCACCAGGTGTTGTTCGACAACTACCTGAAAGAACACGCTGCGCCTGAAGACTGCGAGTTCTACATGTGTGGTCCTCCCATGATGAACGCGGCGGTAATCAAGATGCTTGAAGACCAGGGCGTTGAACCTGAAAACATCCTGCTGGACGACTTTGGTGGTTAATAACTTCGGTGGTTAATCCAGCAGTCTGACACAGATGTTTATTCGAGAGCGCTCAGTTGTTCTCGATACAAAAAACCGGTGATACTCTCAGAGTTCACCGGTTTTTTTGTTGGGTTTATCATTGAGCCAATATCCGACGGTTAACTTCAGAAACTTTTTGCCCATGACTATCTCAAGAGATAATCACGTCACTCAGCAAAAAAAATAATAGCTATTGGTATAATCAATGTGTAAATTCGACTAGCAGAAGTAATAGATGTTGTTGAAGTAGTTGAAGCAGTCGAGGTAGTTGAAGTAGTTGAAGTAGTTGAAGCAGTCGAGGTAGTTGAAGTAGCCGGATCAGTTGAAGTAACTAAATCAGTCCACTCAGAATCATTTGATGTCAATGCATCATAAAAGTATGTTCGATTAGCTGATGAATTGAGGTAAATGCTTTTGGTTATAAAATCAGCGTTAGTGAATATTGGCGTATAGATTATCGGGCTTCCATTGTAAGTAGACCCGGTTGAATGTATACCAATTAGATATTCAGTATTATTAAACTTATAAAATAGCGGTGAGCCTGAATCTCCACCTTTTCCATCCCCTGGATAGTTTAAGATATATCTAAGATCCTTATGTTGGCACATCCGCCGTGTTAGCCATGATAAGCTCACTTTTTTAAGTACTGAGGTTCCCTGGTAGCCTGCTGCAAAAGGGTTTCTTATAAAACTGGCTAGATTTGAACAATTATATATTGAAAAATCAAGAAGGGGATGGTTGTCAAGAATGACATCTTCTGAAAGTTCCATAATTGCAATATCTGTTTTTGGCATTTCAAGATCCGGATGAAGAATGAATCTTTTAACTTTAATTCTTTTTTTGCTATCCATGTTTTTGAAATCTACATATGAATCTAATGCTTTTTTTTCAGAAAGGAAACAGTGAGCCGCACTTAAAACATGTCTTTGAGTGATCAAAAATGCGGTACACCTTGTTATACAACAGGGATCAAAAATATTATTTAGCTGTACAATCCAGGGAAGCTGCCCTTCAGGAACTACTTCTGCTGGATCGGTGTACCTTGCCACCCTGTCTCTTGCCAACAACTGCATTGAGTAACATAAGATAAAAAATGTGAACACATATTTCAGTAAATTCATCTATTTACCTTCAAATTATGAAAATCGAAGGCATAAGGCTAGAACACATTACCGGCGCGAGCCATATAACATCGACTTGTAGGTTAAGGCAGAGTAATTGCTGATGACATTGCCGCCCTAAATTATGTCGATGGTGAGTTCTATCAGGCATTATCTTCAAAAACTGTGGCAGTGGCCCACAGTTGACCCATAAATTTCATGATCTGTTGAGCTTTCGCTCAGCTATTTTTCGACTGAAGCATTTTGCCTTGCTATTTATTTTTTTGCAGATCTGACGACTAAGTGCTGATATGACGGGAAAAGACTTAACAGGAAGTCGAGTTTTATTCGTAGGCAGAGTGTAGAAAGATGTTTCGGAAATCCGAAAATAGTTAGCATATAAACTTATTATTTCTCTGTTGAAAACTAGTTAATATGTTAATGCTAAGGTTGTTTATTTCAGGCAATGACATTGCTATTGCCTGGGTGAAGCATTATTACGATAGAGGGGATCTCTTCATGCTTTGGGTTCAGTTAGCGGTTGTACTTGGGGCTATTTTTCTTGGGGCTCGGCTGGGTAGTATCGGGATTGGTTTTGCCGGTGGTATGGGGGTGCTGGTATTGACACTGGGCCTGGGGCTTGAACCCGGGGCAATACCTATAGATGTTATCCTGATCATTATGTCGGTGATCGGTGCAGTGGCAGCCATGCAGGTGGCTGGGGGTCTGGATTATCTGGTTGAGCTGGCCGAGAAGCTCCTTCGCAGTAAGCCAAAGTATATTACTTTTCTTGCACCGACTGTCACTTACGTTATGACTCTGCTGGCAGGTACAGGTCATACTTCTTACTCTACTCTGCCGGTGATTGCAGAAGTGGCTAAAGAAAACGGTGTCCGTCCATCTCGTCCACTGAGTATCGCTGTGATTGCTTCCCAGATTGCCATTACTGCGTCACCTGTCTCTGCCGCAGTGGTCGTGTTTAGTGGCTTTCTTGAGCCCTATGGCATTGATTACCTGCAACTGCTGGCCATCTGCATTCCTACTACTTATGCAGCGGTTATGCTGACCGCTGTTATCTGTAATTTCATGGGTGTGGATCTGGACAAGGATTCTATCTATCAGGAAAGACTGAAAGCTGGTCTGATTACTTTGCGTGAGACTAAAGCCCGTCAGGGCGGCAGGAAAGGCGCTGGCCTGTCTGTTGGTATTTTTACTCTGAGTATTTTGGCTGTGGTGCTATACGCTACAGCTATCAGCGGTAACGTCGGTCTGATTGAAAATCCTGTTTTGCCCCGCGACTCTGCCATCATGGTATTTATGATGATTGCGGCTGGCCTGATTACTATCTTCTGCAAGATTGATTCTGGCAATATCCTCAATGCCCAGACCTTCAAGTCCGGTATGAGTGCCTGCGTCTGCGTACTGGGTGTTGCCTGGCTGGGTAATACGTTTGTGGGGGCACACATTGATTCTATCCAGGCTCTGGCGGGCAATGTACTGAACAGCTACCCATGGCTGCTGGCGGTTACACTGTTCTTCGCCTCTATGCTACTTTACTCTCAGGCTGCTACCACTCGAGCCTTGATGCCTGCTGCTCTGGCTCTGGTTGATCCTGTGACCGCTATCGCTTCTTTCGCAGCGGTATCCGCTCTGTTTGTTCTGCCTACTTATCCAACACTGCTGGCAGCTGTAGAAATGGACGATACAGGATCTACCCGTATCGGCAAACTGGTGTTTAACCACCCATTCTTTCTGCCGGGCACAGTCTGTATTGCACTTTGTGTTGCCTTTGGTTTTGCTTTTGCACCAATGGTTATTTAAGTGGGCAAAGCAGAAACCAGTTTTCAATGAACGAAAAAAAGCCCGGTTAGCCGGGCTTTTTTGCGGGGGTTAACCGCGATAGTAACGCTGTTCAATAAACGGCATACGACTGACAGTCATAGGCAGTTTCTTACCACGTACCTGTGCGAAAACTTCTGTTTCCAGAGCGGCATATTCAGTCGCAACATAGGCCATAGCGACCGGAGCACCAACAGTGGGTCCAAAGGTTCCCGAAGTCACCACACCGATCTTTTCACCTTCGGCATTGACCACTTCAGTCCCTTCACGAACCGGTGCGCGACTGCTGCCGATCAAGCCAACACGTTTGCGGGTGAAGTCCTTGTTTTCAATCTGGCTCAGGATCTTGTCTGCGCCGGGGAAGCCGCCAGCACGCTCACCATCCTTACGACGGTTTTTGCTGATGGCCCAGATCAGGCTGCTTTCGATGGGGGTAGTTTCTGTATCCAGATCGTGACCATACAGGCACAAACCACTTTCCAGACGCAGTGAGTCGCGGGCACCCAGACCAATGAACTCGACTTCTGGCTGATCCAGCAGCATACGACAGAATTTGTCAGCGTCTGCTTCCGGGATTGAGATTTCAAAACCATCTTCACCGGTGTAACCCGAGCGGCTGATGTAAACGTCAACGCCTTCAATGGTCATGTGAACGGAGTCCATGAAAACCATCTTCTCTGTTTCAGGCGCAAAGCGGGCCATAACGGATTTCGCTTCAGGACCCTGAATAGCGACCAGAGCACGGTCATCCAGAACCTCCAGCTTAACATCCTCAGGCAGATGAGCCTTCATGTGAGCAATGTCCTGATCCTTGCAGGCGGCATTGACTACAACGTACAGGCTGTCATTACCTTCGTTGGTCACCATCAGGTCGTCCATCACGCCCCCCTGTTCATTGGTGAACAGAGCGTAGCGCTGCTTGCGCTCAGGCAGATCAATAATGTCGACAGGTACCAGAGCTTCCAGAGCCCTGGCCGGATTATTGCCTGTCAGACGAACCTGCCCCATGTGGGAGACATCAAACAGACCCGCCTGTGCACGGGTATGCAGATGCTCGGCTTTAACCCCCAGAGGGTACTGAACCGGCATATCGAAGCCTGCGAAAGGAACCATTTTCGCGCCCAGCTCCAGGTGCAGGCCATGCAGAGGTGTTTTTTTGAGTTCGGTCATTAGGGACACTTCCTGAAAATAATGTAAAAACCGGGGAGGTGGTTTCCCCGGTTCAAGGCTGGCTCTCAGACGACTTTAGTCTTGTTCTTGATAGCTTTCGATAGACGGGCAGGAGCAGATAAAGTTGCGATCGCCATAGACATTATCGATACGGTTGGCAGTGGGCCAGTATTTGCCATCGATAGAGCCTTTCAGAGGGAAGACGGCTTCTTCACGGCTGTAAGGATGGCTCCATTCGCTGTCTACCAGATCTTCCATGGTGTGTGGAGCGTTGCACAGAGGGTTGTCTTCGGCAGGCCATTCGCCTTCCTGTACCTTGCGAACTTCTTTGCGGATCGCAATCATGGCACTCACGAAACGATCGATCTCGTCTTTGGATTCGGATTCGGTCGGCTCAATCATCAAAGTGCCGGCAACCGGGAAGGACATGGTCGGTGCATGGAAACCGTAATCCATCAGGCGCTTGGCAATGTCTTCTTCAGTGACGCCGCAGGCTTCCTTAATAGGACGGATATCAATAATGCACTCATGAGCCACCTTGTTGTTGCGGCCACGGTACAGTACGTCGTAATGTGCAGCCAGCTTATCAGCCATGTAGTTAGCGTTCAGAATGGCGACTTCACTGGATTGCTGAAGGCCCTGCTGTCCCAACATGACAATGTACAGATAACTGATGGGCAGGATGGAGGCGCTGCCAAATGGCGCTGCTGATACTGCACCCATGCCTTCGTTATCGCCTTCAATCGGGCTGACACAGTGGTTGGGCAGGTAAGGCGCCAGGTGGCTTCTGACACCAATGGGGCCCATACCGGGACCACCGCCGCCGTGAGGAATAGCGAAGGTTTTATGCAGGTTCAGGTGCGAAACGTCGGAGCCGAACTTGCCGGGTTTGGCGATACCAACCAGGGCGTTCATGTTGGCGCCATCCATGTAGACCTGACCCCCGTGTTTGTGAACGATGTCGCAGATGTTGCGAATCTCTTCTTCATAAACACCGTGGGTGGAAGGGTAGGTAACCATCAGGCAGGACAGGTTGTCACTGTGCTGTTCAGCTTTGGCCTGAAGATCCGTAACATCGACATTACCATTCTCGTCACAGTCAACGACGACCACTTTCATGCCGACCATAGCGGCAGAAGCTGGGTTGGTGCCGTGAGCAGAAGAGGGGATCAGGCAGATATTTCTGTGAGCCTGATTATTGGCTTCCTGATAGTTACGGATGGCCAGCAGACCGGCGTATTCTCCCTGGGCCCCGGAGTTGGGTTGCATGGAGATTTTGTCGTAACCGGTGATTTCTTCCAGTGCCGCTTCCAGTTCGTTGATCATGGTCATATAACCCTTGACCTGATCTCTGGGCGCAAACGGGTGGATGTTGGCAAATTCAGGCCAGGACACCGGAATCATTTCAGCGGCGGCATTCAGTTTCATGGTGCAGGAGCCCAGAGGAATCATGCCGTGGGTCAGGGAGTAATCCTTGTTCTCCAGGCGCTTCAGGTAGCGCATCATATCGGTTTCGGAATGATAGCTGTTGAAGGTCGGATGAGTCAGTACGGCATCAGTACGACGATGCTCGTCTTTGAGACCGGACACTGCAATCTGACTGTCGATGGTCTGAATATCCAGATCCTGACCCTGCCCCAGAATGACATTGAACAGCTGCGTGATGTCTTCCGCTGTTGTGGTCTCATCAATGCTGATACCCAGTTGATCGAAGCTGATGCGACGCAGATTGCAGCCTGCTTCGAGAGCGCGGTTATAGATCGCTTCCTGCTGGCTGCCCACTTTCAGGGTCAGGGTGTCGAAGAAAGTGTTATTGCACTGAACGCCCAGAGTGGTCAGGCCTTTATGCAGAATAGTGGTCAGGCGGTGGATGCGCTCGGCAATGGTCTTCAGACCTTCTGGCCCGTGATAAACGGCATAGAATGCAGAAATATTGGCCAGCAAAGCCTGGGCAGTACAGATGTTGGACGTCGCTTTTTCACGACGGATGTGCTGCTCGCGGGTCTGCATCGCCATACGGTAAGCCTGATTACCACGACGGTCGATGGAGACACCGATAATACGGCCGGGAAGGGAGCGCTTCAGTTTTTCGCTGGCGGCAAAGAAAGCGGCGTGCGGACCACCAAAGCCCATAGGGACACCAAAACGCTGGCTGCTGCCCAAAGCAATGTCAGCCCCCAGCTCACCGGGTGACTTCAACAGCATCAGAGCCATCAGGTCAGTGGCGACAGATACCATGGCATTTTGTTCTTTGGCTTTGGTGACGATGCTGGCGACATCGGTAATCTGTCCGTAAGTGCCGGGGTATTGCAGCTGGACACCGAAGATGTCGTGTTTTTCCAGGTCGGTAATGGGGTTGCCAACTTCTACCTGGATACCCATGTGTTCAGCACGGGTCTTGATGACGTCGATGGTTTGCGGGTGGACGTCGTCAGCAACAAAGAACACCGTGTTCTTGCTGCGGCTGGATCTGTAGCAAAGTGCCATAGCTTCTGCAGCAGCGGTAGCTTCGTCCAGCAAAGAAGCATTGGCGACTTCCATACCGGTCAGGTCCATGACCATTTGCTGGAAGTTTAACAAGGCTTCCAGACGGCCCTGGGAGATTTCGGGTTGATAAGGCGTGTAGGCAGTGTACCAGCCGGGGTTTTCCAGAACGTTTCTGAGGATCACGTTTGGAATATGGGTGTTGTAGTAGCCCATACCAATGTAGGACTTGTTCACCTTGTTCTGGTCAGCCAGTGAACGCAGGTATTCCAGCGCCTGAACTTCCGTCTTGCCCGCTGCTACAGCCAGGGTGCTCTCTCCTGACGTAACGTTTGGGCGAATAGCTTTGGGAACGGTCTGTTCAATCAGATCAGACAGTGACTCCAGTTTCAGTTCGGACAGCATTGCCTGTTGCTGAGCCTGATCCGGGCCAATGTGACGGCCGGTAAATGCGTTGCTCTGTTCCAGAGCGCTGAGTGCCTGTTTATCAACAGCCATGTTTCTACCTTTCTCTGACGGCTGTCGGTGGATGGGACAGCCCTATGATGGTCTAAAAACACCTGAACCATGGGTCTTGGCCCATGCTCCCATGGGGATGCTCTGAGTTATACGGAGCATTCCGGGTATTTGTGCTGATTATTTTTGCTTTTATTGGCATCTGTCACGAGTCTCAGCACACGACAACATTGACTGCCAGTCCGCCGGTGGCGGTTTCTTTGTACTTATCCTGCATGTCCAGGCCAGTCTGGTGCATGGTTTCTATCACGCTGTCCAGTGAGACCCGATGCTGGCCGGTACCCTGTAAGGCGAGTCGTGCCGCATTAATGGCTTTGACTGCACCCATAGTATTTCTTTCTATGCATGGCACCTGAACCAGACCTGCAACCGGGTCACAGGTCAGCCCAAGGTTATGTTCCATGCCGATTTCTGCCGCATTTTCTATCTGTTCATTGGTGCCACCCAAAACGGCACAGAGTGCTCCTGCTGCCATGGAGCAGGCTACCCCGATCTCGCCCTGACAGCCCACTTCAGCGGCTGAAATAGAGGCGTTTTTTTTGTACAGCATACCTATGGCGGCAGCGGTAGCCAGAAATGTCTGAATACCCTGTTCGGAGTTGCCGGGAACAAAGCGATCATAATAAGCAAGAACCGCGGGTATGACACCGGCAGCACCATTAGTCGGTGCGGTGACGACCCGCCCCCCTGCTGCATTTTCTTCATTCACGGCCAGGGCAAAAAGACTTACCCAGTCCATGCTTTGCAGGTCATCCCATTGCTCTTTTGGCTTGTTGATCAGGCGCTTGTGAATATCACTGGCACGGCGGTCAACATCCAATCCGCCGGGCAGTTTTCCGGTTTGCTCGCAACCGCGCTGGATGCATTGATCCATCACCTGCCAGATGGCCATCAGATCCTTGGGAATGTCTTGGCTGCGACCCAGATGTTTTTCGTTTTCAAGCACCAGCTCGGCAATGGATAAACCACTGTTTTTGCCGTGGTCCAGTAAGTCCTGACCTTTTTCAAAAGGGTAGGGGATGGGGGCAGCTTGAAGGTTGGTGGATAGATTGGAAGAGGCTTCCTGCTCGTTGAGAACAAAACCGCCACCCACCGAGTAATATTGGTTCTTGTAAAGGACTTGCCCATTGGCATCCAGAGCCGTTAGTGACATGCCATTGGGGTGACTGGGCAGGGAGCTTCCAAAATGAAATTGCAGATCAGTATCGAAATGAAAGGTTATAGTCCTGATTCCACCCAGCTTGAGTCGATCGTTGTTCTTAATATCAGAGACGTATTCAGGCACTTTGTCAGGACTTACGCTGTCAGGCTGTTCGCCCAGGAGTCCCAGAAGGACGGCAACATCTGTGGCGTGTCCTTCTCCGGTCATGGCCAGTGAGCCATAGAGGTCGGCCTTAATACGCTGTGTCTGCTCGAAGTGCTGGTTGGCCTGGAGTTCATCCAGAAAACGGTTGGCAGCCACCATGGGGCCCACGGTATGTGAGGATGAAGGCCCGATGCCAATTTTAAAAAGGTCGAAAATGCTCAGTCCCATGATCTGCTCCCTCTGTATTCTTATCTCATAAAAACCTTTTGTATTTTAGATTTTTATCGGACTAACGATTCTGGTCTGAAAGAGACCAACGTTTTTCCTCGATAAGTTCCCTGAATCAAACGATTAAAACAATTCAACATACATTCAGAGAGTTGGCAGAGTAGCAAATCTGGAGGTTTCACATCAACCCATTTGTTTCCTATAGGAAACCAAGCGGGTAAAAATAAATAAAAATCAATAAGTTACAAGAGTCCGGGGAAGGTAATGGTAGCAGTACTGCTGTCCTGTCCACTTCTGTATGAACTCATTCGTTCACGCTCGCACCACTTAATGTCACTTCATCTGGTAGTTGAGACTAAGCACTCAGCCATTGGGAATCGAATATTTCGTATGGCTGAGTCCTTAGCTGGCATCATCATCGCTATCAAATATTGCTTGATCATCCAGTTCGAAGTAATCAGGAACAGATTCAAATTCCTTCTTTGGCGGTATTTGCTTTGCGCACTCGTCTTCATCCTCCAGATCGCCCATTTTGTTAGAATCCAATTTATAAGTGGCAGCAACAGGTACAAATCTCTCCCCTGGCAATACTCCTCTTAAAATCTTATTTTCTGCCTCCGTGTTGGAAATGTGCTCTGCCATTTCAGTGTTCTTAACCTGCAGGTACAAATTCTCCATTTTGAGGTTTTCCACTTCTTCTTGCAGGTATGCGAAACGAGTTTGTACCTTTTGTCTGGTTCTTCGGGCAGCCTCCTTGTTCTCCAGCCTTCTTTTTTCAGGTGATCTTGCTTTTTTATCCCCTGACTTCTTGCTCCTGACTGCTGTTTCGACTTCCACGACACAAGCTACCTGAACAACTTGATCAAGCTGGCAGGCAGTGATGGAGCTCCAACTCGACAGGCTCTTGCCTGTCAATGAAAAATTCTGCGGGCAAATCGATATTTTTTTTGCAGGAGGCTCCGGGGTGACGTAAGAAGTTGCCACCCTTTCCAGAACAGGCATTTCTTCTGTGGTCGTTGGAGTATCAGTAAGCTCCTGCGAAAGTCTGGCATAACAATGATCCAGTGCCACAATACTGCATTTTGTACCAGCCTTATCAGTTTCATCCTTAGTGCCCTCAGCGTCTTTTGTCGACACAAGATTCAATGAGGAAGTACTCGGAGTAGAAGATATATTCATTGTTGCTGACCCTGTCTATTTATGACCCATAAAACCTAGACAGTCTCCACAATGGAATGTTCCGTTTCTGACAGTAAATCTGACAACTTTGTTAATGGGAGAGTGGGTGCTCGGCAGCAGTTACAACTGCAAGCTTATTAACTCAATCTGAATGATTCCCGCCTTTGAGGCTGTCGTAAAACTCCAACATCAGGGGAGGTATGCATTCCCACGCAGAGCGAGGCTGTCGCAAAACTCTGGTTCCCGCCTTCACCCCCGTCATTCCCGATTTCATTCTCGTCATTCCCGCGAAGGCGGGAATCCACACTGACTCACCACCAGAACCATACTGCCCGGTGCTCCCCTGGCCTTGTCATCCCCGAGAAGGCAGAGATCCACCGTTGGCGCTGGATTCCCGCCTTCGCGGGAATGACGAACTCAGAGCATGGGAACGAGCTGTTGGAGTTTTGCGACACCCTCAGAGCGTGGGAACGAGTTGTTAAATAGAAAAATCCTGAGTTTTGATTAATATTGAAAGTTTGGCTTCGTTCTGGCTACAGAGGTTGTAGCTTTTGAGAGGAATTTCGTCATTATGAAATACTCCGCTTCATATCTATTGCCTTTGCTGTCTACTTTAACTATACAGTCAGGCTTTACTCAGGATTTCGATTCGTCGTTGCCTCCAACTCCAACGATGGCTGGAAGGTTATGGACGGGTGCTTTATTTTTAGGTGCTGGGCTTGATCGCTCGAGGATCATGCCGAGTTCAAGCAAGCCATATAGCAGTAGTGAAGATGACAGTTCGTTTACCTTTACGGTCAGGTTGGCCCCATCGAATACAGGCAGTTATGCTGAAAGCACCACTGCTGGTAGCACAGAAACAACTTCATCAAATGATCATTCTTTAGCAACATATAATTCAGGGTTTCCGGTAGCATCCGCGACTACACATATTGCAATGAGCAGTTCTGACACAGGATTACTGACCTCGGATCCAGGCTTGGTAGTAATAGCAAGTCAGAAGAGAGCCGTTGACGAAGAATTAATGGAGGCGGTAAGTTACCACGATTTTGAAAGAGTTGAAGACTGTTTGAACAGAGGAGCTGATCCAAGTTATAGGCAGTCCACAGATCAGGATGATCCTAACGGGTTTATACAACCGATTACGCCTTTAAGATTAGTCATGTTTCGTATTTCAGACTGTTTATTAAATGATGAGGATTTGAAAGAGTTTTATAAAATCGCCAGATGCCTTTTAGATCATGGAGCAGACCCCAGACCTGCCATAAAAATAGCAGAAGAGAGATATGGAAAATATGAAGATGATTCAGGAGGCGACAGTGATGTGTTTATGGATATATGGAGAATTGTACACAATGCCGGAACGCAATAAATCCAACAGGCTCAAATGACCTACAGCTCTGGATTTGAGCCAGGAAGACTGATCATCGTGATGCACCCCTCAACGGGACAGGTGATCTGACAAAGGTTGCAACCGACGCACTCCCCCGGAATGACTTCAAACGTCCGGTCTTTTCCATCATCAGATGTTTGCAAGGCTATGGCCTGATGTTCAGTATCTTCGCAGGCCGCAAAACAACGGCCACACTGGATACAATGACTCTGGTTAATATGAGCAACACTTTTGTAGGTCAGATCCAGTCTGTTCCAGTCAGTAAGGCTGGCAACCGCAGCCCCACGAAACTCAGAAAGTACCCGGTAACCTTTCTGATCCATCCATCTTGAGAGTCCGTCAACCAGTTCATCAATGATTTTAAATCCATTCAGCATCACCGCTGTGCAGACTTGCAGGGTTGTTGCCCCCAGTGACAGATATTCTGCAGCATCCCGCCAGGTCGTGATTCCGCCCATAGCGGATATCGTGAGTTTGGCTGTTTCATCGTGTCGTGCCAGTTGTCCCACCATATTCAGGGCAACAGGTTTGACGGCCTCGCCGCTATAACCACCGCTGGTGTAATAATTGCCGACGGCTGGGCAGCCGACCATGGTATCGAGATTGACGCTGGTAATGGAGTTAATGGTATTGATCAGCGAGACCGCATCTGCTCCACCTGCGAGAGCGGCACTGGCTGTCTGGACAATATCGGTGACATTGGGCGTCAGCTTAACGATAACCGGCAGGCGTGTATGTTGTTTACACCATCCGGTGACTTTGGTAATGAGTTCGGGGACTTGCCCTACCGCCGCTCCCATACCGAGCTCCGGCATGCCATGGGGGCAACCAAAATTGAGTTCGACGCCGTCACAGCCAGTTGCCTCAACCTGATTGAGAATACGTTGCCAGCTTTCTTCTTCACAGGGCACCATCAAAGAGACAATTAAAGCCCGGTCGGGCCAGTCTTTTTTAGTCTGTTTGATTTCATCCAGATTGATTTGTAACGGGCGATCAGAAATCAGCTCAATGTTATTGATGCCCAGAATCCGCCCATGAGTATCCCGGTGGGCGGAGTACCTCGAGCAAACATTGGCCGGCGCCGGATCTTCACCCAGAGTTTTCCATACGGCACCACCCCAGCCTGCAGAAAATGCCCGGTAAACGTTGTACGCCTTATCTGTGGGCGGTGCTGAGGCTAGCCAGAATGGATTGGGGGAGCGAATCCCGAGAAAGCCGGTGCTAAGGTCTGCCATCACCTTTTACTACCTATACTTCGAGCGGTTGCAGAAACCGGTTGATATCTTCAGCAGCCAGTTTGCCATGCTGGACTGCATGGACTGTGAGATCTTCCCCTTTATCGACACAGTCGCCTCCTGCCCAGACACTGCCTATAGAGGTCCTCAATTGATCGTCCACTTTGATTTTTCCGTTCTGACTTCTGACAAGCTTTCCGGAAGAAAAGCACTCTGCTGTTATTGTCTGGCCAATGGCCTTGTAAACCCGGTCAGCGGGAATCACTCTCAGCTCGCCGGTTTCAATCAGTTGGCCAGCAGAGTCCTGAGTGGTTTTTACAAAACGAACGCCATGCAATTGCCCGGCTTTTGTCTCAAAACTTTTGGGTTTCAACCAGGGAATAATGCCAACGCCGTTTTCTTTTGCGAATGATTGCTCATGATGAGTGGCTGACATCTGTTGAAGACCTCTTCGATAAGCGATCGTCACTTCATCGGCTCCCAGTCGGCGCATTTGGCAGGCCACATCAATGGCCGTATTACCGCCGCCGATCACAACTACCTTTGAAGCCACCGGCAGTTCTGCGAGGTTTTTGGTTTGACGAATCCTTTTGATGCCGTCCAGTGCTTCTTGAATCCCTGCAGATTGCTCAGCGGGCAGTCCAATGGCTTTCGCAGACCCCAGTCCAATGCCAAGAAAGACGGCATCAAACTGAATGGTCAGGTCGGCAAGCTGTTGCTCAAGGTCGATTCTGCTCCCTGTCTCAAGGTTTATGCCGCCGATTTCGAAAATGAACCGGATTTCCTCCTGGGCATAATCCTCCACCAGTTTGTAGGCGGCTATGCCGTATTCGTTGAGCCCGCCGGGTTTGCTCCGGGCATCGAACAGGGTGATGTCATGACCCAGTCTGGCTAATTTGTGTGCACAGGCCAGGCCGGCAGGACCCGCACCCACAACTGCGACGTTTCGGCCTGTTTTCTGTGCACGTGTGAATGGGTGAGCAGCTTTCTGTCGGTGGTCAATAGCGTACCTCTGTAAACGACCAATCATCACCGGTTTACATTCTGGCGAGTGATTTCGAACGCAAGCCTGCTCACAAAGGACTTCTGTTGGACAGACCCGGGCACAGCTCCCCCCCAGAATGTTTTCTTCCAGAATAACCCTGGCGGCGCCGTCTTCATTATGATCAGCGATTCGGTGTATAAACGAGGGAATATTTATACCTGTCGGGCAGGCAGAAATGCAGGGGGCATCATGACAATACAGGCAACGACTGGCTTCTATATTGGCCTGATGGCACGATAACGGAGGCTTGATATCAGAAAAGTTCTCCTGATAAACCTCGTCAGACATTCGATGGTTCCTGATATCTTTACTGGCCATAAAAAAGACTCCTGACCGGTAAGTGAAACGACAGGTTTCTGGAATAGTAGCAGTGACAGAGCTGGCGGGTAGCGCTTTTTTATGGCTCTCTGAATATTTGTCAGGGTTTGGGTAAGGAGTGAAGTACTTAATGATGAGAGGGTGAGGAAGAGAGGTGCAAACAGAGGGTAGATCTGTTTGCACCTTCATTAGATCTGGTTAGAGGCCTGTTTACTCAGTGACTGCCTCTGATGCTTCAGATTGCTTGCCGAAGTATTCACGCACCAGCTTGAATACAACGGGGCTCAGCAGCGCCAGGGCAATCAGGTTGGGAATAGCCATCATAGCGTTCATAGTGTCAGCTACAAGCCAGATGAAATCCAGGCTCACAGTAGCGCCCACAGGAACCGCGACAATCCAAAGGAAGCGATAGGCTTTCACAGCTCTTGGGCCCATCAGGAATACTACGCAACGCTCGCCGTAGAAGCTCCAGCCCAGAATGGTTGTAAAGGCGAAGATAGCCAGAGAAATCGCAACTACATAGTTACCGACACCCGGCAGTGCGTCAGCAAATGCGGCAGAAGTCAATGCGGCACCGGTCGCACCTGAGGTCCAGGCACCGGAAGTAATGATGACCAGGCCGGTGATGGAGCAGACGATGATGGTGTCCAGGAAAGTACCGAGCATGGCAATCAGACCCTGACGAACGGGATCGTTGGTTTTTGCTGCCGCGTGAGCGATAGGTGCAGAACCCAGACCGGCTTCGTTAGAGAAAACACCTCGAGCGACACCAAAGCGGATAGCAGCCCATACCGCAGCGCCAGCAAAACCACCGGTAGCCGCGGTAGGCGTAAAGGCGTGAGTGAAGACCAGGCTCAGGGCGGCAGGAATTTGCTCAGCATTAATAGCCAGAACAACAAGACCAGCGACCAGGTAGGCAATGGCCATCAGGGGAACCAGAGTGCTGGCCACGGCGCCAATTCTACGGATGCCGCCAATCAGTACAGCACCCACCAGGAACATCAGAACAAAACCGGTCACTAAGGGAGGCAGGTTGAAGTTACTTTGCAGAACGTCAGCTACCGAGTTGGACTGAACGGTGTTGCCGATGCCGAAGCCGGCAATCGCACCGAAAATAGCGAAGGCTGTACCCAGCCATGCCCAGCGTGAACCCAGACCATTCTTGATGTAGTACATTGGGCCACCGTAGTGCCTGCCGTTTTCGTCGACTTCACGGTATTTTACGGCCAATACGGCTTCCGAGAATTTGGTAGCCATACCGACCAGGGCAGTACACCACATCCAGAACAACGCACCGGGGCCCCCCATGAAGACGGCAGTTGCAACACCGGCAATATTACCGGTACCGATGGTGGCAGAAAGGGCGGTCATCAGAGCCTGGAAGGGAGGGATTTCACCGGAGTCGCCGGCCCCGGCGCTGCGGCCTTGCCAGAGGAGCTTAAAGCCGGTGCCCAGCTTCAGGATGGGCATCAGCCGCAGGCCCAGCATCAGGAATAGTCCTACCCCCAGCATGAGAACCAGCATCATGGGCCCCCATACGACGCCATTAATGGCGCCGATGATTTCGGTCAGTGTTTCCATTATGAAACTTTACTCCACGCTATTTGATGTTCTGTTATTATTCTCAGGTCTTTGTTATACGACACTAAAGGGTGTCCGTTCAGTCATATGATCAGGGTCAGGACGAGACCTTTAGTGCTAAAGTTTCTTATCCTGACGGTACGCCTAACTTAATGAAATAATTGAGCAAATACAACGCTGAATGTTCTTTGGCAGATTTTTGGAGAAATTTAATTTCCGGGAAGCTTATTTCTTTTTACGGGAAGCTTATTTCTTTTTACGGGAAGCTTATTTCTTTTTACGGGAAGCTTATATAGTATCGAGTACGTCTGGAAGTAGAGATAACTATAAATGTCAGAACAGGAAATATCAGAGCAAGCGCACTTTCTGGAGCAGGAAAAGCAGTCGGTCATCATCTCCCGCAGTAACAGGGAGGCTGCTGTTGAGCCTTTGCAACTGGGACAGCGAGTCCGGGAAATCCGTCTGAGCCTCAATCTGACACTGGAAGAAGCCAGCCAGAAAACCGGCCTGGCCCGATCAACCCTCTCCAAAATAGAAAATGAGCAGATATCGCCCACCTTCACCGCTGTGACCAAACTGGTAAGGGGACTGGGTATTGATATCCCCCAGTTGTTCACCCAACCTGCGGAAAAGAAGGCCGCCAGCGGGCGTCGGGACATTACCCGAAAGGGGCAGGGGCGCCCACATCCCACCACCACCTATGAACATGAGCTGCTGGCGACTGAGTTGTCGGGCAAGAAGATGGTGCCCTTCAAAACGACGGTTTGTGCCCGCTCATTTGAGGATTATCAGGATTGGGTGAGGCATGAGGGTGAAGAATTTTTGCTGGTTCTCAGTGGCAAAATCATGCTTTATACAGAGTTTTATCAACCGGTAGAGCTCAATGAGGGTGACAGCACCTATTACGACGCAGAAATGGGTCATGCACTGATTTCACTCAGTGAGGAGGATGCCGTTATTCTCTGGGTGACTGCCTGAGTGACCTGCCTCTTCTATTGAATGGCGTAAACAGCCCACTTGTCTAAACTTGTTCGTTTCATTGAACTCTCTGCAATTTACTGAGTCTAACTTCTAAAGCCATTAAATCCTGGTTGCATTCATCGCACTGATAAGGAGGTTTCTATGATTCGGACACTTAAAGCCCTGTTGTTGTCATCTGTCACGCTGGTATCGTCACTGAATTCACATGCTGAGGAAACCCCGGTATTTCAGCTTGGCGCCGTCAATAGTGACGGTAACGCAGTTGTTATCGAAAGCAGGCCTGGCAGCAAAGTCTGGAAAACGGTTTTTAATGGTAACCTTCCCGGTTGTCTGATGAATGAATTTACCAATATTCCTCTAACCGGAAAAACCATGGCTCATCATCACAGTCTGAGCTCATTCCATAAGCCTCTGGGAAATAATCGCTTTGCTTTTGGTTGTTCCAATGGTTTGGTATTTGTTGGGGGCGACACAGAGGAGCTTTTCTCAATCGATTCTCCATCACCAAATCTTGGTTTCTTCAACTTACCCTATGCCAATTCGCCTGTTTATCTGGCGCATAATGCTGAATTTAATCAGCGCTATAAGAAAAACTGGTTGTTTGCCGCCCAGCATGGACATCTGTTTATCATCGACATCGACAAGAAGCAACTGGTGACGGTTCCGGGCTGGATAGACGAAACCTATCTACCCATGGGAGATGCCCGGGTGGGGGTTGATCACTCCAAACCCATGACCGGTTTAGATATTTACCAGGATAAAGAAGGAACTTTCCATGTGCTGGGTGTGATGCAAAGAAATCTGAAGAAACCGCAGAGTCATTACGCCAGAGCTCTCCTGCAAAGTCTTGCCCTCATCGGTGGAGAGCCTGACAGCCGTTGGTATGATATAGAGGATGAACCGATTAATGCGAAAGGCGATGGTCTGGTACAGTTCGGCGAAACCCGCTATACAACCAGTGATGTATTAGATATACACATAGTGGGTGAGATCTCTTCTTTAAGAGGAGACTTCAGTGGCCTTAATGTTGACCCTTATACCCGCTCAATGGTGCTCAGAGGCAAGCACCACCAGCTGGTGGTTGTTCGATACCCCGTAGAACCAGTCAGCATGGCTTATATTGGAGCTTGGGGAAAAACAGTGAGTTCAAAAATATTGGATGGCAAAGAACCGCCGCTGCTTGAAGATGGTTATTCCAAAACATTCAGAGTGACCCACGACTTTCAGGATAAATCTGATCTATTGCCAGCCACTAAAGAGACGAAGAAACGTTATGCGCATCATCATATGATCAGCATGAAAAAGGGCATTATCTATTCTGCAGAAGCGGACTTTGAAGGTTTTGGTCAATACGTCTATCAATGCGATACCGGTCTGACATCCGCAGAAGCCTGGAAAAAAGGTGCCTGGATAGAGCCCAGACAATGCCAGTGGGAAAAAGCTTCTGCGAACTACACCCGGCCCGACAAGCTGGAGGGGCTGAGCTATCCATTAAGCGGATTAAACTACTTTCATTCTTTTACTACCCGGGTGGTGGATGAGAAAGGCGTTGTTGATCCTAACCTCCCTGATTTAAGGGATGAACTCTAACAAGGCTGGGGGCGTGTTCTTGTGGCCAATTGGCAATGCAGTCGTACTTGCGCAAAAAAACAGGAAATATGATGAACATATCATCTACCGCAAACACTGTGTTTCGCCCCGAAAAAACCGTGAACAATAGTCCAGAGGAAAACAGCAACACCTCATTTGACGGTAAAAAAACAGGCCATGCAAAAACTGTCAGGGTTTATATAAAGGATTCGTTTATACAGACACATCAGTCATTAATAAATCCCTCTATTACCAACAAAACAACCATCCATAGCTTTGAAATCGGAGGGAGAGCTTATGGCTCATTTTGTGATGAGGGCGCTCATGAGTACATAAGATCACTTTTTCAAGACAAAGATGACGATATTTCTTTTGTTGTCAAAGAGCAGGATGACATTGAGTGTGAATATCACCCTCCAGCTCTCTGGGGAAAACGATTTGTCCAGTGGATTTCACAAGGGGCCAATTACTGTACGACTTGCGAAGACGATAAGGATCAGCTTCCATCATGTCATCAGTTCGAACATTTCTTGCACTGCGGAGTAAAAAAATTCTCTATTAAAAACGTTATAACCTGTTACAACGAAGCAATAGTCACTGATATAAAAACAGTTAAGCCATTCAGCTATCTAAACTTGGCAGATACCTTTACACAAGAGTGGATTCATTCCATGACCTACATAGGCTCCGGTTTCTGCATCGGTAAGTTTGGCACAGGTCCTATTGCTATCCAGACTGTTGAAAACTCTTTATTACACTGGCGCAACAAGGACTGTGAAAGCCCCAGGTCAATTACCTTACGGACTGGTTTATTGTACGCGGGCAGTAATTTTGCAGCATTCACCTGAAAGCCAGGCGTCGCCACGCTTTGCGCTTAGAAACTGAGTTCCTGCGCGGTTACATTTTTTATTTATCGAATGAGCGTAAACCCCGTTCTTTGAGAGGGTGTCGCAAAACTCTCCCCAGCGTGGGAACGAGTTGACTCACGACATTCCCGGCTCTCATTCACGTCATTCCCGCGAAGGCGGGAATCCACACTGACTCACCACCAGAACCATATTGCCCGGTGCCCCCCTGGCCTTGTCATCCCCGGGAAGGCAGAGATCCACCGTTGGCGCTGGATTCCCGCCTTCGCGGGAATGACGACCTCAGAGCATGGGAACGAGCTGTTGGAGTTTTGCGACACCCTCTTTGAGTCCGGGGATGTAAGCTCGGCCTGCAGAGCAAGCCTCTTGTGCTATTTTAATTTCCGTCAGGCGTTTTTAGCAATTACGCTACCTGACAGGAAAAGTAAAATACCTTCCGCTTTTTGCCCGTGTTTTTTAGCAATCCGAAGGGTAGAGCAGATTGTCGAATAAGGTGTATCCCGATATTGGGTAAGGGATACACTGCGGTCGGGCATGACCGTCTGGCTGCAGGAGTCCCCGTCGTTTAGAGGGTGTCGCAAAACCCCGCATTTCACTAGCAGAGAAGAGGGGGTAAATGATGCAGATTACCCATAAGAATGAGGTCAAACACAGCCTGAAACCCAGTTCACACCCCTATCTGAGTGGTGCCTGGACTCCCAATTTCACGGAATACACCGCCAGTGATATGGAGGTAATTGGGGAAATACCGACCGATATTGACGGCGTGTATGTAAGAAATACCGAAAATCCTGTGCAGGAACCCATAGGTCATTACCACCCTTTTGATGCTGACGGTATGATTCATGCGGTGTCAATTCGCGATGGAAAGGCTGAATACAGTAACCGCTTTGTTCGTACTAAGGGTTTTTTGGCCGAGCAAGAGGCCGGAGAAGCGCTGTGGGCTGGTTTCGTCAACGACCATAAGATGTCCAAGCGCCCGGGGATAGGCGCTCAGGGCAGTTTGAAAGATGGTTCATCAACGGACGTGGTGGTTCATGCAGGCAAGATAATTTCTACATTTTGGCAATGCGGTGATGGATATCAGCTGGACCCCTATACCCTGAACCAGTCAGGCACTGTTAGCTGGGCGCCCATCGATGGGATATCCGCCCATCCGAAAGTCGATGAAAATACCGGTGAGATGCTGTTCTTCAATTATTCCAGGTATCCTCCTTATCAACACTATGGAGTCATTAATCGTGTCGGCAAGTTGGTACACTACACGCCGGTGCCGCTGCCTGGTCCCCGCTTGCCCCACGACATGGCGTTCTCTAAAAACTACTCGATTTTTGCCGACCTGCCGCTGTTTTGGGATCCCAAGCTGCTGGAGGACAATATTTACTTCCCCTGCTATTACCCTGAGCTGCCTACGCGATTTTCTATCATCCCCAGGTTCGGTACCGAGAAAGACATTGTTCAGTTTGAGGCGAAGCCGACTTATGTACTGCACTGGCTTAATGCCTACGAGGGGGGTGATGAAGTTGTTCTGGAAGGATATTTTCAGGAAAACCCCGATCCGGCCCCCCTCCCTGGCTTGTCGAAAGGCGCTGGCAAACTGATGGCTCAGCTGGCTCTGAACCATCTTCAGCCGAAGCTGTATCGTTGGCGATTTAATCTGGTAACAGGTGAGGTTGTTGAGGGTAGGTTGGATGACAGGGACCTGGAATTTGGTACATTTAATCAACAATACGCCGGCCAGAAATCTCGATACGTGTATTCCGTTTGGGGTGAACCCAATATGTTTTTGTTCTCAGGCATGGTCAAACATGATACGCAGACCGGTGAGTCCTGGAGCCTGCCCTTCGGCAAACAACGCTTTGGCAGTGAAGCCCCTTTTGTACCGCGTATCAACGCTAAAGATGAAGATGACGGTTACCTGGTGACATTTATTACCGACATGAATGAAAACCGTTCGGAATGTGTGTTGATTGATGCCAAAGATATAGAAGCAGGAGCCCTGTGCCGCATTCTGCTTCCGCACCGTATCAGTAGTGGTACTCATGCTACCTGGGCTGACGGACCGACTATTCGATCGTATCAAAAATAGCAGGGGCTTCCGGGCCAGAGAGTGTTTTTATCTGGCCGACCTGGCAAAAGATCATTAACTCGACCGGAAAGACACCTGAGGGTGGTCTGAAGAATAGCATTCAGGTCTGCTCCGGCTTGCACAGTACTCAAAATTGGTGGTCTTATCAGATAAGAAAACTCACTGGTGCTCTGTACGGATGACGATTCACCGTTCCCGGTGGTACACTGCGCCCCCTTGAACGAACTCTGGAAGTGTCAGAATGGCATTTCCAGCTTCTACGGGAGAAAACAGGTTGTTGTCCAAATCCTATAAGCGGTCACTGTTGATCGGCTTAATTCTTCTGGCTGCTGGCTTTTATGCGCTGTCTTTGCGTCCTACCCTGAAGCATATAAAGGGTGAAACCATGGGCACTACCTACAGTATTACTTACGTTTCAACGCCTTTTTCCCATTCGGCAGACAGGGTTAAAAAGCAGGTTGACACACTCCTGGAAGCGATCAACGACAGCATGTCAACTTACCGTGAAGATTCCGAGCTGATGCAATTCAACCGCGCTGAAATCGGGAAGCCATTCAAGGCTTCCGGTGAGCTGGTGGACCTTGTCGAGAGAAGTCTGGTGGTTTCCCGTATGTCGGATGGTGCCTACGATGTGACTGTAGGCCCTCTGGTAAATCTGTGGGGTTTTGGGCCTTCTGATGCCAGCAGGCAAGCCTCACAAAGTAAAAAAGAATCGTCCGGTTCCGATGATAAAAAAGCCCCGGAGTTTGTACAATGGATGATAAATAATTATCCAGCTGAGCTGCCTTCTGATGAAGAGATTGCTGCAGCTCAAGCCAAAGTGGGTTATCAGGCGGTTATCGCAGATACCCGAAACGATAAGCTGACCCGAACCAAAGACGTCTTTGTGGATCTCAGCTCCATTGCCAAAGGTTATGGTGTCGACAAAGTGGCTTATCTGCTCAAGTCAGAAGGCATCAACAGTTATCTGGTTGAGATCGGTGGTGAGGTGATAGTCGGTGACTCTAAACCAGATGGCTCTCCATGGAAGCTGGGTATCCGGGGCCCTGCCATGACCGGCAGTAATCCGGCCCTGATTGTTGAGCTGGAAAACAGGGCCATGGCGACATCGGGCGACTATCTCAATTATTTTGAAGTGGATGGCCAGAAGTATTCCCATACGATCAATCCCCGAACCGGCCATCCTGAGATGGGGCGACTGGCCGAAGTGGCTGTGATTGAGGATAATGCTTCAGAGGCCGACGCACTGGCCACCCTGTTTATGGTTTTAGGTGATAAAGAAGGTCTGAAGCTGGCTAACAGGGAGGGAATCGCAGCCTACTTCACCTATCATACAGAAAAGGGTTTTGAAGCGGTCAGCAGTGATGCATTCAAACCCTATCTGCCAGAACAGAATTGAGTGATGACCAGGCTGATAACCCTGGCTGCCATTACAAACGACAGCGCACTCATGGCAATGAAAAGCTGTCATATAAAATTAACAGTGCCCGTGTGGTGCTTGATGAACATGAGTGTTTTCTTTAGCTACGGGCCTCTTGTCAGGAGGGCAATATCATGACACTGATGCTGATAACATTTGGAATCTTTTTGCTGCTGATGGCCTTGATGGCCATTGGTGTAATTGTTGCCAACAAGCCTATCAAGGGGTCCTGTGGTGGTTTGAGCACCCTTGGCCTGAAGGATGGCTGCATGATCTGTGGTGGTGGGGACAAGAACGACCCTTTCTCTGAAGTTCAGCATAAGGATATGGAGCATCTGTTTTACGATGCGACTGCCGAAAAGACTGTTAAGAAGACCTGATTTGCTCTCTGAATGGGCTTTCTGCTCCGTAGGAGGAGTGCGAATAATATCTGGAAAAACCGGAGTTTCCCAATACGGATGACCGATTGTTCCGGTATTGAATGTTAAGAGGCTGTTCCTTCTAAAGTTCGTGGATAGCCTCTGAGAAAATTAATAAAAATATGGGAGCCTTGCATTATCATGGACCTCTGGGCACATAGTTCATGACTTGATGCAATGCTGTCTGGACCGCTTTGAGGGGTTAAAGGATGGGCGTAAGTCACTACGATCTGGTTGTGCTGGGTTCCGGGCCGGCGGGCGAAGGGGCGGCAATGAATGCTGTCAAGCTGGGCAAGAAGGTTGCGGTCGTTGAACAGAATGCGTTTGTAGGTGGTAACTGTACCCACCTGGGCACTATACCTTCCAAGGCTCTGCGACACTCTGTCAAACAGATCATGGACTTCAATACCAATCCCATGTTCCGTGAAATTGGTGAGCCTCGCTGGTTCAGTTTTCCCAAGGTTTTGAAAACGGCTGAACGCGTCATTCAGAAGCAGGTACAGTCGCGCACCTTATATTATGCCCGAAACCGGATTGATCTTTATTTTGGCCATGCCTCCTTTGTTGACGAGCATACCATCGAGGTTCAGCAGGATAATGGTCATGTTGAAAAGCTTCACGGTGCCAATATCCTGATTGCCACCGGCTCCCGTCCTTACCAGCCTGCGGATGTCAACTTTCGTCATCCACGGATTTACGACAGTGATTCTATTCTTCAGCTAACCACCACTCCACGCCGGATGATTATTTATGGAGCTGGTGTTATCGGTTCCGAGTATGCTTCCATTTTCTCGGGTCTGGGTGTGCTGGTGGATCTGGTGGATACCCGTGATCGTCTGCTCTCTTTTCTGGATAAAGAGATTTCCGATGCTCTGGGCTATCAGCTGCGTAAAATGAACGTCATCATTCGCCACAATGAGGAATACCAGAAAGTGGAAATGCTGGATGACGGCGTGGTGATGCACCTGAAATCAGGCAAGAAGCTGAAAGCGGATATTCTATTGTGGGCCAATGGCAGAACGGGCAATACTCAGGATATGGGCCTTGAACTGATAGGTCTGAAGCCAAACAGCCGCGGACAGCTGTCTGTTAATGAGAATTATCAGACAGAGATCGATCATATCTATGCAGCAGGTGACGTCATTGGCTGGCCCAGTCTGGCCAGTGCCGCTTATGATCAGGGCAGGTCCGCGGCAGGTAATATGGAAAATATCGGACAGTGGCGTTTTGTCAACGAAGTACCGACCGGTATCTATACCATTCCGGAAATCAGCTCGCTGGGTAAAACCGAAGAAGAGTTGACAGCTGCTGCTGTGCCCTATGAAGTGGGCAAAGCTTTCTTCTCAAGGCTGGCCCGGGCCCAGATTACCGGCGAAACCGTGGGTATGCTGAAAATCCTGTTCCACCGTGAGACCGGTGAAGTGCTGGGAATCCACTGCTTTGGTGACCAGGCATCGGAGATCGTGCACATCGGTCAGGCTGTGATGTCCCAGAAAGGGGAGGCTAATAATATCCGCTACTTCCTGAACACCACATTCAACTATCCCACTATGGCGGAAGCCTACCGTGTGGCCACCTTGGATGGTTTGAACCGTTTGTTCTGAATATCCCCAACCTGCCAGACTAAACAGTCTGGCAAAGACCCGATGATTAGCTTTTCTTTTGCAGCAGGCGTTTGATTTCGTTCAACTGTTGCTGCAAATGTTCAAGGGTGGGTTGGCCCTCTCTCTTGATAGCTTCTTCTTCACTGCGCACTTTTTGACGCTCTTCCTCCAGAACATTGACGACAATACCGATGATCATGTTCAGAAAGGCGAAGGTCGTGAAGAAAATAAAACTGAGATAGTAGGCCCAGCTCAGTGGATAGACAGTCATGGTTTCATACATGACATCGGTCCAGTCTTCGAAAGTCATGACCCTGAACAGGGTTAGCATACTGATGGAGATATTACCCCAGAGTTCAGGATTGATTTTCAGGAAGAAGGTGCTGCCAACAGCGGCATAGATATAAAAAATAATGAACATCAGCAACATGACATAACCGAGTTGCGGCAAGGCTTTCAGCAGTGAGTTCAGCAGAAGTCGAAGCTCGGGGATGACAGATATCATCCGCAGTACCCGGAAAATTCTGATTAATCGACCCACCAGAGCCATCTCGGTACCGCTGACCGGGATCAGGCTGACGAGCACTATCAGGGTGTCAAAGAGATTCCAGCCGGACTTGAAGAAATTTTTTTTGTTCTCTTCACCAAAAAAGCGGATCAGTATTTCCACCAGAAAAAAGAGTGTAATACCAACATCCAGCACGCTGATAGTGCCTTCAAGGTACGGTGGCAGGTTATAAGTCTTTGCGCCAATGACCAGGGCAGAGAAGATGATGATACTAACGACAAAGAGTTCAAATAGCTTGTTGGAGCGTATGGCGTTGAAGCGAGCCTGTAAATCGCTGTTTTTCATGGTTTGGTTACGATTAAAAAGGGCGGGTTGGCTGCCCTGGATGCGACTGCACCGGGCTATGTTTTAATTTTAAGGTAGTCATTCTACCTTGAATTACATTGCCTCCCCAAGAGGGAGGCAATTATTTTTTTAGCAGGTAGATTCTGAGAGGGAAGAATCTGCCTCTCAGAATCTCTATTAGAGGCTGTGAAAAGCTTATTGAGGGCAGAAAGAATAATCGATATGGCCAGACAGCGAGTGATTAGCACTGATGGATGATTCTGCAGGTCTGGTTTGTGCAATCAGCTGACCGTTGCGAAAGGAGTGGGTTACCACTGACTGACGTCTGATAGCATCAAATACAGTCTCTGAATCCAGCAGAATCAGGTTGCCGGGTTTCCCTTCTTCAATCCCGTATTGGTCCTGAATATTCAGGCATTTCGCACTGTTAATGGTAATCAGGTCAATGCCCTGATTAATCTGGTCCAGCCCTGTCATTTGACAGCCCACCAGACCTGTAAACAACACTTGTAGCATATTGCAGCCCTGCATCGGGAACCATTGGTCAACAATGTCGTCCTGACCGAAGCAAACATTTACACCGGCCTCAAGCAGTTCTGGAATACGAGTAATACCCCGGCGTTTCGGGTAAGAATCCATTCGCCCCTGAAGATTCAGGTTGGTCACCGGGTTGGCAATGAAGTGTATGCCTGACCGCTTCAATAGCCGCATCAGCTTCACTACATAGGCGTTGTTATAGGAATGCATGGCAGTAGTATGACTGGCAGTTACACGCTGGCCCATGTTGCGTTCCAGAGCCAGACAGGCAACAGTCTCGACAAATCGGGATTGTTCGTCGTCTATCTCATCGCAGTGAATGTCGATCAGGCTGTCGTATTTTTCCGCAAGGTCAAAGGCGGTATTAAGAGAGTCCAGAGCATATTCACGGGTGTATTCAAAATGGGGAATAGCGCCGATGGCATCACAGCCCAGCTTCATGGCTTCTTCGAGAAGCTCTGCACCTTTAGGGAAAGATGGGATGCCTTCCTGCGGAAAGGCGACCAGCTGGATATCAATCAGATCTTTAACTTCTTCTTTCAGCTCAAGCAGAGCATGAACCGCGGTAAGACCCGGGTCGGTGGTATCAACATGACTGCGAACATGCTGCACGCCTTGGCCTGTATACCAGGCAAGTGCTTTTTTGGCTCGTTGCCTGACGTCGTCGTGAGTCAGTTTTTTCTTGCGCTCAGACCAGTTTTGAATCCCTTCAAAGAGGGTACCTGTGCGATTCCAGACGGGTTCACCTGCCGTTAGACAGGTATCCAGATGGACATGAGGATCAATGAAGGGAGGGAGTGCCAGCTTACCCCCGGCGTCAAGGCTATCAGTGTCAGGCTGGCGTTGAGTTGCAGCGGGAGTAATGCTCAGGATCATGCCCTGATTAAAAAGGATATCAAACAGGCCTTCCTGTTGATGTAGACGCACATTTTCAAGACGCATGATTTACCTCAGCCCGCTTTTGCCGGATTAGGGCAGTTTTTTAGAACAAAGCATGACAGATAAAGGCGAAATGCACCATTACCACCAAGTCGGGCTAATGGTACAACAGTTTCCAGATAGAAAAATCCCGAGAAAGCAGCAACCCAAGCGCCTCCAGGGGAAGTCACCAGTGATTTCTTTTAATTAGCGGTATTCAACTCTGACTGAGTCATCGACTAAATTCCCTGCCTGAGGGCGCCATGTCAGCAGCCCACGTTGAGAGAAGCCTAAATTTTCCAGCACAGGCAACAAACCGCCTCCTAAGGTGTCTATCCTATCAATCGTCGAAACTAGTACATCACTCCGATTTGATCGTCGGGTAAAGCTTCTTGAGTTTTACCCGAGCATCCTCGGTCGTAAATCGCCATTCCATTTTGCTTTCTACACCATTACGCTGGGACTCCCACGCTTCAATCTCTGATTTCAGTGCGGCCTGATCGGGTATGCGTCTACTTAAACACTGACGACTGAGAATACTCAATTCAATCTCTGCCATGTTGAGCCAGCTTCCATGCTTGGGTGTATAGATGATTTCCAACTTACTGGCCAACCGATGAGCCTCTCCTGGTTCAAAGGCTTTATAAAGAGATGCAGGTGTATGTGTGTTCAGGTTATCCATGACAAGACGGATGACATCAGCTTTTGGGAAGTGAACATCAACCAGCTGTTTGATCTGGTGAGCCCAGTCGCAGGCAGTTCGGCTATCAGTCACCTCGATATGTCGCCAACCTTCCAGTGGCGCAAAAAACATGAAGAGAGAACTCACACCATTGCGCTCATACTCATTGTCATATTTTAGGGGTTGGCCAGGCTTCATAGGGAGTGGAGTCCTGACCTCCAAAGTATGCTGCTTACTGCTCTCATCCATACAGATCAGTGGTCGATTCGGATCATGTGGTTGTTGATAAACATCCAAAACACGTTCCATAGCGCAAACAAATTCTGCGTTTGCTTTTTTTGGAATACACCACTCCTTTTTCTGCCAAGGCTTCAACTCGTTTTTTTTAACTCTCGGCCAATGGTTTGATGCGAGATGGAATTGACATGCTCCAACTCAACCATACGGTCAGCGAGAAGCTGTAGCGTCCAGCGGCTATGACCTTCTGGTGGTGTTGAGCAAGCCAGAGCTGTCAATGCCGCCTGCTGCTCCCCCTGGAGTTTTCTTGGGCGGGCAATGCCATTGAACTTGCTATTAACAGCAATATCCAGCCCTTCAAGTACACAGCGTTTGCGTGTTCTCTGAACCGTTTTCGTTGAAACACCACAGGTTTGGCTGGTCTGGAGCTCCGTCAGTTTTGGCCCGTTTTCATCGAGACACAGGAGGATCTGGGCATGAATACGTTTATGCTTGGCCACCTTGGTCTGGTGAATGAGGTCTTTTAATTGCTGCTGTTCGTCTATGGACAGGCGGATACGGTATTGAGCTGGCATAGGTCACCCTGATCTGAATCAGGGAGAAGAATGCCAGAATGGAAAATTCCGGCATTGCTGCAGGACAAAGAAACTGGAGTTATGTACTAGAAAGCTCGACTGCATGGCAGGCTCTGGTCGTACTTCCCTTGCCCCGAGACTGGTTCTGCACATAGGACAGTTATTATTGGCCGATAGCCAGAGCGCCAGGCAGTCTTTGTGAAACATATGGCGGCAATCTTCGAGAATCCTGACTTCCCTTCCGGCAAAGGATTCGAGACAAACAGGGCAATTATCGGTCGGCTGTTGATAAAGTGGGACTTGGTGTGCCGGGTGGTGTGGTTCCGTTCATATCTCATACTCCTGTCTCTGATTTTTCAAATGGCTTATAGCCTTAAATCATTGTCTATGTATTTAGTTCCCTGTGCTTATAGAAAAGTTCTTATGCTGAGAAGGTTTTAAGCAACAGGTAATACTTTGATCTAATTGCGAGATGTGAACCCAATCCCTACTGTTAAAGTATCGAAGTAAAGTCTTATGACAAGGATATTAATATGATCTTGGAAAAACTTTGCGGTCAAAACTGGCCTGCCCATTTAAGAACAAGCTCAGGCTGCATGGCCAATGGTGTTGCCCGGGGTGACTCAGGAAGATTCCGAGCCCGAGAGGTAGGGTGTCGTCAAGTTGAAGAGAATTTGATTTCAAAAGGTGTCTCTGACATAACATTCCGATCCGCCACCAGAGGTCTGGTGAATATCTCTAAAAGTCTCGCTGCTGCCGCTAATTCTTGTGGGAAATTACCTGATCGTAAGGTAAAAGCAGCGGCAGTAGCTGCTGAATTCACTATTAAGTTGACAATGAAGCTGGTAGTGAAACCACAAATTTCTTCTTATTTAAAAACAGCCGTCAAACCATGATAACAAGGCCATTTGACCATCGGACTTGAAAGTGATTTAAACGCTCTCTACCAGCTTTTGGCAGGAGAGTTTTCTGTTGCCCCGCCTCTTCAGAAGCGATGGGTATCTTCAGGGAGGCACTTAACTGACAAAATGACCTCTGTAAGGGAAAATTTCGAGACAAAGATTGATATGAAAGGGTGAATAGGTGGCTGATAGCAGGTTTTCTGCAAGCTCATTACCTCAAGCAGTCAACTTTCGTGAAACACAACCATTCACTGGCAAAGCATCTTAAAACCTCTCTTGGCTGGCATCAATCCCATATTGGCCTTATTGCGCTGGTTGTTTTTTGGCCTCATCCAGATGGGTTCAGTCAACCTGTCCCGTATTGCCCGAACTATGGGGCACGGTACCGAGATCGACTCCAGGCGTAAACGTCTCAAGCGCTTCTTCGCCTGGAGTGGCATGGAGCTTGATGATATTGCCAGAATGGACGTTGACTGGATGGTGCCCGAAGAGAGAACTGGGTTGTCTGTCTGGATCACACAACTGGGACTTTGGCCAGTTCAAAATCAGCATCATGATGGTCGCTAAGTAGGAGGTCGTCATTCCCGCGAAGGAGGCTGTCGCAAAACTCTGGTTCCCATGCTCCAGCGTGGGTGCCCATACCTATCTCGCGCTGCAGAGTCCGCTTTTAAGGGGGAGGTATGCATTCCCACGCAGAGCGAGGGTGTTGCAAAACCATTAAGCAGCTTCATGAGCGCAGGTAACTCCAAAAAACTTGCCACCCCCATGCGACAGTTTTAAATTTTGGGTTTTAGCGATCATTAGCCATTGAGTGCGGATGATCGCTAATATTTCCCAAATCAGAGCGTGGGAAGGAGTAGTTGGGCTTTTGCGACAGCCTCGAAAGCGGGAATTATTCAGCTTGAGTTAATAAGCCTGCAGTTACACCTGCTGGCGAGTACCCACTCTTCCTTTTATATCAAGATTCGCTAAGAAATTGTCCCCTGCAGGGCAAAATGACACAGGGGTGTATTTCTATGACACTCAAATTCCAGTCAGCGAAAAAATGAGTTCTGCTTTTGTTGCCATTGCTTTCATTAATAATCACGACTCAGGAAAAGTATCCAGATGCTATAGACCTGTGGCTTGACTGGGTTCATGCTATTGCCCAACGTAAGCAAAACACAGGACACAAGAGCAATGACAAAAAGAGTAGCTCTGGTCTTGGGCAGTGGTGGTGCCCGGGGTTATGCCCATGTCGGGGTCATTCGGGAGCTGGAGGCCAGAGGGTACAAAATTACGGCAATAGCCGGCTCTTCCATGGGCTCATTGATCGGTGGTCTCTGGGCCACGGGTAAACTGAACGAATACTGTCAATGGGCTGAAACCCTTGATTCGTTCGAGATTATCCGTTTGCTGGATATTTCTTTGGGGCGTCCGGGTGTCATCAAGGGTGACCGCCTGTTTGAACGCATGCGCGACATTATTGGCGACTGTCGTATAGAAGATCTGCCGATTCCCTATACAGCGGTGGCTACCAGTTTGACTTATCGCAAGGAAGTCTGGTTCCAGCGTGGTGATCTGGTGACGGCAATTCGTGCTTCCAGTGCCATTCCTTCTTTGTTCAGTCCAGTAGAAATACATGGTCAGGTGCTGGTAGATGGCGGTGTGCTTAATCCTTTGCCAATGGCACCTGCAGGGTCCGCTCTGGCCGATATGGTTGTGGCTGTTGATCTGTTGGGTAAACCTTTTCAGAAAAGTGATGGGCTTGATGAGAGAGAGAAGGAAAAGAAATCCATTTTTGATGGGCTTATTGATAAGTTTGTAGGTGTCAATGAGAGTAAAAAGTCCCAGGATGAACTCAGCGCTTCCATGAGCCTGATGGAAATTTCCAACCAATCCATGGAAGTGATGCAGGAGTCACTTTCCCGATACAAAATGGCGGGCTATCAGCCAGATGTCCTGGTCAACGTACCTCGTAACATCTGTCAGTTCTATGAATTTCACCGCTTTAACGAGATTGCGGCTGTGGGCAGACAATTGGCTATTGATGCCCTGAATCAATGGGAGTCCCTCCATCAGGAGGAGTCCGCCATTCTCATGGAAGCAGAAGTTTCCTCTGTGTGAAAAAATCTCAACACATTATTCAGGCTGAGTGTTGAAGCTGTTTGTGGAGGGCTATCAGGCTTTTCTCTTCAGAAGCACAAGAAGCGACCCGGTCCCGCCTTCTGAAGGTGGTGCTGAACAAAATGCCAGAACTTCCGGAAGCTGTCGCAGCCAGTGATTGACATGACTTTTCAGGGTGTTCTGGCGATTGGTACTGCGGTGTGATTTGCCATGGATAATTCGAACGCACTGCATGCCTTCATTGCGGCAGAACAATAGAAACTCTGAAATCAGCTCTCTGGCTTCCTCGATCCTGTAACCGTGGAGATCCAGTTGATACTGGATAGGCAATAGTCCCTGGCGTAGCTGACGCATACGGGTATGTTGAATACCTGATCTGCTGTAGACCAGTTTTTGCTCTGGTTCTATAGGTTCAACCCAGGCTTCCGAAAGAGCGGCTCCCCCCGGCTTATCTTCCATCTGAGCAGCCTGCCGACGGGCTCTGAGGGTACTCTCGGGCACTTTAGTCGCCGGTTTTTTGAGCTCGGCAGAGCGGTTGGCTTTCTTCAATGGCTGCACGTCCATCATGGCTTCTTTGAACAGGCCTTCCTGATCGTCGTTATCGTTTTCGGTCATGACTCTGCGCTCATTTTTAAACAGATTTTACAGGCCCACGGTAGCCTGAAATGAAGGTATTTTAACCCTAATTGTGGTCTGACTAATACCGTGGCAGGCTGTTCGGAGCCGTTTGCGGCGAAAAAGTGGTTCTTTGCCAGTGCCTGAATATGCTACCTTATGGCGGTTTTGCAGGGGAGATCCTGATAGTGACCCTGAGGAGAGAGAGTGACAGAAATCAGTGAGACCCATACCGGCAAGTCCTGCAGGGTCAACAAGTCTTATGATGGTCTGGTCAGTATCCGAGACTTCATTCGCTGGGCAGCATCACGATTTAACGAAGCCGAGCTGTTTTTCGGGCATGGCAGTGATAATGCTCTGGATGAGGCTTTTCATCTGGTGTTTCAGGTGTTGCAGTTGCCCTGGGAATTGCCGGAACCCTACATGGACTGCCGACTTTCCCTGAATGAGCAGGGGAGAGTAGCAGAGCTGATCGAGCGCAGAATTTCAGAGCGCAAACCGTTGGCTTACCTTGTCAATCAGGCCTGGTTCTGCGGTCAACCCTATTACGTTGATGAGCGAGTGTTGGTGCCTCGTTCACCGATTGCCGAGCTGATTCAGCAACAGTTTCAACCTTGGCTGATGGACGTCCAGGTCGAAAGGGTGCTGGATCTTTGTTCAGGTTCCGGTTGTATTGGTATTGCTGCGGCCCATGAGTTTCCTCAAGCCACAGTCGATTTACTGGATATATCAGAAGACGCTCTGGAAGTGGCGGGTATCAATATCGACAGTCATGAACTCTGGGGCAGGGTTCAGGCCATTCGTTCTGATCTTTTTGAAGCGATCGACCATGCTCCGGAAAAGCCAAAGTATCAGTTGATTGTCAGCAATCCACCCTATGTGGATGCTGAAGATATGGCTGATTTCCCCGACGAGTTCAGCCACGAGCCGGAACTCGGTCTGGCTGCGGGGGAAGATGGTTTGGATATGGCCCGCGTTATTCTGGCACGTGCCGCAGACTTTCTGGATGAAAAGGGTCTGCTGGTGCTGGAAGTAGGTAACAGTCATTGGGCCCTGAGAGATGAGTATCCTGATGTGCCGTTTATCTGGCCGGAGTTTGAAGCAGGCGGCCATGGCATCCTGATACTGGATGCCGGGAACTGTCGTAAGTATCAGCCTCTGTTTAGCAGCCGTGAGCGAAGAAAGCAGGCTTAAACAGCTATGAATGACTGAAACCTTTTTCTGGAAAAAGGTTTCACACTAGAGCATTAGATCCCTGACGGGAGCAACGACGGACAACCGTCAGAGGAGGGGGAAGTCAAAATGGCAGGCAACAGCATAGGCCAGGTTTTCAAGGTTACGACCTTTGGTGAGTCCCATGGCATTGCCCTGGGGTGTATAGTGGACGGCTGCCCTCCGGGTATACCTCTGAGTGAAGCGGATCTGCAAAAGGATCTCGATCTGCGCAAGCCCGGTACCTCTAAATATACGACACAGCGTCGTGAGCCTGATCAGGTCAGGATTCTGTCTGGCGTTTTTGAAGGCAAAACTACCGGCACCCCCATTGGTCTGCTTATCGAAAATGTGGATCAGCGTTCCAAAGATTATTCCAATATCATGGATCGTTTCCGTCCTGGCCATGCTGACTATACCTACACCCACAAATACGGCTTTCGTGACTACCGTGGCGGTGGGCGTTCGTCTGCTCGTGAAACGGCTATGCGTGTGGCAGCCGGTGCGATTGCCCGTAAATACCTGGCAAGTCAGGGCATCGAAATTAAAGGTTATCTGTCCCAGCTGGGCGCGATCAGTATCGACAAGATTGACTGGGATGAAGTTCGCAACAACCCTTTCTTCTGCCCGGATGCCGATAAAGTGCCCGCCATGGAAAAACTGATCGATGATTTGCGTCGTGATGGTAATTCCACCGGTGCCAAAGTGACCGTGATGGCTACTGGCGTAATGCCGGGACTGGGTGAGCCGGTCTTTGATCGTCTGGATGCCGACCTGGCTCATTCTCTGATGAGCATTAATGCCGTCAAAGGCATTGAGATAGGCGATGGCTTCGACTCTGTGGTCCAGAAGGGTACAGAACACCGTGACGAGTTGACGCCAGAAGGCTTCCTGTCCAATTCTGCCGGTGGTGTTCTCGGTGGTATCAGCTCGGGTCAGGATATTGTTGCCCATATTGCCCTGAAACCCACTTCCAGCATGACTGCGCCTGGCAGGAGCATCAATATGGAAGGCGAACCCGTTGAAGTAGTCACAAAGGGTCGTCACGATCCTTGTGTCGGTATTCGTGCCGTACCCATTGCTGAAGCCATGATGGCTATCACCCTGATGGATCATCTGATGCGCCATCGTGCCCAGAATGCTGATGTGGTCAGTCCTGCTCCGGTTATTCAGGGGCAGGCCTGATCTATCCTGTTCCCCGGCCCTTCAGCAGGGCTCGGGGTGGGTATGAACAGCCAACTTCTTTCATTGGCTTACTTTTTGCCGAATTGATCAATGTTTTCAGCATCCCATGCGTAGTTAATCCAGTAGTCGTGGATGTCTTCACCGGTGAAGAAGTGGCTCAACCTCTCTGGTAGGGTGCCTTTCTTTTCTTTTAGCTTATTGTGTACGACGAATGCAGCAAACTCGGTTTCAGGGTGTGTGTCGTACAGATGATTCAGCGTGAACTGCAGAGTGGTTCTTTCATCATCGACTTCATCAATAACCAGAACTTTTTTACCGTCCAGATTGGTGTCTGTTTCCAGCCATTGGAGTTTGACTGGCGTCTCTGATGGTGCCGTACCTGTCTCGTCACTGTAACGGGAGAGGGATACAATCAGAATTGGTTTGTTGATGTAGGTGCGCATGATGCGTGCTGGAATCAGCCCACCGCCACCAATGGCCAGGAGATAATCAGGCTCAAATCCGGAGGCTTTGATCTTTTCCGCTGAGGTGCGAATGGTGTTATGGATATCGTTATAGGTGAAATTATATTGCTCCATGAGCACTAAAACCTTTAGATGAATGAAGAGTCTGTTGACAGGCTAATAAAACTGAAGCGGCGAATGATAGGCGATTGACTATTGAGAAGCCAAGTAGGTCTTTACACTGTGACAGTAAGTAGCGCTATCGATCTCATCGTTGGCAAAACGCGCCGGTTGTTAGATTATCTGTGAAGCGGGCTACTATTCGTGCAACCGCTCGCAGCAGATGCTGGTTTCAGAGTCCTGCAAAGATCGCTGCTTAGGTGTCATGTTTAAAACCGATGCCCCTCTTTCTTAAATGATCAGACCATCTTGCTGATCGATGTCCTGATTCAAGACACTATACTCTTTAACAGCTGATTGCCGTTGGTAACTTTGTCAGTAAATCTTGATTTTTTTCTATAATGGGTTGATTTTGGACGCACAGAAAAGGAGAGGATCATGTCAACAGAAACTCATGGATTAAACATCGGCATCGAAAGAACGGGTCAGAACTTCTTTCTCAATTTCAAAGCGGTCGGCAAACTTACCCACGAAGATTATCAGATCATTACACCGATGATTGATTCAGCACTTGAAGGTGTTCAGTCGCCAAGCATTGATGCGTTTTTTGACTTGCGCGAGTTACAGGGTTGGGAAGCGCGGGTCGCATGGGATGACTTTAAACTCGGCCTCAAACATGGCAAAGACTTCAATCGCGTTGCCCTGTTAGGCAATAAGAAGTGGCAAGAGGTTGCCACCAAAGTCAGCAAGTGGTTTATCTCTGGCGATGTGCAATTTTTTGAAGATGAGCAAGAAGCTCGCAACTGGCTAAATTAAGTCAGGCCATCCTGTTTGAGAATGGCCTGCCGGGAGGTCAGGGTGAGGTGACCGGTTTGTACATGGCTTCGACTTCCTTGCGGAAACGTTCCATGATGATCTTTCTGCGCAATTTCAGTGTTGGCGTAATCTCTCCCATTTCGATGGAGAATTCACGAGGCAGCAGGGTGAACTTCTTAACCTGCTCGAATCGGGCCAGCTCTCCCTGAATCTGATCCAGTCGATCCTGGAACATGGCATGGATATCCGCATTGAGGATCAGTTCCATTTTGTTTTCGTATTTCAGGTTAATGCTCTTTGCGTACTCTTCCAGTGCTTCAAAGGCCGGTACGATCAAGGCAGAGACATAGTTTCTGGCATCAGCAATGATAGCAACCTGTTCAATAAACCGATCCTTGCCCAAAGTGCCTTCTATGTATTGGGGCGCAATGTATTTGCCGTTGGACGTTTTCATCAGCTCCTTGATGCGCTCGGTAATACGCAGTTGGCCTGTTCCATCAATAAGGCCTGCATCGCCGGTTTTTAGCCAGCCATCGGCATCAAAGGTTTTGGCTGTTTCATCCGGTTTTTTGTAATAACCGCGCATGACGGTCGGACCTTTCACCAGTATCTCGCCTTCCTGCCCGATTTTAACCTGAGTGCCGGGAAGCGGTGAGCCGCAGCTGCCAAACTGGTAACCCGTATCGTGAAAGCAGGTAACAGTTGCTGTGGTTTCAGTCATGCCATAACCTACTTTGACATTGATGCCAAGGGCATGGAAAAAACGGTTGATTTCGTCATCCAGCCGGGCACCGCCACAGGGCATGAAACGGATCCGCCCTCCGAGCTTTTCTTTGATTTTGCTGAACACCATTTTGTCAGCCAGCTGATTCAGGCTTGTCAGATAACCGGGTACTGTTTTGCCCTGGCGTTTCAATTCCATGGTGGTGAGACCGACTTTCATAGCCATCTTGAAAATAAAGCGCTTAACCGGAGAGCCCTTTTGTACCATAGTATTCACGCCGGTATAAATCTTCTCGTAGAAGCGTGGTACCGCGCAGACGACCGTTGGCTTCAGCGTGGGCAATACTTCCGCAATTTTGGTCGGATCTTTCAGGTAGCAGTTAACAGCTCCCCGGGTCAGTACGTAATAGCTCCAGGCCCTCTCAAAAATATGACTCAGAGGCAAAAACGCTATGGATACATCGGTATGGTCAATATGAATCAGAAGATCATGTGACTCAAACGATGCACCGATGCTGTTGTAATCGAGCATAACGCCTTTTGGTTGACCGGTAGTGCCCGAGGTGTAGATGAGGGTGTAGAGGTCGTCCAGAGACTGATTTTTCAGGCGTTCTGTCAATAATTCGGACTCAGTGGGAGCACTGGCCATAAAGTCACTGAAATACAGTGCTTTATCGCAGCCTTTCAGGTCAGTCCGGGAGTCAAATACAATGACTTTCTCCAGACATTCACAATTGTCCAGAAGTTTCAGTGCGCTATCGAACTGCTCCTGTTCGCCGACAAACAAGACGGAAATCCCGGCATCTTCGATAATGTAACGAGCCTGCTCAGCGGTACTGGTTGGGTATATGGGCACAGTGACACAACGAGTCTGCAAAATGCCAAGGTCCGCAATAGTCCATTCAGGAAGGTTCTGAGACCAGATCCCGATATTGGTTTGAACAGGCAGATTGTCTGTTAGCAGAGAGCGGGAAACGCTATCGACTTTTCCTCCAAGCTGCTGCCAGTTCATGGATTGCCATTGATGGTTTTCAGAGAAACGAATAGCCGTTTGACTGGAATTATTATTTGAGCGCTGACGAATCAGGCTGACAAGGTGCGACGGAGGATTATCATTCATTGGCAAGCAATATACATACTCATAGAAGTGACTGTTTTCTCGGTTAAAAAAACGACACTTTCTGCTTATGGCTGATTTTATTTAGCATCAAACAAGCTGCAGCCTGCTTTCAATGCTTTCGTTTGCGGCGAAGAATTCTACAGGATTAACAATAAATACTATTTGATTTATATCAGTTTTCTAGTGCTTCCAGAATGTTGGAGTGAAGAGTACCAAAACGGTAATAACTTCCAGTCTGCCCAGTAGCATTCCAACGCTCAGGAACCATTTGGCCGCATCAGGCAGTGATGAAAAGTTGCCTGCAGGTCCGATAATATCTCCAAGTCCGGGTCCTACGTTGGCAACTGCTGTCAATGCACCACTGAGACTAGTGACAAGATCCAGCCCCAGAAAGCTCAAAAGCAGGGTGAGAATGGTGGTCAGGAGTGCGAAAAAGAAGCAGAAAGCAATCAGGGATCTCAATATGTCGCTACTGATTTTATGGCCGTTGTAGCTTTGTACAAAACAGGCTCTCGGATGAGCCAGTTGTTTCAGTTGGATACCCAGCAAACGAGCAGCAATCTGAAAACGGAAAACTTTTATTCCTCCTGCTGTGGAGCCTGAGCAGCCACCAATGACAGTCAGGCAGAGGAAAAGGGCGGCCGCAAACCCTCCCCAGGACTCGTAGTCCGTCAGAGCGAAACCTGTCGTCGTGATAACAGAGGTGGTATTAAAGGCAACCAGAGTCAAGGACTTGAACAGAGAATAATCACCGTTTATAAACAGTCGTAGAGTTAAAAAGACCCAGAGTATGAATAGTAATTTGAGAAAAGCCTGTACCTGATTATCTCTCAACAGCGACTGAGAATCACCCCTGAGGAATTTGACAAAAAGGACAAAGGGGAGCGATCCAAAAATCATAAACACGATAGCCACCCAGTGAATGAAGGGATTGTGGAAGTGTCCCATGGAGCTGTCGGAAGTTGAATAACCCCCGGTGGAAAGAGTGGTCATGGCATGGTTGATGGCTTCAAAACCGTGCATGCCTCCCAGAAAATAGAGATACGCACAAAAAATAGTCATACCCAGGTAGATACAAACAATACGTTTGGCGATGCTGCCTGAGCGGGGCATGGCTTTGTCTGACCAGTCGGAAGATTCGCTTTGGAACAGACGCATGCCACCGACTTTCAGAAAAGGCAGTACTGCCACAGCCAGAACAATAAAGCCAATGCCACCAAGCCATTGAAGCAGAGAGCGCCAGAGAAGAACCCCGGTATTCATCTGGTCAAGACCACTGAGCACGGTAGAACCGGTGGTAGTGATCCCGGACATGGTTTCAAAGAATGCGTCGGTATAGCTGATATCGAGTTGTATATAAAGAGGCAGGGCTGCGAAGGCACTCAGTGTTAACCAGGAAGTGTTGGTCAGCAGAAAGATTTGCCTTGGCTTCAGATTGAATACAGGTACACGACAAAAGTAGTAAAGCGGTACGCCTGTCAGCAGGGTAATCAGGGCCGACAAGCCAAATGAATAAGCGCCTTCCTCGCCAATGACTAAATCATGCAGGGCTGGCAGTAGCATCAGCACTGACAGCATCATCAGAAACAGGCCTATGACGAGCAAAACGGGGCGGAAATTCATGGTTGTTTTTGTTTAGTCAGTTGAACCTCGAACTATTGCACTTAAAGCGCTCGAAGTAATTAAGGGTTAATACCAGTACATGGCTTCAATGAGTGTATCCTCAATTTTCTGTCATGAAAGTATGTCGCCGTCAGATCCATGGAAAAAGTATGAACAGGACGGCAACATGAATAGGATAGAGAACGGGTTAGCCGAAAAATAACAGAGAGAAAAGCTCGATACCTTTAAAAAAAGCGTCTCATAAAATGGCCGGGTTAGATTTTTACGATCACACGACCAGTCACCTGACCCACCGTGATCGCTTCAGCGTATTCAGCAATTTCTTCGAGTGTCACTTCCTGGCAGGCCGAGTTGTAAAAATCTTCCGGTAAAAGCTTCACCAGTCGCTCCCATGCCTGAGTGCGTTTTTCTGTTGGACACATGACAGAGTCGACGCCCTGGAGGTTTACACCCCTCAAGATGAATGGCATCACCGTTGTTGGAAGGTCAAAACCTCCCGCCAGCCCACAGGCTGCAACGGCACCGCCGTAGTTCATTTCTGAGAGAACCTTGGCGAGCAGCTTGCTGCCAACCGTATCAATTGCACCTGCCCACATTTGTTTATCCAGTGGGCGGGCCGGCTCTTCAAAACGGCTTCTTGGCAGGATCAGTTTGGCTCCCAGGTTGACCAGCATGCCGGAGTTTTCTGGACGGCCTGATACAGCGACAACATCGTAATCCAGTTTTGCCAGCAGGGCGACAGAAGCACTGCCCACGCCACCACTGGCACCGGTGACCAGAATTTCGCCTTTTTCAGGTGTCACACCTGAGTGTTCCAGAGCCATTACGCACAACATTGCTGTCAGACCTGCTGTGCCAATCATCATGGCTTTCTGGCTGTTGAGTCCCTTTGGCATTTTTACCAGCTGACTGGCATTGACCCTGGCTTTTTCAGCCATACCACCCCAGTGGTTTTCACCCACGCCCCAGCCGGTGAGGATTACTTTGTCACCTTCGGAAAATTCTGGGTTGTCGGAATCAATGACTGTACCCGCAAAATCAATGCCCGGTACCATGGGGAAATTGCGGATAATCTTGCCCTTGCCTGTGATGGCCAGACCGTCCTTATAGTTCAGCGAGGAATATTCGACGGCTACCGTGACCTCCCCTTTGGGTAAACGCCTGTCGTCCAGTTCCCGGACAGAAGATACAGTGGCCTTGCCTTCCTGCTCCAGCAACAGTGCCTTGAACATACAACACTCCATCAGTTCTATGAAAGGTAGTGAAATCGATAGTGGAATTATAGGGACAAGTCGGTGAATAACAATGATCAGCTGCTTTCCTGGTTCAGGAGGTCCAGAAACGCATTGGCCGCATTCGACAGGGTTCGCTCTTTGTGGATGATATACCCCAACTTTCGTGAAGGCGTATGGCATTGTGTGTTCAATGCAATGAGATCGTCGTCCAGCATCGAGGCGGGCAAAATGGTCCATGCCAGGCCGATGGAGGCGAGCATACGGATTGTTTCAAGGTAATTGGAAGACATGGTAGTTTGCAGAGACAAGTCTTCTTCTTCGAACAGAGTGCGGACCAGCCGGTGAGTGAATGTGTTTGAGCTTGGCAGAATCGCCTGATATTCACTTAACTGCTGAGTGGTGACTTTTTTCAGGCTGGATAAGGGGTGGTCTCTGGCCGCCATGAAAATCAGCGGGTCATTCCAGACCAGGCGGGATTCAAATCGATCCGGGTTGTCAGGAGAAAGTGTTACGATACCAAATTCAATTTCACCCCGACTCAGCATTTCATAAGCCACTTCCGAATCCACAAAGCGAATGTCGAGCTTGACATCCGGGTAGCGACGGGAGTATTCCCTCAGGATATCAGGGAGCCTGCGTAAGCCTATATGATGGCTGGTTGCTATCGCCAGAGTACCTTTTACCTGAGTCTTCAGGTTACTGATTTCCTGACGGGAGTCTTTCATCAAGTCCAGCATTTGCCTGGCTTTGGGCATAAGGATGCGTCCAGCTTCGTTCAAATTGATCTGTCGACCCATGCGATCAAACAACTGGGTACCTAATTGGCTCTCTAGCGAAGCAATACGCTTGCTGACGGCCGGTTGGGTTAAATGCAGCTTTTCTGCCGCCTGGGAGAAAGACTTGCACTCAGCAACGGTCAGAAATGCGGTGAGGCTGGGTATATCCATGGTTCAGTTTTTTGTAAGGGGTCAATGATTGATAACTTATAGTTATTAATAGCATGAAAAAGATGAATTTGAGTAATCTGTTCTGTCGTTCTAGGATACCCATAAAACGAAAACGCTGTAATGAGGATTCAACCAATGGCAGGTAAGACGCTCTATGACAAGTTGTGGGACAGCCACCTTGTTCGTCAACGGGACGATGGTTCGTCTTTGATCTACATTGATCGTCAGCTACTTCATGAAGTTACCTCTCCCCAGGCGTTTGAAGGTCTTCGTCTTGCTGGCCGCCAACCCTGGCGAATTGATGCCAACCTGGCAACGCCTGACCATAATGTGCCAACGACCGTTAATGAGCGCAAGACCGGCATTGATGGTATCGAAGATCCTATCTCGAAAATTCAGGTTAAAACGCTGGATGATAATTGCCACGATTTCGATATCGTCCAGTTCGATATGATGGATACCCGTCAGGGGATTGTTCATGTTGTGGGTCCTGAACAAGGCGCAACTCTGCCAGGTATGACCGTAGTTTGTGGTGATTCCCATACCTCGACTCACGGTGCTTTCGGCGCTCTGGCCCATGGTATTGGTACCTCCGAAGTCGAGCACGTCATGGCTACCCAGTGCCTGGTTGCCAAGAAAATGAAAAACATGCTGGTGCGTGTTGATGGAGAGCTGGGTTTGGGTGTTACGCCGAAAGACGTGGTTCTGGCCATTATTGGTAAGATCGGAACCGCTGGTGGTACCGGCTTTGCTGTCGAGTTTGGTGGTGATGTTCTGCGTGCCATGAGTATGGAAGGTCGAATGACTGTCTGCAATATGGCTATTGAAGCAGGCGCCCGTGCAGGCATGGTCGCGGTTGATCAGACCACGGTCGATTACGTAAAGGGTCGTCCCTTTGCACCCAAAGGCGAGCTCTGGAACAAGGCAGTAGAGGCCTGGTCCGATCTGCACTCTGATGCCGATGCAGTTTTTGATGAAGTCGTTGTTTTAAAAGGTGAAGACATCAAGCCTCAGGTGACCTGGGGTACTTCTCCAGAAATGGTTCTGCCTGTGGATGCTAACGTACCGTCCCCGACAGATGCGGAAGGTTATGAAAGAGCCCTGGAATATATGGGGCTGACAGCAGGCATGCCGATCACGGATATCCCTGTTGATCGTGTTTTCATTGGTTCCTGCACTAACTCCAGAATTGAAGACCTCAGAGAGGCGGCGGCTGTCGTAAGAGGTCGAAAGGTAGCCGACACCGTTAAGGAAGCTCTGGTCGTTCCGGGCTCGGGTCTGGTGAAAGAACAGGCAGAGAAGGAAGGGTTGGACAAAATCTTTGAAGCAGCCGGTCTGCAGTGGCGTGAGCCGGGTTGCTCCATGTGTCTGGCCATGAATGCCGACAAACTGGGAGCCGGTGAGCATTGCGCTTCCACTTCTAACCGTAACTTTGAAGGCCGTCAGGGTTTTGGTGGTCGAACACATCTGGTAAGCCCGGCAATGGCTGCAGCGGCTGCGGTAACCGGCCATTTTGTTGATGTTCGTCAGATGATGGGACAGGGGGCTTAAGACACCATGAAGGCATTTACTATTCATACCGGTTTGGTAGCACCTCTTGATCGTGCCAATGTTGATACCGACATGATCATTCCCAAGCAGTTTCTCAAGTCCATCAAGCGCAGTGGCTTTGGTCCCAATCTGTTTGATGAGTTGCGCTACCTCGATGAAGGCCAGCCTGGCCAGGATTGTTCAAAGCGTCCGGTGAATCCTGACTTTGTGCTGAATCAGGATCGTTATCAGGGTGCATCGGTACTGATCGCCCGTCAAAACTTTGGTTGTGGCTCCAGTCGGGAGCACGCCCCGTGGGCTCTGGATGATTTTGGTTTTCGCTGCGTCATTGCGCCTAGTTTTGCTGATATCTTTTACAACAACTGTTTCAAAAATGGCATTCTGCCGATCACTTTGGCGGAAGAGGTTGTTGACGAGCTGTTCAGTGAAATTGAAGCCCAGGCAGGCTATCAGCTGAAAGTCGATCTGGAACGTGAAAAAGTGATCAAGCCAGATGGCAGTGAACTCAGCTTTTCGATTGATGAGTTCAGACGTCACTGTCTGCTCAATGGTCTGGACGACATAGGTCTGACATTGCAGGACGCTGATGCGATAAAAGCCTTTGAAGGACGCCATCGCAACAGTCAGCCCTGGCTTTTTGATGCTATCCACTGAATCTTGCCGGTTTAACAAATAACAAAGTAAGTCGACTCTTGCTCCCATACTCCAGAGGCTGTTGTAAAACTCCAATAACTCGATTCCAGGCTCTGGTATGGTGATGCGTTTTTAATACCAATCGTGCTTTCTAACTCCCGTGATGAGCATGGAGATTTGAGCCTTAAGACAAGGCGGCGTGATGAATCATAGCCTTAGTTATGGTGACGATCGCCAACGCAGGATTAAGGCTCAAATCTTCAGCGCAATAGGGAGCTAGAAAGTTCGATTGGTATAATAAGCCTGCCTGGTATGGAAATGAGCTTACAAAACAATGTTTTTAATGAGAGGTAAAGGGAAGTGAGTAAACAGATTTTATGCCTGCCCGGTGACGGTATTGGTCCTGAGATTGTGGCAGAAGCACTGAAGGTTCTGGATGTCGTTAAAAGCCGCTTTGGGTTGGCTATTGAAATCAGTGAAGGTCTGGTGGGTGGTGCTTCCCTGGATGTTCATGGTGTTCCCCTGACCGATGAGACTCTGGCCGAAGCGAAAAAATCCGATGCGATTCTCTTTGGTTCTGTGGGTGGTCCCAAGTGGGATGACCAGCCGATGATGAACCGTCCTGAGCGTGGACTGCTGAAGTTGCGTTCCGAAATGGGTCTGTTCGCCAATCTGCGACCAGCAATGCTGTTTCCCCAGTTGGCAGAAGCATCCAGTCTCAAGCATGAACGGGTGGCGGGTCTGGATATTCTGATCGTCCGTGAGCTCACCGGTGGTATCTACTTTGGTGAGCCAAGAGGCGTTCGTACCCTTGAGAGCGGAGAGCGGGAAGGGTACAACACCTATGTCTACCGTGAATCTGAAATCAAGCGTATTGCCAAAGTGGCTTTTGAAGCGGCTCAAAAGCGTGGTGGTCGACTGACATCGGTTGATAAATCCAATGTGCTTGAAGTAACCGCTCTCTGGCGTGAAATAGTGTCAGATATGGGCTCTGACTACTCCGATGTGGAACTGAGCCATATGTATGTTGATAATGCGGCAATGCAGCTGGTGCGTGAACCCAAGCAGTTTGATGTGATGGTCACCGGCAACATGTTTGGCGACATTCTGAGTGACTGTGCAGCCATGTTGACCGGTTCCATTGGTATGTTGCCATCGGCTTCCCTGAACGAAGTCAACCAGGGGATGTATGAACCTGTGCACGGTTCTGCCCCGGACATTGCCGGTCAGGGTAAAGCGAACCCGCTGGCCCAGATTCTTTCTTTGGCAATGCTGCTTCGTTATTCCCTGGGGGAAATTGCAGCGGCAGATGCGATTGAAAAAGCCGTCAGTGATGTTCTGGATCAGGGACTGCGTACCGGTGATATTGCATCAGAAGGTTGCACGCAGGTAAGCACTTCTGAAATGGGTGATGCCGTAGTGGCTTGTTTGAAGAGTTGATCATTTAGGGAGGGTAGTTATGAAAAAGGTCGGTTTTGTTGGCTGGCGGGGAATGGTCGGCTCGGTTTTGATGGATCGTATGCGTGAAGAAAACGACTTTGCGAATATTGATCCGGTCTTCTTTACCACTTCCCAGCACGGTCAGCCTGGTCCACTCATGGGTCAAGACGCAGGCAGACCTGTTGCAGTGCTTCAGGACGCTCACTCGATTGAAGCGCTGGCCGCTATGGATATCATTATTTCCTGTCAGGGTGGCGATTACACCAATAAGGTTATTCATCCCCTGCGTGACAGTGGTTGGCAGGGTTACTGGATTGATGCCGCTTCTGCTCTGAGAATGAAGGACGACAGTGTTATTGTTCTGGATCCGGTCAATCGTCCTGTTATCGATCGGGCCATTGATGCCGGTGTCAAGAATTTTATCGGTGGTAACTGTACTGTCAGTCTGATGCTGATGGCCATTGGCGGACTATTCCGTGAAGGGCTGGTGGACTGGGTCAGTGCCATGACTTATCAGGCTGCCAGTGGCGCCGGTGCCCGTAATATGCGTGAACTGATCGCTCAGATGGGTGTGATTCGCGATAACGTTGCCCGGGAGCTGGACGATCCAGCCAGTGCCATTCTTGATATTGATCGTAAGACATCTGATCTGCTGCGCAGCTCGGATTTACCACAAAGTGAGTTCGGGGTGCCTCTGGCAGGCAGTCTGATTCCCTACATTGATCGTCAACTGGAGAATGGGCAAAGCCGTGAAGAGTGGAAAGCTCAGGCAGAGACCAACAAGATTCTCGGTCTGGACGGTCAGGCTCTGGTGCCGGTTGATGGTGTTTGTGTTCGTGTCGGTGCTATGCGTTGCCATAGTCAGGCGTTGACCATCAAGCTGAACAAAAATGTACCAATGGCTGATATCGAAAGCCTTGTTGCCAGTGCCAACAACTGGGTTTCTCTGATTCCCAATGATCGTGAGGTGACCATGGAAAAGCTGACACCGGCAGCGGTGACCGGCAGTCTGGACATTCCTGTTGGTCGTATTCGCAAATTGAATATGGGGCCTGAGTATCTGTCTGCCTTTACGGTAGGTGATCAGCTGTTGTGGGGTGCCGCCGAGCCTCTGCGTCGTATGTTGGGGATTTTGCTCTGACCCTTCGTGCCAGCCAGTTTTCTGGCTGGCGATCTACGAAAAATTAAAGGTTTAGATGCCGATAGCTAACCGTTTAAACCGCATCTAGCCCCCTGCCAACTATTGATGAACAAAAGGAAATTGGTCTAAAAATCCGCTTTTGTTCGTCAAATAGCTCGCTATTCTCCTCACAAAACCGAACTTTTATCCTCAATTTTCTGCCGTCCTCGCTAAGGGGTCGCCTGGACGGGGTCGCCTGGACGAGCCCTATTCCCGGTCAGCCTCCCAGTTTAAAGAGGGGAAGGATAGATTAAGAAAATAAGAGTGTTTTTGTGTTTTCTTAGCGAAGAGGGTGTCATTTCAGGGATTGAGGTCATTGTTCCGGTTTGCATCAACAAGCTTGCGTTTTCGATGTCTTTTTTTATGAATCGACAGGTCAAAAGCACTCTTGCAGACAGTCCCACACGGTCTCTGCAGACCATCCTCTCCGACCACTGTCACATCGCAGGTCTGTGGTTCGCTGTGGTCTTTTCTTTTGTGGGTCGATAGCGCATTGGAATTATTGAAGAGCTTTCCGCATAGCCATGGTCGGCCATCCACTCCGATCAGTGTTAAGTCGCAAGTTTTTGGTCCGGTATGGTATGTGCTTTTGTGACTCGACAGGCCTATAGCGTTCTTACACACTGCCCCGCACGGCCGCTGCTGCCCATTCTTCCCAATTACAGTTTCCTTACAGGTTTTTTGCCCGGTGTGATCTTTTCTCATGTGATCCCTCAGGTCCTGATAACTCTTGAAGACCTTCCCGCATGCCTGCTGCTGGCCATCCTCTGCGGCCATGATCACTCTGCAGGTTCGTTTCCCGCTGTGCATTCTGCTTTTGTGATTAGACAGAGTTTGAGCGTTCTTGCAGACTGCCCCGCATTGTCGCTTCTGGCCATCTTTCCCAACTACGGTTGCGTCACAGGTTTGTTGTCCGGTGTGGAAGGTTCTTTTGTGATTCGTCAGGGCTTTAGAACTTGTGCAGAGCGTCCCGCATCGGCGAGGCTGGCCATCTTCCCCGATCACGGTTACGTCACAGGCTCGTTGCCTGCTATGGTGATCGGTTTTGTGAGCTGACAGGGCTTTAGCATTGTTGCAGACTGCTCCGCATGGCTGCGGCTGGTCATTCTTCCCGATCACCATCACGACACAGGTTTTTTGCCCGGTATGGTATCTTCTTTTGTGACTCGACAGGGCACGAAGATTCTGGAAGACCATTCCGCACGGCCTTGGTTGGCCATCCTTTCCGACTACTGCGCCACAGGTTTTTTGCCCGCTATGGTATAAGCTTTTGTGATTCGACAGAGCTTGAAGACTATTGTAAGTTTTTCCGCATGGTCGCTGCTGGCTATCTTGCCCAACTATGGTTTCGTTACAGGTTTGTTGCCTGGTGTGGACACTTCTCTTGTGATATTTGAGGGCTACAATATTCTGGCAGACCATTCCACAAGGCCATGGTTGCCCATCCTCCCTGACTATTGTGACGTAACAGGTTTTTTGTCCGCTATGGTATTTGTTTTTGTGAGACAAAAGTGTTTTTTTATTCTTGTAGACTTTCCGGCATTGCCGCAGTTGGCCATCCTCGCCGACTAAGATCACGTTGCAGGTTGCTTGCCTGCTAGTGTCAATTGTACTGGCGGCCCCTGCACCTGTTGAGTCTGCGACCCCGTCTGAGGCGACCCCGTCTACAGGGCTGCAACGATAGCAGTGTCTATTAGCCACATGGGAGCATGAACTTTCTCCGGATGTTTCTTCAGTGTCGTATGTCGAACTTTCTTCACAATCTGGCTCTATGCTATCGGATGAGTCGGGAGATTGTCGGAATCGACAAACACCATTACAGGGATGGATATAACAATTTAAGCCCAAAGTATGCGGGTGTTGTTCAGGATCCTCGTCACCGTCAACAGAGTCATAAAACAGGAGACTGGTGAAATGATAGCCCGTGTTGTGAGTGCTTGCTTCTGGGGCACGCTGGCCCGATGATTCTGGTGGTTGGTAAGAAGGTTGGCCTTGTTCAGAGCCTGGCATCACAGCGGTGATAGCAAGTCGGTGAATTTGACTCGCTTCTTGTTGCTCAATCGGGTTAAACAGTGGTGAATTGGCGTTCCAATAGCTTTTTAAAAGCCAACCGACAGTGATAACTGCTTCTGCAGTTAAGGATGAATAAGAGTTTGAGCTCAGAGAGGCGTCTCTGGTGGTCAGAATGAGCTCATAAGCAACCAGCAGATTCATCGCGTAAAGCCATCGCCACGAAATCGACTCTATAAGAGTCGTCTGCACTTCCTGACTGTCAGGTTTGTGTCGTTTGTCATCAGGTGATGAGTCTGGTTCTACATTGCTGTTTGTGTCGACAATGTCTGATGGGTTGCCTGACCATGTTGATCGGTTAAGCTTTATAGAAAAGTTCTGGTCAGGAAAATCTGCATTCTGTTCAACCTCGATAACAAAACGTCTTGCCAACGGTTTAGTCTGGCAGACGACAGAAAACGACAGTAACAGCAGTGCCGCAAAAAGTGAGTGTTTAATAATTCTATCCTTGTCCTCTGGTTTACAGAGAAGAAGGATAGATTAAGAAAACAAGAGTGTTTCTTTATCTTTTTCATCAAGAAGGTGTTGCAAAACGCTGACAACTACGATTTGTGAATCTCAATCACCTGACAGTCTGCTGAACCCTGGCTGAATCGAGCTGTTACCTGTTCACCTTCAGTCAGTTGTCCGGCATCCCGAATAAATTCATCGCCTCTGGCGACAATACTGTAGCCTCGAGACAGGGTTGCCAGAGGGCTGACAGCATCCAGCATGCCTGTCAGTTGTTTTAAGCGATTTTCTTTCTGTTTTAAAAGTACCTGTAGAGATGAATCAAGTTGGCTTTTCAGAAGATTCAACTCTCCTTGCAGCCGCTCGATGCGCCTTGAAGGTGAAGACTGTAAAAGCCTGTCGTTGAGCCTTTGATACTTTGCAGCCTGGCCCTGAAGGGCTATGGTCATGGATTGTTGCAGACGAATGTCCAGATCTTTCAGCCGCTGGTTGAGCTCTTTCAGGCGTTCCCCCGGATGACGCAGGCGCAGACTGGTGTTATCAAGCCGCTGGGACAGGGTCTGCAGGCGATGCTTCATCAGAGCCTGTAGCTTTCGATTCAGCAGACCGAGCTTATTGAGAATATCCTGTTGGTCCGGACTCAGTACTTCAGCCGCCGCCGATGGCGTCGGTGCCCGGTAATCAGCGACAAAATCAGCAATGGTAAAATCAATTTCATGGCCCACGGCACTGACCACGGGGATTTCAGAAGCCGCTATGGCTCTGGCGACTCTTTCCTCATTGAAGGGCCAGAGGTCTTCCAGTGAACCACCCCCACGACCGACAATCAGAACGTCAAACAACCCACTGCGATTGGCCATTTCAATGCCTCTGACCAGCTCGTCGGCGGCTTGTTTACCTTGAACTGCACTGGGAATGACTGTGATGGGTATGGAGGGGAAGCGTCTTTTTAATACCGCCAGGATGTCGCGGATAGCTGCGCCTGTTGGAGAGGTCACGACACCAATATGGGAGGGCAGGGCAGGCAGAGGCCTTTTCCGCTCTGCATTGAACAGACCTTCGTTGGCCAGCTTCAGCTTAAGCTCCTCAAAAGCACGTTGAAGGGCACCGGCACCGCCTTCTTCCATGTGATCGACAATCAGCTGGTAGTCGCCCCGGCCCTCATAAAGGCTCACCCGACCCCTGACAATCAGTTGCATGCCTTCAGCCGGAACAAAACGAATGCTGCGATTCCGGTTTTTGAACATTGCACAGCGAATCTGGGCATTGGCATCTTTAAGGGTGAAGTACCAATGTCCTGATCCGGGTCGGGCAAGGCCGGAAAGTTCGCCTTCAACCCTGACATTCGCGAAGCGCGTTTCCAGCATTCTCCGGGTTTGGCTGTTCAGCTCTGTCACAGTCAGAGGACGCTGATTGTCCGATTGAGCGGGAGATCCCGGCTCAGCATGAAATAAATTCTGGCCTTGCATGAGAATGTTGATGCCACATTGTTTGAGAGATGAGATAAGGCTGAGCAACAATATACCGGATTATTCCCGGTCAAACTACACACTCGTTGATGCCTGGTTGGGGATTTCAGTCACAGGCCTCCTGATACTCTTACTGAGTAGATTATCAATAACTTTTTAAAGATCGAACATTCTTATTTGGTTTTTAATAAACATCAACATCTCATCGCCATTTTCCTGTTCTGATCCTTGCAAAAAAAGATCGGAAGCGTGTGAGAAAAAGTGAAATAAAGTCATCCAGAAACTAATTTTCAGATTGTATTGTTTGAATGCGGTCCTCACGGCCATTCGGTTATCATCGTACATAAGCGTTAGATCGGCGGTTGCCAGCAGTGCTACAAAAACGCTTTTCATTTTTTCATCTTTTTCAATCTTCTGTCTCATGATCCCATCCCAAAACAGATCCCGTTCGTTGTCACAGCTATCATTGAGAGTCTCGTACGCCCAAAAATAATAGTGAATCAGGGCCGACTTTGTGCGATGTTTTTTCAAAAGAGCATTACTTATAGCTTCATAATTTGGGTGAGATTTCAGTTGCGGAAGGTTATAAACGTAATCATCAAAACCGGTGTCAGGTTGTGGTGTTTCCCGCAGTGCTTTAAACAGGTTTGTATAGTCATATCGGCTTAGCTCGTAGCGGGCAATAGTCTCTGGTAATCGATCAATATCAGAAGCAGTTGCCTCAGATGATGTATCAAGCGCCTCTGATTTATCCGACAAAAAAATTTTAACAAGGCTTAAATAGTTTTTAATATTTTTTGGCCTGTCACCACTTTTGATTTCACTGTTCAGCCAAAAACTATATTGTTTTATTCTTTGGTTAATGGGAAAAAGCCTTGCTTTCTCCATTGGTTCCAGAAGTATTCGCTCAATACTTTCAGGATCACTTTTACTCTGAAATAACGCTTCTTCAACTTCAGGGACATCATTGCTGAACACAAATTGGATGTTATGGTGTATGGGGGTAATCAAAAAATGCTTTGCGATGAGTGTTGGCCAACCAGCCTGGGGGATATGCAAAAGATTAAACCGTTTATCAGTAAAGACTCTGATGGCTGCCTCAACGGCAAAACGTACACCATATAGAGAGCTTGCTAATAGCCCAGGCAAGATGTCTGTGACAATCTTACCCGCTTCAATAAAGATCTTTTCCCCTGGTTTTCTGGCCGATGCGTATTGAATAACAGGCTTATTGTCCTGCTCTGTTTGCCAGGCTTCTGATGTCTCGTCCTGGTAATACTGGTAGTTGTCCAGCCGCATAGCCACTAGTGATTGCAGATAACCGGCATAAGGGAAGTTGAGATGGCGTGCTTTCCGGAAATGGGTATGTGCCCTGAGCATAACTCTTTTGTGACCGGTTAATATTACCTGCTGAAAGTCAGAACTTATTTGTGCCTCCAGAAGCGTCAGGCCAGCCAGACAATGAAGCCAGCCTGATATCTCTGATGATTGAGAATCCATTTCATATTGTTCTAACTGCTGTTTTAATTTCTCGTAGCCAACTTTTCTCGCTTGTTGAATAGCCATAATAAAAATACTTTCGTTTCCAGCTCTGAACATTTTCAAGTGGTCATGGTTAAAGACAATATGTTCGATGATTTTTGATTCAATACGACTTGCAACAGTATTTACTGGCTTATGCCATATAAAGTGTTGAAAACGTTTGTGAAATGTTTCCCAGTCATAGTAATCAATCTGGAGTTTTTTTGCCTTTTCTGCATTTCCACCAATGAGCGCGAGAATATACTCGTGAATCAGAAAAAAGGTGTTGTACCAGTACGATATGGTATCGTGGGCAACCATTCCAGGAAGCAAGTGAATTATTTTTGTCAGAAGTCCTAAGTCATGACCAAAATGAAGTGCGGTTAAGCGGGCCTGAATTTCAAAGGGAAGGGCTTTAAGATGAGGGAGATCCGGCTCTACTTCGGGTGATTCGCTAACCAGATAAAAAGCAAGTTTTATAATATCTGACATTGCCCGAGTATTAGGGTCAATATCTTTAGTGAGCTTCCTCTGAGCCTCTTTCAGGGATACGTAAATCTTCGGGTTTGATGCCAGGCCGAAGACTGAATAGTAAATGGTCAACATAGATAAATCCAGATAATCAAAATCCAACAATTCCGATCGGCCAGAAGCGAAGTAGAGAGTCAATCTTAATACTGCTTCCTTATCTGCTTCCGCTTGCAACCTTGCTTCTGCTGCCGCTGCCGCTTTCGTTACCTCTTTCGATTCCGCTGCTACTTTTGCTTTCGCTTCCGCATTCGATTCCGCTACTATTTTTGCTTTCGCTGCCGCTCTCACTGCCGCTCTCGTTTCCGCTATTGCTGTCGCTACCGACTCCCCTGGCGCTCTGCCTTCCGGTTTCTTTTCCGCTTTAGCTTCTGCTATCGCTATCGCTGCTGCTGTCGCTTTCGTATCTGCTAACTCTATGGCCACTGCTGCCGCATTCTCAGCTTCCCTGATTGCCGAAGCCTCCCTCACTGCCGCAGCCTCTTTCAATGTCGCTACCACTGCCGCAGCGGTTCCCGCTTTCACTAACGATCGTTCATTCTGTCCGTTACGCAGATGCTGGGTAATAGTATATTGCTGGTCCATTCGACTCAAAACAATATCAACTGAGCCATCAGAGCCTTTTATCGGAAGCTGCTCCATAAACTCTCTGAGTATTCGTATGGAAGGTGTTACCTTACCTGGAATATTGCTTTGCGGGTTTTTCATATAAGTCTCTGCATCAAAGGCCAGTTTCAGCCCGAAAGGCTTTGGAATCAGTATCAGCCACTTGAGCAATACTCCGATCATAACCATTAGATCTGAATCCGATTCTAATAAAATCTCAATAGACTGTGACACCCCGGAGAATGCAGAGTAAATGGCTCTCGATGTTGCCTCACACTCTACTTCCATAGCATATTCAAAAAACAGCAAGAGTATCGGGGCATAAGGGAAGCCATGATCTCCAGACAATAAAATAGTTTCGTTTATCCTTTTGGCGTTGAGTTTGACTTTCGGGCCAAAGAACAACTCAATGGTTTTGTTGTCATTTGACATTTTGGCATCCATCATGGCCAGTGCCTTCAGGAAATAGTAATAACCGATCCCCAGTCTGTTTGTTAAATTGTTACCATTTCTTATTACTGCCTTTCTAAATGCAGTGATTTGCTTTTCTGCCTGTTGCAAAAATTTTTCCGGGTTGGTCTGAATAAGTCTGAGTTCCTGAATAATATTGTTATCCAGTTGTAATAAATACTGGTTAAATACTTGTTCATTGTGTGGTCCTGTTGATGGTCGGATGCCTGGCTTCAGGTCTGTTGGCTGCCTGGCTGCTTTTACGGTTCTTTTTGCTTTTTCAGAATGTGTACCTGTTCCAGACGTTAGTTGTGCCGGAGTGGGGGAAGCCGGAACCTCTTTGATTTGAATAAAGTCTCTTGAAAGCAGCAAAGATCGGGCAAGAATCCAGTCTTTGATTAAATCGGGTCTGGACTTTTTAATAGCCTTATTACTTATTTGGTCATGATGCCCGTCAAATATTTCCTTTTCACTCTTGCTGTCTTCGCTCAACGAAGCTTTGAGATAACTTTCCCAAAATCCCACTTTCCAAAAGGCTATCAATCTGGGTTGATGATGTTTGAGCTGTTGTCCGGTTTGCTCAGTGTCCATGAATGCTTTCAGGTCAGTCATGGCCAGCACATTTGGGAAATAAAATGTATCCATGAGCTGTGATTTTTTTTTCAAGGCTCCCTTAATTTGCAGAGTCTTAAGGCTGTATGACCAAAGTTCACTGCGAATCTGACCGGCAGCAGGCTCTTGTTTTTTCTCCAGTATCAGTATCAGTAATCCAATGGTTTGTTGCAGCTCCCGAGTCCCGGGACGAACTGCTTTCAGGGATGTTAATATCGAGGCGGTATCCGGTTCTCTCAGGGCATTGACAATAGCCTTCACCTCTCTGCCTCTGTCTGAGAGGTCTGACGCTTTGGCTAACCCCTGCTCAATCCTGATTAGGGTGATGGCGTCTGTATCCTGATAGAGCTGCTCCAGAAATCCACCATTCGATAGACCTTCAACTTTTACCTGGTTGAAGCTTGTCGCTCTGGAAGCCATGCTGCGTAAGAGCCGGTTTACAGGTTCCATCTGGGGCCAGCCTGCCGGATGTTGGTTGTGTAATTGCATCCCGATTAATAATTGGTAGGCAAGCGGTATACCGGCAATAGCTGCCGGTAACAACAGCTCGAAGGTTTTTTCATAGATCTGCAGTACTTCTGGTTTTCCAGATGGGAATTTCTGGTTCAGAATGAACAACGCCTGAACCAGTTGCGCATAAGGGAAGTGGTTCTCATAAGCCGCCTGCTCTAAGTCTTTGCGCTGTTGATTGCCCGGGGTATTGGCCAGGTTGATGGTGATGACTGGCTGGTCTGCGGATGTATCAGCAGATGCTCCGGAACAGGCCAGTGTTTTCAGGGTTTTTGTTTTTCCGTCCTGCAGTTGCTTTTGCAGTGTATCGGATTCCGTATCGGGCGCAGGGCTTTCTGCAGGGGCTTCGCTTTCTAAAGAGGCTTTGCAATCTTGTGTCTTTATTGTCCTATTCAGCTCGTCCGCAAAGCTATGATCCATCTCCTTAAGCCAGTTCGATATTTCTTCGGACTGAGACAATGCTGTTTCGAAATCGATCGTATTCGGGATTGACTTTTGGGCTGCGGTTTTATTCTTTCTTTTATTTGAGCGTTCAGCAGGATCAGGTGCCACTGCCTCACTGTTATGAGCCACTGTAGAGCATTGATCATCAGGGCTTGCTTTTACTGTGATATCGTTTCTTTCTGGCACAATGGTAATGTCGTTTATTTCTTTTTGTTTCTGTTTCTTCTCATGGGAATTGAAAGAAGAATCTTTTGTTATCGCCTCTGCACCTTCGACATAAGTAGCGGTAGAAACGGTTGCATGTTCGTCAATAATTTTTTGATCCGGTGCATTGTCTGCTAATGGTACGAGGGCAGCTGGTGCTGTTATTTTGGTTTGAGCAGCAACCATAGAATTTGGATCACTGGCATCGTTTTCTGCCTCACTATTGCTTTCCAGTGCCTTGTCTGGTTGGGGCTTGATATAAGGAAGCAGAAATTCCGGTAACCCGGATGATTCTGAAGAATGGCTGAGCAGTGACTGTTGAATCATCGCCTGAACCTGTTGCTCAGTGTCATTCGCCAGCAAGATTTTTAATATATTTTGAGCATTTTGCCCCCTTCTCTTTGCATCAATGCCCAGGTTAGTTTGATCAGGTTGCGTGTCCTGAAGCAGTTTTTCAACCATAGCGGGCAGGCTTGGCATAAGTAGCCTGGAACTCGTGGCAAAAGGTTCTACACGGGTGAAATCGAAATACCCTTCAGGACCGGCAGAAATATTGATCGATAAGATGCGCCATTTTTTTGTCTTGCAAGCGGCGAATGTTATTGTATTTTCTTTGTTTTTATCGGGAAAGCAATGGATCTTCAAGGTGTGCAGTAACCCTCTGCGGTGCAATTCTTTCGGGCTGGCTAAAACTATGGTGTGAAAGTTGTTGCGTCTGACGGTAGTACCAGGCAGGGCACGTGTTAGTTTTTCCTCAATAGAGGCCGAAATCTTTTCCAGACTTTTAATATTCTCAACGGCCAGATCAATATTATTGGTAACAGGTACCTTGCCCAGTTCGATGGGTTTAAACAATGACGAGAGATGTTGCCATCTGGCTAAACCCCCATAAACAAGAGCATCTTCAGTATCGGATATAATACTCTCGGCTTCTGCATAGGTTTTTCTAAAAACAGGTGCGAGCACCAGGAGTGCAGGAATCACGTAGCGGATATCCTGTTTTTTTACTAAAAATACGGCCTCGGAATAATCTTTTACATGATTATCCAAAGACTGTATTTTGTCGTTTATTGCTGATGTGGAGAGATCAGGGGCTATAAAGGCGATATAGTTACTGGCAGACTCTTGCCAGAAAAAAACCACTGCTCCAAGCACGTTTTTGCTAACGTAAAATGTTCCATCAGGGTTCTCTGTATCGTCGAACGGGTAACAAACAAGGCGTAATTTATTGTAAAACCTGAACAGGTGATGTCCGAGATCTCCCTGCATGAATTTATCGGGTGCAGTAAACGCCTGTTGTAGCACTTCGCTGGCAGATTGTATGGACGCCTCTTCCAGCAGTTCGCTGGCAGATTTTATGGCGTTGCACCGGAGGGTTCCCCGGCATAACAAAATATCCTTCTGCCATTGTGGAAACAGTTCCCATAAAGCATTTTCAAGGGCATTGTCTTCCAGCCATTCGTTTTCCTGCTTGTTTAAGCAGGAGCCGATCAGGAAGTGAGTGAACCAGGGGTTGTCGTCACTTTGATGAGACAGTTTTACCGTGTGATTCTCGTGAAACAGGAACATATGGATATTTTCAAGCCCGTCCAGAGGCTCTTGAGGCGTATGGTCATGGTAGCTATAGGAGAGATATCCCTGACCATCAGTAACAATGACCTGTATAGAATGTTCCAGTGCTTTTGATGCCAGCATCATGTGTTGTTGGTTTTTTGGATCAAAACCCCGAAGCATCTGGTTATATAATGTTTCACTGCCACAGTCGGGTGGTTTGCATAGACGGAGTAGGGTTTCAAATTTTTCCCTGGATGTGATACCGAGCTGTTCTGAAAGAAAGTCCGATCTATGGGTCACTCTTTCAGGCCGAAGTCCGGAGCGCCTGTACAAATAGAATAGATGTTTAAGCAGGGATGCTGAAGATACAGCGTCTGCTGGTGTGACCGGATGCTTCCTGTCCGGTGGTGGCGGCTCATTATCGTCAATATTGTTCCTACCGTCCGATTTAGCGCGTCGTTTACTTTTTTCGCTGCTTTTTTTCGCTTTTTGTTCAGAGGGATAACCCGGGCGGGACTGAGATGCAGGTGGTCCATTATTTCCCTGGACACCAGAAGCAGTCATTATGCCCGGTGTAAAACCCGTAGAGGGGAGTGACCTATCTGGCTGATGAGGGATGGCAGGAGGATGAAAACCGTCGAACGCGTTGCTTGTTTTGGGCACCAAAGCCAGTGGGTTTGCGTTTGTTTGATGGCTAAAAAAAAGTGATACACGACCAGAAAAGTATGAGTTGACAGGGTGTCCCGGAAACTCCCGGTTTAAATAGGTCAACACATTGCTCAGTAACTCAGGCTGCCGTTTAACAAACTGGTAAAGTGAGCCGGGGTCGCTCAGAATCTGCTCCCTGACCCGGGCACTGAGGCTTTTGGGTATGGGTGCTGTGAACCCTGAGACAATTCCCCGCCATTGATAGAAATTAAAGGGCGTACTGGTCACCGTGTTCATAAGCAAAGTGGCCAGGTTGAGATGCTCACTTTCTACCAGGGTGCCAATGACGGGTCCGTCCCGACCGGCGTAATGATCCTCGACATTATAAGGGGCATCAGCGAACCCCATGACCAGTACCGGGTCACCTGCTCCCCAGAAATGGTATTTCCGATGTCTGTCGTTGCGGGCGATGAATAAAGAAGATCTCGACCAGGCCGGGTAGGTATCATTGCCGGGCGATACCTTTTCCAGTGCCCAGAGGTTAAAGTACCTCCCGGTCATGAGTGCCGGGCTGGGTTTTATTACAGTCTCGGGAATGCCAGGTTGATAAAGCCAGCTTTGATCCGACCACTGATAAAGCCAGTGATTATTCTGGCAGGCGTGTATTTTTGCCTTGTCAGCTGGCTTACTTTTATTGGGTTCTCCAAACAACTTATCGTGGGAAGAGAGGCAATCAATAGCCTGATTGACCCGCTTAATAGAGTGACTGTCCAAAGCGGTTTGCCCGTCAGCGCTGATGATGTCTTTTTTAGCCAGTTCCGGCAATAGCCAGGGTTTTGTGTGATTCATCGGGAAGTCAATAAGAACGCTCTGACACTTTTTATGCTCTGTAAGCGGATTAGTTTGACAGAGAATGGCTTGCAGGTGATTGAGCTGATCCTCTCGCCAGGGGCGCAGAAAAAGGGTACTGGTATTGGTGTCGTTTAGCAGTTTCCACAGCGAGAGCCAGGCAGACAAAGAATCACCCTTGACGGCCTGAGTCTCCGACGATGATGTCGGGGGTGAGGCCGTAATCTGCCATACAGGATGATTTTCGATGCAAGCAGTTTGCACTGATAAGCGGCCTTTCAGCAAAGAGTGATCGATCATCACCGGATGAGGATTGCAATCGGGGGCATCACCAAAAGCCCGGGACAGTGAGGGGAAGCCGCGGCTGAAAGAAGGGTAGGGTACGGTTGAAGGAGGCAGCAGTTTTGCTAACAGAAACCAGGGCAGGTGACTCAACCATTGATTCTTGAAAAAAAGGGACAGCTTTTTGGGGGTGCCAACGTCGTGTATTACGTGATAATGGTTACCCAGCTTGAGGTGGAAATTATTGGCTTTAAATCCGGCGTAGAGACCCAAAAAGTAGATTTCTGGTGCACTGTACCCGGGTTTATTCTGGTAGCCGGAGGCATGACCTGTTTGTACGTTCATTTCAGTCATGAACAAGAGAGCAATCAAGAGAAGTTTTAACAGTCTTCTGTGACAAACAAGCATAGAGTTGCCATAGATCCCAATTGATGATTATTAATTTATTAATCAGAGTTGACCCGTTAAACAACAGTTTTTATTTATTGAATTGTTCTGATCTCTATGGAGCCTGAGGAAAAATAGCAGTGGGTTCAGGATGTAGCAAGAGTGGCTTTGTAGCTGAGCGTAAACTGAGCCCAAGTCTTCAGTTTACTCACTTGGTCTTTCCAGTGCTCCTGACAGGCCAGGTACTAAATGAAGTAATATTTTTTGTTGGTTTTCAAAATGCTTTTGATGGAAATCTGCTTTTTGTGTCTCTCCCAGAGCAAAAGCGGAAGTGGCCGAGAACTTGTGAAAAATAACCAACCAGGGAGCAAAATCCGTATTGTATTGTTTGAATGCAGTGTTCATGGCCTCCCGGTTATCATCGTACATAACCGTTAGATCAGCGGTTGCCAAAAGTGTCAGGAAAGCTGTTTTCATTGGTTTATTTTCTTCAATCTTCTTTGTCATTATTTCTTCCCAGAACAGCTGTCGTTCGTTGTCATAGCTGTTATCGAGGGTTTCGTAAGCCCATAAATAATAGTGAACCAGGGCTGACTTTGTGCGATGTTTCTTCAAAAGAGCATTACTGATAGCCTCATACTTTGGGTGAGATTTCAGCTGGGGCAGATTAAAAACGAATTCATCCAAACCCGTTTCAGGTTGTGGTGTTTCGTGTAGCAATCCAAACGATGTTGTATAGTCAAACCGACTTAGCTCATAGCTTGCGATATTTTCTGATAATTGATCAACATCAGAAGTTGTTGTCTGGGATGATATATCCGGCACCTCTGATTTACCCAATACAAAAGCTTTGACAAGACTCAAATACTTTTTACTATTTTCTGGCCTGCTACTGCTTTTGATTTCGTTGTCCAGAGCAATACCATATTGTTTTGGTCTTTTTTTAATGGGGAAATGCCTTGTTTTCTCCAGTGGTTCCAGAAGTATTCTCTCAATACTGTCAGGGTCACTTATCCTGGGAAATAACGCTTCTTCAACTTCCGGGCCATAATTGCTGAACACAAATTGCAGGTTATGGATTACGGGGTTAATCAAAAAATGCTTTGCGATCAGTGCTGGCCAACCGGCCTGAGGGGTTTGCAGAAGATTAAACCGATTGTCAGTAAAGACTCTGATAGCTGCTTCAGCCGCAAAACGTACACCCAATCTGGAGCTTGTTATTAAGCTGGGCAAAATATCGTTAACAATTTTACCTGCTTCAATAAAGATCGTTTCCCCTGGTTTTCTGGTCGATGGGTATTGAATAACAGGGTTATTGGTGGAGTCTGTTCGCGAGGCTTCGGATGTCTCGTCCTGATAATACTGGAGGTGCTTATCCAGACGCATATGCACCAGTGATTCCAGGTAACCACCATAAACAAAGCCAAATCGATTGGCTCTCTCGAAATGATAAAGAGCACTGGGCAGGACGCTTTTGCGACCGTTTAATACTACCCGCTGCAAGCCAGAACTTACTTGTGCCTCCAGAAGCGTCAATCCAGCCAGACAATGAAGCCAGCCTGTCATCTGTATAGACTGAGCATCCAATTTATCATCATATTCGTTTAACTGCTGTTTTAATTCCTGATAGCCAACTTTTCTGGCTTGCTCAATAGCAAGAATAAAAATACTTTCGTTTCCAGCTATGAACATTTCCAGGCTGTCATGGTTAAAGACAATCTGTTCCATAATTTTTGATTCAATACGACTTGCAACAGTATTTGCTGGTTTATACCATGTATAGTGCCTAAACCAATTGTGTAATGTTCGCCAACCAACTGAATCAATCTGGAGTTTTTTTGCCTTTTCTGCATTCCCACCAATGAGCATGAGAATATACTCGTGAATCAGAAAAAAGGTGTTGTAATAATACGATATGGTATCGTGGACAGCCATTTCAGGAAGCAAATGAATTATTTTTGTCAGAAGTCGTAAGTCATGACCAAAATGAAGAATGGTTATGTTAGCTTGGGAAGAGAATGAAAGAGCCTTAAGATGATGGAGATCCGGCTCTACTTCTGGTGATGGATTAAACAGAATCAGATAAAAAGCAAGTTCTATAATATCTGCCAGTGCCCGCCTCTCAGGGTCAATATCTTTAGTAAGTACGCTCTGAACCTGTCTCAGGAATCCGATAACCTCCGGGCTTGATACATGGCCCAATATAGAATAGTTAATGATCAATGTCGAAAAATCCAGGCTATGAAAATCCAACAGTTCCGTTAGGCCAGTAGCGATGTAAAGTGTCAATCTTAATTCTGCTTCCGCTTGCTCTACTGCTTCCGATTTCGCTGCCGCTAGCGCTTTTTCTGCAGCTATCACTTCCGCTTTAGCTTTTGCTAACTCGGTATTTAACGCTAATATTCTCGCTTCTGTATTCGTTAACTCTAAGGCTACTTTTGTCGCTGTCAAAGCCTCTTTCGCTTCTGCTAAAGCTTTCAGAGCTTCTTTCGTTGCCGCTAACGCTGCTCCAGCCACTCCTGCGTTGCCTAACTCGGCTGTACCCGATTTCACTTCCGCTTTTTCATTCTGTTTGTTTGGCAGATGCTGAGTAATTGTATGTTTCTGGCCCATTCGACTCAAAACAACATCAACTGCGCCGTCAGAGCCTTTTACCGTAAGCTGATCCATAAATTCTCTGAGTATTCGTATGGAAGGTGTTACCCTACCGAGAATATTGCTTTGCGGGTTTTTCAGGTAGGTGTTTGCATCAAAGGCCAGTTTCAGTTCGAAAGGCCTTGGAATCAGTATCAGCCACTTGAGTAATAGTCCGGCCAGAACCTGTGGGATTGAGAGCGATTCTAATAAAATCTCAATAGACTGTGACACTCCGGAGAGTGCAGAGTAATGGGCCTTCGCTATTGTATTAGAATTTTCCCCCATACCATGTTCAAAAAACAGCAAGAGCAATGGGGCATAGGGGAAGAAATGTTTATCAGACAATCTAATAGTCTCTTTTATCTTATTAGCGTTGAGTTTGACTTCAGGGGTAAAAGACAACTCAATGGTTTTTTCATCATCTGACATTTTGGCCCCCATCATGGCCAGTGCCTTTAGAAAATAGTAATAACCGATTCCCAGATTGTCTGTTAAATTGTTGCCATTTCTTAACAGAGCCTTTCTGAATGCAGTGATGTGAGTTTCTACCTGTTGCAAAAATTTCTCCGGGTTGGTCTGAATAAGCCTCAGTTCCTGAATAATATTGTTATCCAGTTGTAATAAATACTGTTTAAATACTTGTTCATCGTGTGGTCCTGTTGATGGTCGGATGCCAGGCTTCAGGTCTGTTGGCTGCCTGGCTGCTTTTACGGTTCTTTTTGCTTTTTTAGAATGTGTACCTGTTTCAGACGTTAGTTGCGCCGTAGTGAGGGAAGCCGGAACCTCTTTGATTTGAATAAAATCTCTTGAAAGCAGAAAGCTCCGGGCAAGAATCCAGTCTTTGATTAAATCGGGTCTGGATTTTTTAATCGCTTTATTGCTTATTTGGTCATGATGCCCGTCAAATATTTCCTGTTCACTCCTGCTGTTTTCAGTCAACGAAGCTTTGAGATAGCTTTCCCAAAACCCCACTTTCCAAAAGGCTATCAATCTGGGTTGATGACTTTTGAGTAATTGTCCGGTTTGCTCAGTATCCATGAATGCTTTCAGGTCAGTCATGGCCAGCACATGTGGGAAATAAGATGTATCCATGAGCTGTGATTTTTTTTTCAAGGCTCCCTTAATTTGCAGAGTGTTAAGGCTGTATGACCAAAGTTCATTGCGAATCTGACCGGCTGCAGGCTCTTGTTTTTTCTCCAGTATCAGTATCAGTAACCCGATGGTGAGTTGCAGCTCCCGAGCTCCGGGATGAACTGCTTTCAGGGCTGTTAATATCGAGGCGGTATCCGGTTCTCTCAGGGCATTGACAATATGCTTCACCTCTCTGCCTCTGTCAGAGAGGTCTGACGCTTTGGCTAACCCCTGCTCAATCCTGATTAGGGTGATGGCGTCTGTATCCTGATAGAGCTGCTCCAGAAATCCACCATTCAATAGACCTTCAACTTTTACCTGGTTGAAGCTTGTCGCTCTGGAAGCCACGCTGCGTAACAGCCGGTTTACAGATTCCATCTGGGGCCAGTCTGCCGGATGTTGGTTGTGTAATTGCATCCCGATTAATAATTGGTAGGCAAGCGGTATACCGGCAATGGCTGCCGGTAACAGCAGCTCGAAAGCCTTCCCATAGATCTGCAGTACTTCTGGTTTTCCGGATGGGAGTTTCTGGTTCAGAATGAACAACGCCTGAACCAGTTGCGCATAGGGGAAGTGGTTCTCATAAGCTGCCTGCTCCAAGTCTTTGCGCTGTTGACTGCTCGGGGTACTGGCCAGGTTGATGTTGATGACTGGCTGGTCTGCGGATGTATCAGCAGATGTTCCGGAACAGGCCAGTATTTTCAGGGTTTTTGTTTTTCCGTCCTGCAGTTGCTTTTGCAGTGTATCGGATTCTGTATCGGGCGCAGGGCCTTCTGCAGGAGCTTCGCTTTCTACAGAGGCTTTGCAATCTTGTGTCTTTATTGTCCTGTTCAGCTCGTCCGCAAAGCTATGATCCATCTCCTTAAGCCAGTTCGATATTTCTACGGACTGAGACAAGGCTGTTTCGAAATCGATCGTATTCGGGATTGACTTTTGGGCTGCGGTTTTATTCTTTCTTTTATTTGAGTGTTCAGCAGGATCAGGTGCCGTGGCAATGTCGTTTATTTCTTTTTGCTTCTGTTCCTTCTCATGGGAATCGAAAGAAGAATCTGTTGTTATCGCCTCTGCACCTTCACTATTACTTTCCAGTGCCTTGTCAGGTTGGGGCTTGATATAAGGAAGCAGAAATTCCGGTAACCCGGATGATTCTGAAGAATGGCTGAGCAGTGACTGTTGAATCATCGCCTGAACCTGTTGCTCAGTGTCATTCGCCAGCAAGATTTTTAATATATTTTGAGCATTTTGCCCCCTTCTCTTTGCATCAATGCCCGGGTTAGTTTGATCAGGTTGCGTGTCCTGAAGCAGTTTTTCAACCATAGCGGGCAGGCTTGGCATAAGTAGCCTGGAACTCGTGGCAAAAGGTTCTACACGGGTGAAATCGAAATACCCTTCAGGACCGGCAGAAATATTGATCGATAAGATGCGCCATTTTTTTGTCTTGCAAGCGGCGAATGTTATTGTATTTTCTTTGTTTTTATCGGGAAAGCAATGGATCTTCAAGGTGTGCAGTAACCCTCTGCGGTGCAATTCTTTCGGGCTGGCTAAAACTATGGTGTGAAAGTTGTTGCGTCTGACGGTAGTACCAGGCAGGGCGCGTGTTAGTTTTTCCTCAATAGAGGCCGAAATCTTTTCCAGACTTTTAATATTCTCAACGGCCAGATCAATATTATTGGTAACAGGTACCTTGCCCAGTTCGATGGGTTTAAACAATGACGAGAGATGTTGCCATCTGGCTAAACCCCCATAAACAAGAGCATCTTCAGTATCGGATATAATACTCTCGGCTTCTGCATAGGTTTTTCTAAAAACAGGTGCGAGCACCAGGAGTGCAGGAATCACGTAGCGAATATCCTGTTTTTTTACTAAAAATACGGCCTCGGAATAATCTTTAACATGATTATCCAAAGACTGTATTTTGTCGTTTACTGCTGATGTGGAGAGATCAGGGGCTATAAAGGCGATATAGTTACTGGCAGACTCTTGCCAGAAAAAAACCACTGCTCCAAGCACGTTTTTGCTAACGTAAAATGTTCCATCAGGGTTCTTTGTATCGTCGAACGGGTAACAAACAAGGCGTAATTTATTGTAAAACCTGAACAGGTTATGTCCGAGATCTCCCTGCATGAATTTATCGGGTGCAGTAAACGCCTGTTGTAGCACGTCGCTGGCAGATTGTATGGACGCCTCTTCCAGCAGTTTGCTGGCAGATTTTGTGGATGCCTCCTCCAGCCGTTCGCTGGCAGATTTTATGGCGTTGCACTGGAGCGTTTCCCGGCATAACAAAATATCCTTCTGCCATTGTGGAAACAGTTCCCACAAAGCATTTTCAAGGGCATTGTCTTCCAGCCATTCGTTTTCCTGCTTGTTTAAGTAAGAGCTGATCAGGAAGTGAGTGAACCAGGGGTTGTCGTCACTTTGATGAGACAGTTTTACCGTGTGATTCTCGTGAAACAGGAACATATGGATATTTTCAAGCCCGTCCAGAGGCTCTTGAGGCGTATGGTCATGGTAGCTATAGGAGAGATATCCCTGACCATCAGTAACAATGACCTGTATAGAATGTTCCAGTGCTTTTGATGCCAGCATCATGTGTTGTTGATTTTTTGGATCAAAACCCCGATGCATCTGGTTATATAATGTTTCACTGCCACAATCGGGTGGTTGGCATAGACGGAGCAGGGTTTCAAATTTTTCCCTGGATGAAATACCAAGCTGTTCTGAAAGAAAGTCCGATCTATGGGTCACTCTTTCAGGCCGAAGTCCGGAGCGCCTGTACAAATAGAATAGATGTTTAAGCAGGGATGCTGAGGATACAGCGTCTGCTGGCGTGACCGGATGCTTCCTGTCCGGTGGTGGCGGCTCATTATCGTCAATATTGTTCCTACCGTCCGATTTAGCACGTCGTTTACTTTTTTTGCCGCTTTTTTTCGCTTTTTGTTCAGAGGGATAACCCGGGCGGGATTGAGATGCAGGCGGTCCATCATTTCCCTGGACACCAGAAGCAGTCATTATGCCCGATGTAAAACCCGTAGAGCGTAGTGACCTATCTGGCTGATGAGGGATGGCAGGAGGATGAAAACCGTCGAACGCGTTGCTTGTTTTGGGCACCAGGGCCAGTGGGTTTGCGTTTGTTTGATGGCTAAAAAAAGGTGATACACGACCGGAAAAGTATGAGTTGACAGGGTGTCCCGGAAACTCCCTGTTTAAATAGGTCAACACATTGTTCAGTAACTCAGGTCGCCATTTAACAAACTGGTAAAGTGAGCCGGGGTCGCTCAGAATCTGCTCCCTGACCCGGGCACTAAGGCTTTTGGGCATGGGTGCTGTGAACCCTGAGAGAACTCCCCGCCATTGATAGAAATTAAAGGGCGTACTGGTCACCGTGTTCATAAGCAGAGTGGCCAGGTTGAGATGCTCACTTTCTACCAGGGTGCCAATGATGGGTCCGTCCCGACCGGCGTAATGATCCTCGACATTATAAGGGGCGTCTGCGAACCCCATGACCAGTACCGGGTCACCTGCTCCCCAGAAATGGTATTTCCGATGTCTGTCGTTGCGTGCGATGAATAAAGAAGATCTCGACCAGGCCGGGTAGGTATCATTGCCGGGCGATACCTTTTCCAGTGCCCAGAGGTTAAAGTACTTCCCGGTCATAAGTGCCGGGCTGGGTTTTATTACAGTCTCGGGAATGCCAGATTGATAAAGCCAGCTTTGATCCGACCACTGATAAAGCCAGTGATTATTCTGGCAGGCGTGTATTTTTGCCTTGTCAGCTGGCTTGCTTTTATGGGGTTCTCCAAACAACTTATCGTGGGAAGAGAGGCACTCAATAGCCTGATTGACCCGCTTAATAGAGTGACTGTCCAAAGCGGTTTGCCCGTCAGCGCTGATGATGTCTTTTTTAGCCAGTTCCGGCAATAGCCAGGGTTTTGCGTGATTCAGCGGGAAGTCAATAAGAACGCTCTGACACTTTTTATGCTCTGTAAGCGGATTAGTTTGACAGAGAATGGCCTGCAAGCGATTGAGCTGATCTTCTCGCCAGGGACGCAGGAAAAGGGTACTGGTATTGGTGTCGTTTAGCAGTTTCCACAGCGACAGCCAGGCAGAAAGAGAATCACCCTTGACGGCCTGAGTCTCTGACGATGATGTCGGGGGTGAGGCTGTAATCTGCCATACAGGATGACTTTCGATGCAAGCGGTTTGCACTGATAAGCGGCCTTTCAGCAAAGAGTGATCGATCATCACCGGATGAGGATTGCAATCGGGGGCATCACCAAAAGCCCGGGACAGTGAGGGGAAACCGCGACTGAAAGAAGGGTAGGGTACGGTTGAAGGAGGCAGCAGTTTTGCTAACAGAAACCAGGGCAGGTGACTCAACCATTGGTTCTTGAAAAAAAGGGACAACTTTTCGGGTGTGCCAACGTCGTGTATTACGTGATAATGGTTACCCAGCTTAAGGTGGAAATTATTGGCTTTAAATCCGGCGTAGAGACCTAAAAAGTGGATTTCTGGTGCACTGTACCCGGGTCCATTCTGGTAGCCGGAGGCATGACTTGTTTGTACGTTCATTTCAATCATGAACAGCAGCGCAATCAAGAGAAGTGTTAACAGTCTTCTGTGACAAACAAGCATAGAATTGCCATAGATCCCAATTGATGATTATTAATTTATTAATCAGAGTTGACCTGTTAAACAACAGTTTTTATTTATTGAATTGTTCTGATCTCTATGGAGCCTGAGGAAAAATAGCAGTGGGTTCGGGATGTAGCAAGAGTGGCTTTGTAGCTGAGCGAATAGCTTTTAGTGGAGTATAGGTAACTTTGCCAGTCGCTGAACTGTCGAATCCTGGTTTGACTGCTTAGAAAACTGCCGCCGTTTATAGAAAAATACTGAGCGTAAACTGAACATATGCCTTCAGTTTACGTATTTGGTCTTCCTGCTACTCCTACTGGTTAGGTAATTAATGAAGTCACATGCCTTTTAAATTCTCAAAACGATCGAAATGAAAATCTGCCTTTTGCTTCTCTCCCAGAAATAAGGCGGAAGTGGCCGAGATCGAATGTAAAAAGGCCAACCAGGTAGAAAGATCTATATTATATTCTTCGAAGGTATTGACCATTGCCTCCCGGGTATCATCGTACATAGCCGTTAGATCGGCGGTTGCCAGAAGTGTCAAGAAAGTTTTTTTCATTGTTTCATTTTCTTCAATTTTCTTTGTCATTATCTCATTCCAGAACAGATCCCTTTCGTTTTCAAAGTTCTCATTGAGGGTCTCGTAAGCCCATAAATAATAATGAATCAGGGCTGACTTTTTACGATGCTTCTTCAAAAGAGCATTACTTATAGCCTCGTAATTTGGGTGCGACCCCAGCTTGGGCAGATTATAAACGAATTCATCTAAACCGGTTTCCGGTTGTGGTGTTTCCTGTACTTCTTCCAACAATTTTTTATAGTCAAACCGGCTTAGCTTGTAGCTTGCAATACTCTCTGATAATTGATCACTATCAGAATCTGTTGCTTCGTATGGTGTATCCAGAAGATCTGATTTATCCAATACAAAAGCTTTGACAAGGCTTAAATACTTTTTAATACTTTCTGGCCTGTCGCCATTGTTGATTTCACTGTCCAGAAAAATACCATAATACTCTGGTCTATCGCCAATGGTTAGCTGCCTTGTTTTCTCTAGTGGTTTCAGAAGTATTCCCTCAATACTGTCTGGATCATTTGTCCTGGGAAATAGCGCATTTTCAGTTTCAAAGCCGTCATTACTGAACAGAAACTGGATGCGATAGTTTGCAGGGCAAATCAAAAGATACTTTGTGAGCATTGCCGGCCAACCAGCCTGTGGGATATGCAGAAGATTAAACCGTTTATCAGTAAAGATTCTGATGGCTGTTTCGGCCGAAAAACGCACACCAAGCAAAGAGCTTGCTAGCAAACCGGGCAAAATTTCCGTAACAATCTTACCCGCTTCAATAAAGATCTTCTCTCCTGGTCTTTTGGTCGATGTGTATTGAATAACAGGCTTATAGATTGAGTCTTTTTGCCAGGCTTCTGATGTCTCGTCCTGATAATACTGGTAGTGGTTTGCTAGCCGCATAAATACCAGAGATTCCAGATAGCCACCATAATGAAAGCCAATTTCACGTGCTTTCATAAAATGATTATGAGCACTGGCCAGGACGCTTTTGCGACCGGTTAATATTATCTTCTGGTGGTCAGAACTTATTTTTGCTTCCAGAAGTGTCAATCCAGCCAGACAATGAAGCCAGCCTGACATCTGTAAAGATTGATAATCCAATTTACCCTCATATTGGTTTAACTGCTGTTTTAATTTCTGATAGCCAATTTTTATGGCTTGCTCGGTAGCAAGAATAAAAGTACTTTCGTCTCCATTCCAGAACTTTTTCACGCTGTTACTGTTAAAGACAACATTGTTCATGACGTTTGAATCCATATTATGGGTGGCAGTCTTGACCGGCTTATGCCATACAAAGTTCTTCAACCCGTTGCGTAATATTTTCCAGGCATCTGATTCAAACTGAAGTTTTTTTGCCTTTTCTGCATTTTCACCGATAAGTGTGAGAATATGCTGGTGAACCAGCAAAATAATGTTGTAAAACGATTTGGTATCTTCAGCAACCAGTTCGCGAGATAAACCAATTAATTTTTTCAGAAGTTGTAAGTCATGACCAAAATGCATAGCGGTTAAGAGAGCCTGGGTATCGAAGGGTTGGGCTTTAAGATGAGGGAGAGCCAGCTCTGCCTCTGGTAGTGCACCAACCAGATGAAAAGCAAGCTCTATAATATCTGCCATTGCCCGATTTTCAGGTTCAGTATCTTCAGAGAGATTCCTCTGAGCCTTTTTCAGGTATGCGGGGAGCTCCGAGTTTAATTCAGGGCGAATTATAGAAAAGATAATGGTCAATATGGATAAGTCCAGGCAAATAAAATCAATCAATTCCGTTCGGTCAGTGGCGAAGTAAAGTATCAATCTTAATGCTGCTTCTGTTCTTTCTGCCGCTTCTACTATTGTTTCCCTTAGCGTATCGTCTAGCGCTTCCTCTACCGCTTCCTCTACCGCTTTCGCTTTCTCGTCCGTTAACATTTCTATTATCGTACTCGCTGCCGCTTTACCTGTATCTGCCAACTTACTTATCGCTGCCACCACCGCTGTCGATTTCTCCAACGCTGTAGCATTCGACTTCGCTTTTAGTGTCACTTTTATGGTTGCTTTCGCTAACGCCATCGCTTTCTCTTTTGCGTTCGCCTTCACTTTCACTATTTCGTTCGCTATCTCGTTGTCGTTGTCGTTCTCGTTCGTTACCGCTACACCTACTGCTATGGCTACTTCTACTATGGCTTCTTCTGCCGCTTTCGCAGTCTCAATTGCTGCCGCTGAGGCTGACTCAGCCGATTCCTCTTTTTCATGCTGTTCGTCTAGCAGATACCGGGTATCTGTAAATAGTTGGCCCAATCGATTCAAAACAACATCAACTGCACCATCAGAGCCTTTTACCGGAAGCTGCTCCAGAAATTCTCTCAGTACATGTATGGAAGGTGTTACCCTGCCTGGAATCTCGCCTTGAGGGTTTTTCAGGTAAGTGTCGGCATCAAAGGCCAGTTTCAGTGCGAAAGGCTTTGGAATCAGTGCCAGCCATTTGAGTAATAGTCCAGCCAGAACCGGTGTATCTGCGCGCGATTCTAATAAAATCTCAATAGACTGTGACACCCCGGAGAATGCAGAGCAATAGGCCTGCATTGCTGAATTAGGCTTTCCTCCCATGCCATGTTGAAAAAACAGAAAGAGCATTGAGGCATAGGGGAAGTTAAGATCTCTGGACACTAAAATAGACTCCCTTATCTTGTTCGCGTTGAGTTTGGCTTCCGGGCTAAAGGACAGTTCAATAGTTCTGTTGTCATCGGACATTTTGGCCCCTATCATGGCTAGTGCCTTCAGAAAATAGTAATAACCTATTCCCAGCTTGTTTGTTGAGTCATTGCTATTTTTTACCAGAGCCTTTCTGAATGTAGTGATGTGATCTTCTACCTGTTGCAAAAACTTTTTCGGGTTTTCCTGCATAAATCTGACTTCCTGAATAATATTGTTATCCAGCTGAAATAAATACTGGGTATGTAGTCGTTCATTGAATGGTCCTGTTGATGGTCGAATCGCTGGCTTCAGTTCTGTTGGCTTTCTGGCTGCATTTACGGTTCTTTTTGTTTTTGCAGAGTTTGTACCTGCTCCAGACGACAGCTGCCTCAAAGTGGATGGAGTGGGGGAAGCCGGAACCTTTTTGATTTGGATAAAATCTCTTGAAAGCAGAAAAGATCGGGCAAGAATCCAGTCTTTTTTTAAATCGGATCTGGACTTTTTAATCGCTTTATTGCTTATTTTGTCCTGATGTTCGTCAAATATTTCCTTTTCAGTCTTGCTGTTTTTGCTTAACGAAGCTTTGAGATAGCTTTCCCAAAAACCCACTTTCCAAAAGGCTATGAATCTGGGTTGATGATGTTTGAGCAATTGTCCGATGGGCTCAGTGTCCATGAATGCTTTCAGGTCAGTCATGGCCAGCACATATGGGAAACAAGATATATCAATGACCTGAGATTTTTTTTTCGAGTCTCCCTTAATTTTCAGGGCGTTGAGGCTGTACGACCAAAGTTCACTATGAATCTGACCGACTGCGGGTTCTTTTTTTCTTTCAAGTATCAGTATCAATGACCCGATGCTTTGTTGCAGCTCCCGGGTTCCTGGACGAACTGCTTTCAGGGCTGTCAATATAGAGGGGTTATCCGGTTCTCTCAGGGCACTGAGAATGGCCTTTGCCTCTTTGCCTCTGTCTGAGAGTTCTGATTCTTTGGCTAAGCCCTGCTCAATCCTGGTCAGGGTGGTGACGTCTGTATCCTGATAGAGCTGCTCCAGAAATCCACCATTCATTAGGCCTTCAACCTTCACTTGATTGAAGCTTGTTTGTCTGGAAACCTTGCTGCGTAAAAGCCGGTTTACAGGTTCCATCTGAGGCCAGCCTGCCGGATGCTGGTTGTGTAATTGCATCGCGATTAATAATTGGTAGGCAAGCGGTATACCGGCAAGGGCTGCCGGTAACAGCAGCTCGAAAGCATTTTCATAGATCTGAAGTGCTTCTGGTTTTCCAGGTGGGATTTTTTGGTTCAGAATGAACAACGCCTGAATCAGTTGTGCATAGGGAAAGTGGTTTTCATAAGCTGCCTGTTTTAACCTTGAGCGCTGCTGACTGTCGGGGGTATTAGCCATATTGATGGTGATGACCGGCTGGTCACCGGATGTATCTGCAGAAGCCCCTGAACAAGCCAGTATTTGCAGGGTTATTGCTTTTCCTTCCTTAAGTTGATTTTGCAGTGTATCGAGTTCTGTATCGGAGGCAGGCTTTTCTTCAGGCGCTTCGTTTTCTTCAGAGTCTCCGCAATCGTGTGCCTTTGTTGCCCTGTTCAGCTCGCCCGGGAGGTTATAATCCATCTCCTTAAGCCAGTTTGATATTTCTATGGACTGAGACAATGCCGTTTTGAAATCGATCGTATCCGAGATTGACTTTTTGGCGGCGGTTTCGGTTTTTCGCTTTTTTGAACCTTCAGCCAGGACGGGTGCCACTGGCTTACTGTTATGAGCTATTGTAGGGCGTTGATCGTTCGCACCATTTTCTATCTTATTCTCTACCTTAATAGTGCTTTCCTGTACATTGTCAGGTTGTGGCTTGATATAAGGAATCAGAAATTCGGGTAACCTGGATGATTTTGAATAGCGGCTGAACAGTGACTGTCGAATAATCTCTTCAACCTGTTGTTGATTATCACTCGCAAGCAAGATTTTTAATGCGTTTTGAGCATTTTGCCTCCGTCGCTTTGTTGCATCAGTACCTGGGTAAGTTTGATCAAGTTGCGTGTCCTGAAGTAGTTTTTCAACTAGAGCGGGCAGGCTTGGCATAAGCAGTTTGGAACCCCTGGCATAAGGTTCTACACGTATAAAATCGAAGTACCCTTCAGGACCGGCAGAAATATCGATTGATAAGATTCGCCACTTTTTTGCTTTGCTATCGCTCAACCCCATGGTCTTTTCATTGTTTTTATCAGGAGAGCAGTTGATCTTTACGGTGTTCCTTCGTCGTCTGCGCTGCAATTCTTTTGGGTTGGCTAAAACCATAGTGTGAATGTTGCTGCGTCTAACGATGGTACCAGACAGAGCGCTTCTCAGTTTTTTCTCTAAAGACGCCGCAATGGTTTCCAGATTTTTGATATCCCTGACTGCCAAATCAATATCATTGGTAACAGGTGCCTTGCCAAGTTCGGTGGGTTTAACCAACGATGAAAGATGTTGCGACCTGGCTAAACCTCCATAAACAAGAGCATCTCCAGTATCGGATAAAACTCTCTCGATTTCTGTATAGGTTTTTCTAAAAACAGGTGCGAGCACCAACAGTGCAGGAATTACATAGCGGATATCCTGTTTTTTTACTAACAATGCGCCCTCGGAACAACTTTTTAAATGATTATCCAAAGATTGCATTTCGTTGTTTATCGTTGATGTAGAGAGATCTGGAGCTATAAAGGCGATATAGTTACTGGCAGAGTCTTCCCAGAAAAAAACCACTGCTCCAAGCACGTTACTACTAATGTACAAGGTTCCATCGGGGTCCTCTGTATCGTCGAACGGGTAACAAACCAGACCTAATTTATTGTAAAACCTGAACAGGTTCTGTCCGTGTTTTTCCTGCATGAATTTATCGGGTGCATTAAACGCCTGTTTTAGCGCTTGGCTGGCAGATTTTATGGACGCCTCTTTTAGCTCTTCGCTGGTAGATTTTATGGCGTTGCTCTGCAGACTTTCCCGGCATAATAATATGTCTTTTTGCCATTGTGGAAACAACTCCCATAAAGCATTGTCAAACTCACTGTCTTGCAGCCATTTGTTTTCCTTTTCGTTTAATTGGGATCGTATCAGGAAGTGAGTGAACCACAGGTTGTTATCACTGTGATCAAACAGTCTTACAGCGAGATTCTCGTGAAACAGGAACGTATGTATATCTTCAAGCCCTTCCAGAGGTTGTCGAGTCCTATGATCACGGTTTATATCATGGCTATAGCAGCGATATTTCTGACCATCAGGAACGATGGCCAGTATAGAATTATGCAGGGCTTTTGATGCCAGCACCCTATGTTGCTGGTTTTTCGGATCAAAACCCCGGAGCATCTGGTTATATAATGCTTCACTTTCACAGTCAGGTGATTGGCATTGACGGACCAGGGTTTCAAAATTTTCACTGGATTTGATATCAAGGAGTTCTGGAAGAAAATCCGATCCATGGATGACTCTTCCAGGCCAAAGTCCGCAGTGTCTGTAAAAATGCAATAGATGTTTAAGCAAGGATTCAGAGGCTGTTTCGTTTGTTTGTGTGACTGGGTGGTTGCCGTCAGGTGGTGGCGGCTCATTATCGTCAATATTGTTCCTACCGTCAGGACTGGCAGTTCGTTTACTTTTGTTGCCACTTTGTTCCGCTTTTTGTGCAGAGGGATAACTCGGGCAGGATTGAGATTCAGGCGGTCCATTATTCCCCTGGACACCAGAAGCAGTCATTATGCCCGATGTAAACCTCGTAGAGGGGAGTGACATATCTCGCTGATGAGGAATGGCAGGAGGATGAAAACCGTCGAACACGTTACTTGTTTCGGGCACCAAGGCCAGTGGGTTTGCGTTTGTTTGATGGCTAAAAAAAGGTGATACACGACCGAAAAAGTATGAGTTGACAGGGTGTCCCGGAAACTCCCGGTTTAAATAGGTCAACACATTGCTCAGTAACTCAGGCCGCCGTTTAACAAACTGGTAAAGTGAGCCTGGGTCGCTCAGAATCTGCTCCCTGACCCGGGCACTGAGGCTTTTGGGTATGGGTGCTGTGAACCCTGAGAGAATTCCCCGCCATTGATAGAAATTAAAGGGCGTACTGGTCGCCGTGTTCATAAGCAGGGCGGCCAGGTTGAGATGCTCACTTTCTACCAGGGTGCCAATGACGGGTCCGTCCCAACCGGCGTAATGATCCTCGACATTATAAGGGGCATCAGCGAACCCCATGACCAGTACCGGGTCACCTGCTCCCCAGAAATGGTATTTCCGATGTCTGTCGTTGCGGGCGATGAATAAAGAAGATCTCGACCAGGGCGGATGGGTATCATTGCCGGGCGATACCTTTTCCAGTGCCCAGAGGTTAAAGTACTTCCCGGTCATGAGTGCCGGGCTGGGTTTTATGGCAGTCTCGGGAATGCCCGGTTGATAAAGCCAGCTTTGATCCGACCACTGATAAAGCCAGTGATTATTTTGGCAGGCGTGTATTTTTTCTTTGCCAGCTGGCTTGCTTTTAATGGGTTCTCCAAACAACTTATCGTGGGAATAGAGGCAATCAATAGCTTGATTGACCCGCTTAATAGAGTGACTGTCCAAAGCGGTTTGCCCGTCAGCGCTGATGATGTCTTTTTTAGCCAGTTCGTGCAATAGCCAGGGTTTTGCGTGATTCAGCGGGAAGTCAATAAGAACGCTCTGACACTTTTTATGCTCTGTAAGCGGATTGGTCTGGCAGATAATGGCCTGCAGGCGATTGAGCTGATCCTCTCGCCAGGGGCGCAGGAAAAGGGTACTGGTATTGGTGTCGTTTAGCAGTTTCCACAGCGACAGCCAGGCAGAAAGAGAATCACCCTTGACGGCCTGAGTCTCTGACGATGATGTCGGGGGTGAGGCTGTAATCTGCCATACAGGATGATTTTCAATGCAAGCGGTTTGCACTGACAGTCGTCCTTTCAGCAAAGAGTGATCGATCATCACCGGATGTGGGTTGCAATCGGGGGCGTCATTAAAAGCCCGGGACAGTGAGGGGAAACCGCGACTGAAAGAAGGGTAAGGTACGGTTGAAGGAGGCAGCAGTTTTGCTAACAGAAACCAGGGCAGGTGACTCAACCATTGATTCTTGAAAAAAAGGGACAACTTTTCGGGTGTGCCAACGTCGTGTATTACGTGATAATGGTTACCCAGCTTAAGGTGGAAATTATTGGCTTTAAATCCGGCGTAAAGACCCAAAAAGCGGATTTCTGGTTCACTGTACCCGGGTTCACTCTGGTAGCCGGAGGCATGACCTGTTTGTACGTTCATTTCAATCATGAACAGCAGCGCAATCAAGAGAAGTTTTAACAGTCTTCTGTGACAAACAAGCATAGAATTGCCGTAGATCCCATTTGATAATTATTAATTTGTCAATCAGAGTTGACCTGTTAAATAACAGTTTTTATTAATACTGATTGAATGAATTGTTCTGGTCTCTATGGAGACTGAGGAAAAATAGCAGTGGGTTCATGATGTAGCAAGAATGGTTCCGTGTTCGGTTTGGCTACTGGTTTCGAATCTTGTGATAACGTTTTTATGTCGCTGCGGCAGTTAGCAGCTCTGTTTACAGAGGCCAGACTGGCAGCTGCGGATCAAAGCAGTAAACTCAATCATTGTGCGACAGAATTTATTTAATAAATTGATATCGGTTGGGAGCCGTACATTAGTTTGTTCCATGTTCATTGGTGAGATCTTTTGGCAGTCGAATTCGAAATGAGTGGCCAACCGGACGGTTCCGAACACTAATATTTTCCAGAAGGTTTTCATCCTTTAAGGCGTTTATGCCTTCGGTCACAACAATGGCATATAGCTTCAGCTAATTAACAGAGGTGGAGCGCAGAGGTATGGAAAAAAGCTGGCCTTCAGATAGGCGAAACCAACGGATCAGGTACTTAATGACTTAATATTTATTCAATTCTTTAAAGTAATTGATATTGAAATCTGTCTTTTGTTTATCATTCAGAATAGCGGCGATTTGTGCTGCCATACAGTGAAAAAAAGACAGCCAGGGATTAAGATCTTTTTTGTATGGTTTGAATGCGGTGCTCATGGCCTCCCGGTTATCATCGTACATGACCGTTAGATCGGCGGTTGCCAGAAGTACGAAAAAAGCCTTTCTCATTGGTTCATTTTCTTCAATCTCCTGTTTCATTATCGCATTCCAGAACAGATCCCGTTCGTTGTTGTGGCCATCACTGATGGTCTCGTAAGCCGACAAATAATAGTGAATCAGGGCTGACTTTGTACGATGTTTTATCAAAAGAGCATTACTTAAAGCCCTATAATTCGGGTGGGGTTGGAGCCAGGACAAGTGATAAATGAATTCACCTAAACTGGTTACAGACTGTGATGTTTCCTTCAACACTTCAAACAATGTTGTAGAGTCATCCCGGCTTGGCTCATGGCTGGCAATATTCTCCGACAATTGATTAATATCAGAAGCTGTTTCCCCGGATGATGTAGTCGGAACCTCTGATGTGTCCAATACAAAAGCTTTGACAAGCCTTAAATAATTTTTAATATTTTCTGGTCTGTCACTATTTTCGATTTCATTTTTCAGCCAAATTCCATATTGTTTTGGTCTTTCTTTAATTGAAAATTGCCTTTTTTTCTCCATTGGTTTCAGAAGTATTCCCTCAATACTGCCTGGGTCAATTATCCTGGAAAATAACGCTTCTTCAACTTCAGGTCTATCATTACTGAACACAAATTGGATGTTATGTTCTATGGGGTTAATCAAAAAAAACTTTGCGATCAGTGCTGGCCAACCAGCCTGAGGGATATGCAGAAGATTAAACCGTTCATCAGTAAAGACTCTGATGGCTGCTTCAGTGGCAAAACGTACACTATGTAGAGAGCTTGCCAATAGCCCGGGCAAAATGTCCGTAACAATCTTACCCGCTTCAATAAAGATCTTTTCCCCGGGCTTTTTGGTCGATGTGTATTGAATAACGGGCTTATTGGCCAAGTCTGTTTGCCAGGCTTCTGATGTCTCGTCCTGATAATACTGGTAGTCGTCTAGCCGCATAGCCAATAGCGATTCCAGATAACCACCATAGGGGAAGCCGAGTTGACGTGCTTTCATGAAATGATCATAAGCACTGGCCAGTGCACTTTTGTGACCGGTCAATACAATAGTCTCTTTTAACTTTTTGGCGTTGAGTTTAACTTCCGGGCTACAGGGCAACTCAATCGTTTCGTAATCCTCTGAAATTTTGGCCCCCATCAGTGTCAGTGCCTTTAGAAAATAGTAATAACCCATTCCCAACTCGTTTGTTTGATTTTTATTTTTTAGTAAAGCCTTTCTGAATACAGAAATCTGCTTTTCCACCTGTGGCAAAAAAAATGCCGGGTTTTCCTCAATAAATTTGACTTCCTGAATAATATTGTCATCCAGGTGAAGCAAATATTCGCGATGTACATCCCGATTGAATGCTCCTGTTGAGGGTCGGATACCAGGCTTCAGTGCTTTTGGTTGACCAGCTGCGTTTGCGGTTTTTTTTGCTTTTTCAGAATTTTTACCTGTTTCAGACGTTAGTTGCACCGGAGTAGATGGAGTAGGGTGAGGCGGAACCTCTCTGATTTGAATAAAATCTCTTGCAAGCAGCAAAGAGCGGGCAAGAATCCAGTCTTCTATTAAATCGGGTCTGGACTTTTTAATCGCCTTATTACTTATTTGGTCGTGATGCTCGTCAAATATTTCCTTTTCACTCTTGCTGTCTTTGCTCAACGAAGCCTTGAGATAGTTTTCCCAAAAACCTACTTTCCAAAAGGCTATCAATCTGGGTTGATGATTTTTGAGTAATTGTCCGGTTTGCTCAGTATCCATGAATGCTTTCAGGTCAGTCATGGCCAGTACATGCGGGAAATAAGCTATATCCATGAGCTGAGATTTTTTTTTCGAGGCGCCCTTAATTTGCAGGGCGTTGAGGCTGTATGACCAAAGTTCACTGTGAATCTGACCGGTTGCAGGCTCTTGTTTTTTCTCCAGTATCAGTATCAGTGACCCGATGGTTTGTTGCAGCTCCCGAGTCCCGGGACGAACTGCTTTCAGGGCTGTTAATATCGAGGCGGTATCCGGTTCTCTCAGCGCATTGACAATAGCCTTTACCTCTCTACCTCTGTCAGAGAGGTCTGACGCTTTGGCTAATCCCTGCTCAATCCTGGTCAGGGTGATGTTGTCTGTATCCTGATAGAGCTGCTCCAGAAATCCACCATTCAATAGACCTTCAACTTTTACCTGGTTGAAGCTTGGCGTTCTGGAAGCCAGGCTGCGTAACAGCCGGTTTACAGGTTCCATCTGGGGCCAGCCTGCCGGATGTTGGTTGTGTAATTGCATCCCGATTAATAATTGGTAGGCAAGCGGTATACCGGCAATGGCTGCCGGTAACAGCAGCTCGAAGGTTTTTTCATAGATCTGAAGTGCTTCTGGTTTTCCAGATGGGAATTTCTGGTTCAAAATGAACAACGCCTGAACCAGTTGTGCATAGGGGAAGTGGTTCTCATAAGCGGCCTGTTCTAAGTCTTCGCGCTGCTGACTGCCCGGAGTATTAGCCAGATTGATGGTGATGACCGGTTGGTCACCGGATGTGTCAGCAGAAGCTCCGGAACAGGCCAGTATTTGCAGGGTTTTTGTTTTTCCGTTTTTCAACTGATTTTGCAGTGTATTGAGTTCTGTATTGGGCGCAGGGCTTTCTTCAGGGGCTTCGCCTTCTTCAGTGGCATCGCAATCTTGTATCTTTATTGCCTTATTCAGCTCATCCGGAAAGTTATAATCCATCTCCTTAAGCCAGTTTGATAGTTCTACGGACCGTGACAATGCTGATTCGACATTGATCCTATTCGAGATTGGCTTTTGTGAGGCGGTTTTATTCTTTCCCTTTTTTGACCTTTCAGCAGGATCAGGTACTACTACCTCACTGTTATCAGCCACTGTAGAGTGCTGATCGTCAGGGCTTGCTTCTTCTTCGGTATCGCTCTTTTCTGGCACAGTGATAATGTCGCTTATTTCCGGTTGAATCCCTTCGGCATAAGTGGCAATAGTGCTGTCCTGTTCATTGTCAGACTGCGGCCTGATATAAGGGTGCAGAAATTCCGGTAACCTGGATGATTCTGAAGAACTGCTGAACACTGACTTTTGAATAATTTTCTTTACCTGTTGCTCAGTGTCAATTAATAGCAATATTTTTAACGCATTTCGGGCATTTTGCACCCGTCGCTTCGCATAAATACCCGGGCAGGTTTGATCAGGTTGCGTGTCCTGAAGCAGTTTTTCAACCATAGCGGGCAGGCTTGGCATAAGTAGTTTGTAACCCTTGGCAAAAGGTTCTACACGCATGAAATCGAAATACCCTTCAGGACCGGAAGAAATATCGATCGATAAGATTCGCCATTTTTTTGCCTTGTAACGGACGTCCCCCATTGTCTTTTCATGGTTTTTATCGAGAAGACAGACGATTTTTACGTTGTGTAGTAGCCGTCTGCGCTGCAATTCTTTTGAGTCAGCTAAAGCCATAGCATGAATAATGCTGCTTCTAACAATGGTGCCAGACAGGGTACTTTTTAGTTTTTTCTCTAAAGAGGCTGAAATGGTTTCCAGACTTTTGATATCCTTAACTGCCAAATCAATATCATTGATAACAGGGACCTTGCCAGGTTCGGTGGGCTTAACCAATAATGAAAGATGTTGCCACCTGGCTAAACCCCCATAAACAAGAGCATCTCCAGTATCAGATATAATATTCCAGATTTCTGTATAGGTTTTTCTAAAAACAGGTGCGAGCACTATCAGTGCAGGAATTACATAGCGGATATCCTGTTTTTTTACTAAAAATGCGCCCTCTGCATAATTTTTTAAATGATTATCCAAAGACTGTATTTTGTCGTTTATTGCGAATGTGGAGAGATCCGGAGCTATAAAGAAAATATATTTGCTGGCGGAGTCTTCCCAGAAAAAAATCACTGCTCCAAGCAGGTTTTTGCTAATGTAAAATGTTTCATCGGGGTTCTCTGTATCGTCGAACGGGTAACAAACAAGGCGTAATTTGTTGTAAAAACTGAATAGGTTATGTCCGTATTCTCCCTGCATGAATTTATCGGGTGCAGTAAACGCCTGTTTTAGCTGCTTGCTGGTAGATTTTATGGTGTTGCACTGAAGACTTTCCCGGCATAATAAAATATCTTTTTGCCATTGTGGCGACAGCTCCCATAATGCATTTTCAAACTCATTGTCTCGCAGCCATTTGTTTTCCTGTTTGCTCAAGTGGGAGCGGTTCAGGAAGTGATTGAACCACAGGTCGTTGTCACTGTGATGGGACAGTCTTACAGCGTGATTCTCGTGAAACAGGAACGTATGAATACCTTCAAACCCCTCCAGAGGCTGTTGTGGCCTATGATCATGGTTTATATCATGGCTATAGTAGCGATATTTCGGACCACCAGGAACAATGACCTGTATAGAATTTTGCAAGGCTTTTGATGCCAGCATCATGTGTTGTTGGTTTTTCGGATCAAAACCCTCGAGCATCTGGTCATATAATGCTTCACTGTCGCAGTCAGGTGGTTGGCATTCACGGACCAAGGTTTCAAATTTTTCACTGGATGTAATATCAAGTTGTTCCTGAAGAAAATCCGATCCATCAATCACTCTTCCAGGCCTGAGCCCAAAGCGCCTGTAAAAATACAATAGATGTTTAAGCAAGGATGCTGAAGATACTGCGTTTGCTGGTATCACCCGGTGGTTACCGCCCGGTGGTGGCTCATTGTCATCAGCATTGTTCCTACCGTCCGATTGAGCACTTCGTTTGCTTCTGTTGCCGTTTTGTTCCGCTTTTTGTTCAGACGAAAAAGCCAGGCAGGATTGGGAAGCAGGCGGCCCACTATCCCCTTGAATACCAGAAACAGTCATTATGCCCGATGTAAAACCCGTAGAGGGTAGTGACCTATCTGGCTGATGAGGGATGCCAGGAGGATGAAAACCGTCGAATGCGTTGTTTGTTTCGGGCACCAAAGCCAGTGGGTTTGCGTTTGTTTGATGGCTAAAAAAAGGTGATACACGACCGGAAAAGTATGAGTTGACAGGGTGTCCCGGAAACTCCCTGTTTAAATAGGTCAACACATTGCTCAGTAACTCAGGTCGCCGTTTAACAAACTGGTAAAGTGAGCCGGGGTCGCTCAGAATCTGCTCCCTGACCCGGGCACTGAGGCTTTTGGGTATGGGTGCTGTGAACCCTGAGACAATTCCCCGCCATTGATAGAAATTAAAGGGCGTACTGGTCACCGTGTTCATAAGCAGAGTGGCCAGGTTGAGATGCTCACTTTCTACCAGAGTGCCAATGACGGGTCCGTCCCGACCGGCGTAATGATCCTCGACATTATAAGGGGCATCTGCGAACCCCATGACCAGTACCGGGTCACCTGCTCCCCAGAAATGGTATTTCCGATGTCTGTCGTTGCGGGCGATGAATAAAGAAGATCTCGACCAGGCCGGGTAGGTATCATTGCCGGGCGATACCTTTTCCAGTGCCCAGAGGTTAAAGTGCTTCCCGGTCATAAGTGCCGGGCTGGGTTTTATTACAGTCTCGGGAATGCCAGATTGATAAAGCCAGCTTTGATCCGACCACTGATAAAGCCAATGATTATTCTGGCAGGCGTGTATTTTTGCCTTGTCAGCTGGCTTGCTTTTATTGGGTTCTCCAAACAACTTATCGTGGGAAGAGAGGCAATCAATAGCCTGATTGACCCACTTAATATAGTTGCTGTCCAAAGCGGTTTGCCCGTCAGCGCTGATGATGTCTTTTTTAGCCAGTTCCGGCAATAGCCAGGGTTTTGCGTGATTCAGCGGGAAGTCAATAAGAACGCTCTGACACTTTTTCTGTTCTGTAAGCGGATTAGTTTGACAGAGAATGGCCTGCAGGCGATTAAGCTGATCTTCTCGCCAGGGGCGCAGGAAAAGGGTACTGGTATTGGTGTCGTTTAGCAGTTTCCACAGCGACAGCCAGGCAGAAAGAGAATCACCCTTGACGGCCTGAGTCTCTGACGATGATGTCGGGGGTGAGGCTGTAATCTGCCATACAGGATGATTTTCGATGCAAGCGGTTTGCACTGATAAGCGGCCTTTCAGCAAAGAGTGATCGATCATCACCGGATGAGGATTGCAATCGGGGGCATCACCAAAAGCCCGGGACAGTGAGGGGAAACCGCGGCTGAAAGAAGGGTAGGGTACGGTTGAAGGAGGCAGCAGTTTTGCTAACAGAAACCAGGGCAGGTGACTCAACCATTGATTCTTGAAAAAAAGGGACAACTTTTCGGGTGTGCCAAGGTCGTGTATTACGTGATAATGGTTACCCAGCTTGAGGTGGAAATTATTGGCTTTAAATCCGGCGTAGAGACCTAAAAAGTGGATTTCTGGTGCACTGTACCTGGGTTCATTCTGGAAGCCGGAGGCATGACCTGATTGTACGTTCATTTCAATCATGAACAGCAGCGCAGTCAAGAGAAGTTTTAACAGTCTTCTGTGACAAACAAGCATATGGTTGGTCTAGATCCCATTCGATAACTATTCATTTGTTAATCAGAGTTGACCTGTTAAACAACCGTTTTTTTATACTGATTGAATGAATTGTTCTGACCTCTATGGAGTCTGAGGAAAAATAGCAGTGGGTTCAGGATGTAGCAAGAGTGGCTTTGTACCTGATCCTAAACTGAACACAAGTCTTCAGTTTACGCATTTGGCCTTCCTGGTTTTTTTACAGGTCAGGTACTGAATGAAGTAATATTTCTTTTTGGTTTTTAAAATGTTCTTTATGAAGAGCTGCCTTTTGTTTATCTCCCAGAAGGAGCGCGGAAGTGGCTGTGATCGAGTGTAAAAAGGTTAACCAGTAAGCAAGATCTATCTTGTATCGTTTGAAAGCGGTGATCATAGCCATCCGCTTGTCTTCATACATAACAGTTAGATCGGCGGTTGCCAGAAGAGCAAAAAATGCTCTTTTCATTGGTTTGTTTTTTTCAATCTTCTGTGTCATTATCCCATCCCAGAACATGTCTCGCTCGTTATCACAGTTATCATTGAGAGTCTCATAAGCCCATAAATAATGGTGAACCAAGGCTGATTTTGTGCGATGTTTCTTCAAAAGAGCATTGCTTATAGCCTCATAATTTGGGTGAGATTTCAGCTGGGGCAGGTTATAAACGAATTCATCAAAACCGGTTTCAGGTGGTGGTGTTTCCTGAAGTACTTCAAACAATTTTGTGTAGTCATACCGGCTTAGCTCATAGCTTGCAATACTCTCTGAGAGTTGATCACTATCAGAGGCTGTTGTCTCGGATGCAGTATCCAGCACCTCTGATTTATCCAATATAAAAGCCTTGACAAGGCTTAAATACTTTTTAATATTCTCTGGCCTGTTACTGCTTTTTATTTCGTCGTCCAGAACAATACCATATTGCTTCGCTCTTTTTTTAATGGGGGAATGCCTTGTTTTCTCCAGTGGTTTCAGAAGTATTCCCTCAATACTGTCTGGATCATTTGTTTTGGGAAATAACGCTTCTTCAACTTCAGGGTTATCATTGCTAAACATAAATCGGATATTATGGTGGATGGGGATAATCAAAAAATACTTTGCGATCAGTGCTGGCCAGCCAGCCTGAGGGATATGCAGAAGATTAAACCGTTTATCAGTAAAGACCCTGATGGCTGCTTCAGCAGCACAACGTACACCAAAAAGAGAGCTTGCTAATAGCCCGGGCAGAATGTTGGTAACAATCTTACCCGCTTCAATAAAGATCTTTTTCCCCGGTTTTCTGGTCGATGCGTATTGAATAACAGGCTTATAGGTTGAGTCTGTCTGCGAGGCTTCTAATGTTTCGTCCTGATAATACTGGTAGTTGTCCATTCGCATAGCCACTAGTGATTCCAGATAACCACCATAAGGGAAGCTGAGTTGCCGCGCTTTCCTGAAATGATCATGTGCGCTGGGCATGACTTTTTTGCGATCAGTTAATACTACCTGCTGCAAGTCAGAGCTTATTTGTGCCTCCAGAAGCGTTAATCCTGACAGGCAATGAAGCAAGCCTGACATCTTTAATGATTGAGAATCCACTTTATCTTCATATTCTTTTAGCTGCTGCTTTAATTTCTGATAGCCAACTTTTCTGGCTTGTTGAATGGCAATAATAAAAAAATTTTCGTCTCCATTTGTGAACTTTGCTAAGTTATCACTGTTAAAGAGAAGATGGTCGATGACTTTTGATTCAATATTATGTGCAACAGCCTTTACTGGCTTATGCCATATCGAGTGCTCAAATAAAGTACGTAATTTTTCCCAATCACTTGAAACAATCTGGAGTTTTTGTGCCCTTTCAGCATTTCCACCAATAAGCGTGATAATATATTCGTGAATCAGCAAAAAGGTGTTGTACCAGTACGATGTGGTATCCTCGGTAACCAGTTCAGGGAACAAGTCAATTATTTTTGTTAGAAGTTGTAAGTCATGACCAAAATGAAGTGTGGTTAAGCGGGCCTGCCCAGAGAAGGAAAGGGTTTTGAGATGAGGGAGGTCCGGCTTTACTTCTGGTGCTTCATTAACCAGATAAAAAGCAAGTTCTATAATATCTGCCATTACCTGCTTTTCAGGATCACTGTTTTTAGTGAGCTCCTTCTGAACTTCTTTCAGGAACGTGAGGACGTCGGAGTTTGATGCCAGGCCGAATACAGAATAGTTAATGGTCAGCATGGATAAATCCAGGCAAAGAAAATGCATCAATTCCGATCGACCGGTGGCCAAGTATAGTATTAATCTTAATATTGCTTCCTTGTTCACTACCGCTGCCACTGCTGCTGCCTCTTCCGCTAGCGCTTTCGAAGTCTCTTTCGTCGCTAGCGTTCCCGCCAATGTTTCCGCTCTCGCTACCGCTTTTTCATAATGTTCGTTTGGCAGAAATTTCTGGCCTATTCGATTCAAAACAACATCAACTGCACCATCAGAGCCTCTTACCGGAAGCAGTTCCAGAAACTCTCTGAGTATTTGTATGGAAGGTGTTACCCTGCCCGGAATTTTGCTTTGCGGGTTTTTCAGGTAAGTGTCTGCATCAAAGGCCAGTTTCAGTTCGAAAGGCTTAGGAATCAGCAACAGCCACTTGAGTAATACTCCGGTCATAACCATTAGATTTGAGTCCGATTCCAATAAAATTTCAATAGACTGTGATACACCGGAGAACGCAGAGAAATAGGCTTTCGATATTGCCTCAGACTGTCCTTCCATACCATGTTCAAAAAACAGCAAGAGCAACGGGGCATAGGGGAAGGAATGACCTTTACACAACAAAATAGTCTCTTTTATCTTTTTGCCGTTGAGTTTGACTCCAGGGGTAAAAGACAACTCAATGGTTTTGTCGTCATCTGACATTTTGGCCCCTATCATGGCCAGTGCCTTCAGGAAATAGTAATAACCGATTCCCAGATTGTTTGTTAAATCGTTGCCATTTCTTACCAGAGCCTTTCTGAATTCAATGATGTGAGTTTCTACCTGTTGCAAAAATTTCCCCGGGTTTTCCTGAATGAATTTGAGTTCCTGAATAATGTTGTTATCCAGTTGAAATAAATACTGGTTATATACTTGTTCATCGTGTGGTCCTGTAGATGGTCGGATACCAGGCTTCTGTTCTGGCTGTCTGGCTGTGTTTACGGTTCTTTTTGCTTTTTCAGAATTTTTAGCTATTCCAAGCCTTAGTTGCGCCAAAGTGGATGGAGTGAGGGAAGCCGGAACCTCTTTGATTTGAATAAAATCTCTTGAAAGCAAAAAGCTCCGGGCAAGAATCCAGTCTTTTATTAAATCGGGTCTGGACTTTTTAATCGCTTTATTGCTTATTTTGTCATGATGCCCATCAAATATTTCCTTTTCACTCTTGCTGTCTTCGCTCAACGAAGCCTTGAGATAGCTTTCCCAAAAACCCACTTTCCAAAAGGCTATCAATCTGGGTTGATGACTTTTGAGTAATTGTCCGGTTTGCTCAGTATCCATGAATGCTTTCAGGTCAGTCATGGCCAGCACATGTGGGAAATAAAATGTATCCATGAGCTGTGATTTTTTTTTCAAGGCTCCCTTAATTTGCAGAGTCTTAAGGCTGTATGACCAAAGTTCACTGCGAATCTGACCGGCAGCAGGCTCTTGTTTTTTCTCCAGTATCAGTATCAGTAATCCAATGGTTTGTTGCAGCTCCCGAGTCCCGGGACGAACTGCTTTCAGGGATGTTAATATCGAGGCGGTATCCGGTTCTCCCAAGGCATTGACAATAGCCTTTACCTCTCTGCCTCTGTCTGAGAGGTCTGACGCTTTGGCTAACCCCTGCTCAATCCTGATTAGGGTGATGGCGTCTGTATCCTGATAGAGCTGCTCCAGAAATCCACCATTCAATAGACCTTCAACTTTTAACTGGTTGAAGCTTGTCGCTCTGGAAGCCACGCTGCGTAAGAGCCGGTTTACAGATTCCATCTGGGGCCAGCCTGCCGGATGTTGGTTGTGTAATTGCATCCCGATTAGTAATTGGTAGGCAAGCGGTATACCGGCAATGGCTGCCGGTAACAACAGCTCGAAGGTTTTTTCATAGATCTGCAGTACTTCTGGTTTTCCAGATGGGAATTTCTGGTTCAGAATGAACAACGCCTGAACCAGTTGCGCATAAGGGAAGTGGTTCTCATAAGCCGCCTGCTCCAAGTCTTTGCGCTGTTGACTGCCTGGGGTATTGGCCAGGTTGATGGTGATGACTGGCTGGTCTGCGGATGTATCAGCAGATGCTCCGGAACAGGCCAGTGTTTTCAGGGTTTTTGTTTTTCCGTCCTGCAGTTGCTTTTGCAGTGTATCGGATTCCGTATCGGGCGCAGGGTTTTCTGCAGGGGCTTTGCTTTCTACAGAGGCTTCTTTTTCTAGAGAGGCTTTGCAATCTTGTGTCTTTATTGTCCTATTCAGCTCGTCCGCAAAGCTATGATCCATCTCCTTAAGCCAGTTCGATATTTCTACGGACTGAGACAAGGCTGTTTCGAAATCGATCGTATTCGGGATTGACTTTTGGGCTGCGGTTTTATTCTTTCTTTTATTTGAGCGTTCAGCAGGATCAGGTGCCGTGGCAATGTCGTTTATTTCTTTTTGCTTCTGTTCCTTCTCATGGGAATGGAAAGAAGGATCTGTTGTTATCGCCTCTGCACCTTCACTATTACTTTCCAGTGCCTTGTCAGGTTGGGGCTTGATATAAGGAAGCAGAAATTCCGGTAACCCGGATGATTCTGAAGAATGGCTGAGCAGTGACTGTTGAATCATCGCCTGAACCTGTTGCTCAGTGTCATTCGCCAGCAAGATTTTTAATATATTTTGAGCATTTTGCCCCCTTCTCTTTGCATCAATTCCCGGGTAAGTTTGATCAGGTTGCGTGTCCTGAAGCAGTTTTTCAACCATAGCGGGCAGGCTTGGCATAAGTAGCCTGGAACTCGTGGCAAAAGGTTCTACACGGGTGAAATCGAAATACCCTTCAGGACCGGCAGAAATATTGATCGATAAGATGCGCCATTTTTTTGTCTTGCAAGCGGCGAATGTTATTGTATTTTCTTTGTTTTTATCGGGAAAGCAATGGATCTTCAAGGTGTGCAGTAAACCTCTGCGGCGCAATTCTTTCGGGCTGGCTAAAACTATGGTGTGAAAGTTGTTGCGTCTGACGGTAGTGCCAGGCAGGGCGCCTGTTAGTTTTTCCTCAATAGAGGCCGAAATCTTTTCCAGACTTTTAATATTCTCAACGGCCAGATCAATATTATTGGTAACAGGTACCTTGCCCAGTTCGATGGGTTTAAACAATGACGAGAGATGTTGCCATCTGGCTAAACCCCCATAAACAAGAGCATCTTCAGTATCGGATATAATACTCTCGGCTTCTGCATAGGTTTTTCTAAAAACAGGTGCGAGCACCAGGAGTGCAGGAATCACGTAGCGAATATCCTGTTTTTTTACTAAAAATACGGCCTCGGAATAATCTTTTACATGATTATCCAAAGACTGTATTTTGTCGTTTATTGCTGATGTGGAGAGATCAGGGGCTATAAAGGCGATATAGTTACTGGCAGACTCTTGCCAGAAAAAAACCACTGCTCCAAGCACGTTTTTGCTAACGTAAAATGTTCCATCAGGGTTCTCTGTATCGTCGAACGGGTAACAAACAAGGCGTAATTTATTGTAAAACCTGAACAGGTGATGTCCGAGATCTCCCTGCATGAATTTATCGGGTGCAGTAAACGCCTGTTGTAGCACTTCGCTGGCAGATTGTATGGACGCCTCTTCCAGCAGTTCGCTGGCAGATTTTGTGGACGCCTCCTCTAGCCGTTCGCTGGCAGATTTTATGGCGTTGCACTGGAGCGTTTCCCGGCATAACAAAATATCCTTCTGCCATTGTGGAAACAGTTCCCATAAAGCATTTTCAAGGGCATTGTCTTCCAGCCATTCGTTTTCCTGCTTGTTTAAGTAGGAGCTGATCAGGAAGTGAGTGAACCAGGGGTTGTCGTCACTTTGATGAGACAGTTTTACCGTGTGATTCTCGTGAAACAGGAACATATGGATATTTTCAAGCCCGTCCAGAGGCTCTTGAGGCGTATGGTCATGGTAGCTGTGGGAGAGATATCCCCGACCATCAGTAACAATGACCTGTATAGAATGTTCCAGTGCTTTTGATGCCAGCATCATGTGTTGTTGGTTTTTTGGATCAAAACCCCCAAGCATCTGGTTATATAATGTTTCACTGCCACAGTCGGGTGGTTTGCATAGACGGAGCAGGGTTTCAAATTTTTCCCTGGATGTGATACCAAGCTGTTCTGAAAGAAAGTCCGATCTATGGGTCACTCTTTCAGGCCGAAGTCCGGAGCGCCTGTACAAATAGAATAGATGTTTAAGCAGGGATGCTGAGGATACAGCGTCTGCTGGCGTGACCGGATGCTTCCTGTCCGGTGGTGGCGGCTCATTATCGTCAATATTGTTCCTACCGTCCGATTTAGCACGTCGTTTACTTTTTTTGCCGCTTTTTTTCGCTTTTTGTTCAGAGGGATAACCCGGGCGGGATTGAGATGCAGGCGGTCCATCATTTCCCTGGACACCAGAAGCAGTCATTATGCCCGATGTAAAACCCGTAGAGCGTAGTGACCTATCTGGCTGATGAGGGATGGCAGGAGGATGAAAACCGTCGAACGCGTTGCTTGTTTCGGGTACCAGGGCCAGTGGGTTTGCGTTTGTTTGATGGCTAAAAAAAGGTGATACACGACCGGAAAAGTATGAGTTGACAGGGTGTCCCGGAAACTCACTGTTTAAATAGGTCAACACATTGTTCAGTAACTCAGGTCGCCGTTTAACAAACTGGTAAAGTGAGCCGGGGTCGCTCAGAATCTGCTCCCTGACCCGGGCACTGAGGCTTTTGGGCATGGGTGCTGTGAACCCTGAGAGAATTCCCCGCCATTGATAGAAATTAAAGGGCGTACTGGTCACAGTGTTCATAAGCAGAGTGGCCAGGTTGAGATGCTCACTTTCTACCAGGGTGCCAATGATGGGTCCGTCCCGACCGGCGTAATGATCCTCGACATTATATGGGGCATCTGCGAACCCCATGACCAGTACCGGGTCACCTGCTCCCCAGAAATGGTATTTCCGATGTCTGTCGTTGCGGGCGATGAATAAAGAAGATCTCGACCAGGGCGGATGGGTATCATTGCCGGGCGATACCTTTTCCAGTGCCCAGAGGTTAAAGTACTTCCCGGTCATGAGTGCCGGGCTGGGTTTTATCGCAGTCTCGGGAATGCCAGGTTGATAAAGCCAGCTTTGATCCGACCACTGATAAAGCCAATGATTATTCTGGCAGGCGTGTATTTTTGCCTTGTCAGCTGGCTTACTTTTATTGGGTTCTCCAAACAACTTATCGTGGGAAGAGAGGCAGTGAATAGCCTGATTGACCCGCTTAATAGAGTGACTGTCCAAAGCGGTTTGCCCGTCAGCGCTGATGATGTCTTTTTTAGCCAGTTCCGGCAATAGCCAAGGTTTTGCGTGATTCAGCGGGAAGTCAATAAGAACGCTCTGACACTTTTTCTGCTCTGTAAGCGGTTTAGTTTGACAGAGAATGGCCTGCAGGCGATTGAGCTGATCTTCTCGCCAGGGACGCAGGAAAAGGGTACTGGTATTGGTGTCGTTTAGCAGTTTCCACAGCGACAGCCAGGCAGAAAGAGAATCACCCTTGACGGCCTGAGTCTCTGACGATGATGTCGGGGGTGAGGCTGTAATCTGCCATACAGGATGACTTTCGATGCAAGCGGTTTGCACTGATAAGCGGCCTTTCAGCAAAGAGTGATCGATCATCACCGGATGAGGATTGCAATCGGGGGCATCACCAAAAGCCCGGGACAGTGAGGGGAAACCGCGACTGAAAGAAGGGTAGGGTACGGTTGAAGGAGGCAGCAGTTTTGCTAACAGAAACCAGGGCAGGTGACTCAACCATTGATTCTTGAAAAAAAGGGACAACTTTTCGGGTGTGCCAACGTCGTGTATTACGTGATAATGGTTACCCAGCTTAAGGTGGAAATTATTGGCTTTAAATCCGGCGTAGAGACCTAAAAAGCGGATTTCTGGTGCCTTGTACCCGGGTCCATTCTGGTAGCCGGAGGCATGACTTGTTTGTACGTTCATTTCAATCATGAACAGCAGCGCAATCAAGAGAAGTGTTAACAGTCTTCTGTGACAAACAAGCATAGAATTGCCATAGATCCCAATTGATGATTATTAATTTATTAATCAGAGTTGACCTGTTAAACAACAGCTTTTATTGATACTGATTGAATGAATTGTTCTGATCTCTACGGAGACTGAGGAAAAATAGCAGTGCGACCAGGATGTAGCAAGAGTGGCTTTGTACCTGCGTTAAATAGCTTTTAATGGGGTGTATGAAATTCTGCCGAACACTGGGTTGTAGATCCCTTATTTGACTGGTTAGAAAACTATCGCCGTTTATAGAAAATACTGAGCGCAAACTGAAGCCAAGTCTTCAATTTACGCATTTGGTCTTTCTGGCAATCTTACAGGTCAGGTACTGAATGAAGTAATATATCTTTTTGGTTTTCATAATGCTTTTGATGGAAATCTGCTTTTTGTGTCTCTCCCAGAATAAAGGCGGAATTGGCCGAGATCTTATGAAAAAAGGCCAGCCAGGAGGCAAGATCTCTATTGTACGTTTGGAATGCAGTGTTCATGGCCTCCCGGTTATCATCGTACATAACCGTTAAGTCGGCGGTTGCCAGAAGTGCCAGGAAAGTACTTTTCATGGGTTCATTTTCTTCAATCTTCTTTGTCATTATCTCATCCCAGAACAGATCCCGTTCGTTATCAAAGTTATCATTGAGGGTCTCGTAAGCCCATAAGTAATAATGAACCAGGGCTGACTTTGTGCGATGTTTCTTCAAAAGAGCATTACTAATAGCCTCATACTTTGGGTGAGATTCCAGCCGGGGCAGGTTATAAATGAATTCATCGAAACAGGTTTCAGGTTGTGGCGCTTCCCGCAGTACTTCAAACGATGTTGCATAGTCATACCGGCTTAGCTCATGGCTTGCAGTATTTTCTGAGAGTTGTTCAACATCAGAAGCTGCTGCCCCTGATGATATATCCAGCGCCTCTGATTTGCCCAATACAAAAGACTTGACAAGTCTTAAATACTTTTTGATATTTTCTGGCCTGTCACTACTTTTGATCTCACCATCCAGCCAAATACCATAGTGTTTCGGTCTTTTTTTAATGGAAAAATGCTTTGTTTTCTCCAGTGGTTTCAGAAGAATTCCTTCAATACTGTCTGGATCAAGTATCTTGGGAAATAACGTTTTTTCAACTTCATTGCCATCATTACTGAACACAAATTGGATATTATGGTTTATGGGAGTAATCAAAAATTGCTTTGCGATCAGTGCCGGCCAACCAGCCTGAGGGATATGCAAAAGATTAAAGCGCTCATTAGTAAAGACTCTGATGGCTGCTTCGGCAGCAAAACTTACACCCATTAGAGAGCTTGATAACAACCCGGGCAATGTGTCCGTAACAATC